>JAUHXA010000165.1 GCA_030427245.1 Bacteroidia bacterium | reverse complement strand
TATTGATACTCGCTTTTAGCTGATACTTTTGATTTTATTGATGCTATGATGCTCACTTTTTTTGTCATGCTGAAAGCATCTCGTTCTTAAATTTGTGAATTTTGATTTAAAAGATGCTGTTTTGAAAAATACAAGTTCCTTTTTCAAGTTCAGTACATCTTTTCAACAAGATTCCTACGGAATAACAATACAAGGTCAAATTCCTCCGAAACCCTAATTTTCCGAGTTCTCGGAACAGGCTCTGTTCCCATACCCACTTCAACTGTTGCCAAAGTCTTCGACTGTTGGCAAAGTTTTCGCTAATTCCTTGATTGCCTCCTTAAACAAAACTCCTCTTTGTGCATAATTGTCAAACAAATCGAAGCTCGTACACGCAGGAGAAAGCAAAACCACATCCCCTTCACTTGCCAAATTGAAGGCAACGTTTACTGCCTTGTCCGCTGTATTCGTTTCTTCAAAAACGGGAATCATTTCTCCAAAAACCTCTCGGATTTTTCGGTTATCTGCTCCCAAACACACAATCGCTTTCACTTTCTCTTTCACCAAATCCATTAAAGAACTGTAATCGTTTCCTTTGTCTTGTCCGCCAACGACCCACACAATTGGTTTGGTCATCGCATCCAAAGCATACCAAACAGAATCTACATTCGTCGCTTTGGTATCGTTGATAAACTCAATGCCTTTCACATTCGCCACAAACTCCATTCGATGCTCAATTGCATTCACCTTGCTTAGAACTTTTCTAATCACCTCCGATTTTACTCCCGCTAAATGTGCTGCAAGACCCGAAGCCATTGCATTGTAGAGGTTGTGTTCACCCTTCAGGCTTAACTCTTTTATTGAGGTGATGGCTTTTTCATTGAAGTACATCCAACCATTTTTGGCATACGCACCTCGTTTTGTTTCTATTGTTTTTGCAGTGAAAGAATGAATTGCAGCATTTATTTTTTTTGCTTTTATCCAATCCTCGCTTGTTTTGTCGTCTTTGCAGAAAATCAAACTGTCATTTTTGGTTTGATTCATCGTTATCCGAAATTTTGAAGCGGTATATCGCCCAAAATCATAGTCGTATCGGTCTAAATGGTCGGGCGTAACGTTGGTGATAATTGCAATATTTGGTTTGAACTTTACAATGTCATCCAACTGAAAACTGCTGACTTCCAATACATAATAATCTCGCTTTTTGCCTATTGCCACCTGTTTTGCAAAACTGTCTCCAATGTTTCCACCGACTCCAACATTGAAGCCTGCTTCCTTCAATATTTCGTAGGTCATCGTCGTTGTCGTAGTCTTGCCGTTGCTTCCCGTAATGGCTATGATAAAAGCGTCGGTATATCTCGCAGCAAATTCTATTTCCGAGATAATGGGTTTATTCACTTCCCGCAACTCCTTCACCACAGCCACTTTATCGGGTATGCCTGGACTTTTAATTATCAAATCAGCTTTAAACAAGTGCTCTCTTGTATGTTGTTTTTCTTCAAAAGCGATATTGTATTTTTTCAATTCCGCTTTGTAATGGTCTTTGATGCTTCCTTTGTCGGACACAAATACGTCAAAGCCTTGCTGCTTGCCCAGTATTGCAGCTCCAACGCCGCTTTCGCCCCCACCAAGAATGACCAGTTTTTTCACAGAGAATGAAAATTAAAGTTTAGATGGCAAGGTGTAATCTTTGAAGCATGAAAAGGTGACATCTTGCCATCGGGTTTGAGATTACATGCCGAGGAGTCGGCACAAGCTATTTTCGATTCCTCAAAAATGTCGCCTCAACCCCTTAAATTACCTCACCTTCAATGTAATAAATGTCAATACCGCCAACATGATTCCTACAATCCAAAAGCGAGTCACGATTTTGGCTTCGGGAATCCCCTTTTTTTGGTAGTGATGATGTAAAGGCGACATCAAAAACAATCTATTTTCTTGGGCATATTGCAGCCCATGTTTTTTCTTTCGATACTTAAAAACCGCTACTTGCAGCACTACCGATAAATTTTCGAGCAGAAAAATGCCACACAAAATTGGTATCAACAACTCTTTTCTCACTGCAATCGCCAAAGCTGCAATGATGCCTCCTAAGGTCAAACTGCCTGTATCTCCCATAAAAATCTGTGCAGGATAGGCATTGAACCACAAAAAGCCAATACATGAACCTACAAAGGCTGCCGAAAAAACGACCAACTCCGAAGTGTTGGGTAAATACATGATATTCAAATAGTCTGATACAATCGTATTGCCCGAAAAATAGGCGAACAAACCGAGACAAACTCCTGCAATTGCAGACAATCCTGCTGCCAATCCATCAATCCCATCTGTCAAATTTGCCGCATTCGATACGGCTGTGACGATGAAAATGATTGCAGGAATGTAAATCAACCATGCCCACCAATGGTAATTTTCTCCCAACCACCACAAAATATCTCCATAATGGAAATAGTAAGTTTTGAAGAAGGGAATGTCGGTAATCGGTGCTTTGTATTTCACCATCGTTTTGCCATCCTCTGTTTCAAAACGTTCTAATTCTTCGTAGTAGGTTTTCTCTTGTGCGTTGGTGATGTCTTTTTGAACATATACATTATTATTGAAGTACATGGTCAAGCCGATAATCAATCCAAACCCCACTTGCCCTAAGATTTTGAAGCGACCTGCTAATCCTTTTTTGTCTTTTTTGAAGACCTTGATGTAATCGTCTGTAAAACCAATCGCTCCCATCCAAACTGTTGCCAAAACCATCAACCAGATATAAACATTGTCGAATTTGGCGACCAAAAGTGTTGGAATCAATATCGCAAAAATGATGATGACCCCACCCATTGTCGGCGTACCTTGTTTGGCTTTCTCTCCCTTCAATCCCAAATCACGAACGGTCTCTTTGACCTGCATTCGCTGCAACATCGCTATCCATTTCTTGCCAAAAATCAAGCACATCAAAAGAGATAGCATTACTGCAACCGCTGCCCGAAAACTGATAAATTGAAACAGTCCTGCACCCGGTACATCCCACTGATTGAGCCATTCAAATAAGTAATAGAGCATTTTTTTCTGATGGTTTTATGGTTGTATTGTCGTATTGCTATATTGTTTTATTGCTGCACTGTTTTATGGTAGTATTGCTGTATTGCTGTATTGCTGTATTGTTTTATGGTTGTATTGTCGCATTGCTATATTGTTTTATGGCTCTACTGTTCCGCCTAACAATTTAGCCATTCACCCATATAACAATTCAACAGTATAACAATTTAGCCATTCAACCCATCTAGCCCTTTCTGCAATTCCTCTTTGTCACTAAAAGGATATTTCACCCCATGAATTTCTTGATACGGTTCGTGTCCTTTTCCCGCCAAAAGAATGATGTCGCCTTTTTTAGCCAACATACAGGCTGTTCGAATCGCTTCCTTTCGGTTGGTGATGAAGAGTGTTTTGTTTAAAGCGGCTGGGCTAACACCTTCTTTCATATCTTCCAAAATTGCATCAGGGTCTTCCGTTCTCGGATTGTCCGAAGTCAATATGATTTTATCGCTGTATTTACAAGCAATTGCCGCCATCATAGGGCGTTTTCCCTTGTCTCGGTCACCCGCACAGCCCACGACTGTAATCAATGTTTCGTTTTTGGTGCGAATCACATTGATGGTCTCCAATACCTTTTCCAAAGCATCGGGCGTATGGGCATAATCCACAATTCCGACCACACTTTTGCTGCTGTTCGTGATTGGGTCAAAGCGACCTTCTGCCGTTTGGAGCTTGCTCAATTCGGTCAAAATTTCAATCTTTTCTTCGCCCAAGAGCATTGCCGTGCTGTAAACCGCCAGCAAATTGTAGGCACTAAATTCGCCAATCAACAAACTGTGTACTTCTTCGCCGTCCACATTGAGCATCAAACCCGTAAAGCTATTCTCCAAAACTTTTGCCTTGAAATCTGCCATTGACTTCAATGCGTAAGTGTATTGGTGGGCTTTGGTGTTTTGCAACATGATGCGTCCTCGTTTGTCGTCCACATTGACCAATGCAAAGGCAGATTTCGGTAGCATATCGAAAAAGCCTTTTTTGGCTGCAATGTAGGATTTGAAGTCGCCATGATAATCCAAATGGTCACGAGACATATTCGAGAAGATACCTCCTGCAAATTCCAAGGCATCAACTCGGTGCTGACTTACGCCATGTGAACTCACTTCCATAAAACAGAATTCACATCCTTCGTCTACCATCTTTGCCAGCATCTTACTGAGGCTGATGGAATCGGGGGTCGTGTGAGGAGCTGCAAAAACTTGGTCGTTGATTTGGTACTGAATCGTAGAAAGCAATCCTACATTGAACTTCAATCCCCGAAACAATCGAAACAAAAGCGTTACGGTGCTTGTCTTGCCGTTAGTGCCTGTCACGCCAATCAACTTCAATTTGGTAGAAGGATTGTCATAAAAATTTTCTGCACAAATACTCAAAGCTGCCGCCGCATTTGGCACTTGCAAATAGGTGACTCCTTCTTGCAATTCGGCTGGCAACTCCTCACACAAAATAGCTGTTGCGCCTTTCTTAACCGCAATGTCAATGAACTGATGCCCATCTACTTTTGTCCCTCTCAAGGCTGCAAACAAATCATTGGCAACGACTTTTCGAGAGTCCAATTGAAGGGCGTTTATGTTTTTGTCGGTCGA
>JAUHXA010000086.1 GCA_030427245.1 Bacteroidia bacterium | reverse complement strand
AGGCGTAGCCAATCGCTTCACTCCAATTGAAGGAAACGGAATTTGTTGTACTTGTACCGCAATTAATTATGACCGCTTCAATTGGTTCAATCACTTCAATATTCAGATTCGTATTGTAAGAACATTCGCCTTGCTGCAAACTGTATTCAATCAAGTACGTTCCTTCGCCTAAAATGGTAGGATTGAAAGAGAATGATTCTGTTCCATTTACATAAAAAGTGCCACCATCAATGTTTGCCATCAAAGTCACCGCCTCCGCATCACTGCAATATTCATCCTCCAAACCTTCAATCACCAAATCAATTGCTTCACAATCTTGTGCAATGCAGGTTTGAGAACTCGTAGGGCTGTTTCCGCAAACTCCATCGTTTAGGACAATAACGGTTATTTCGACTTCATCTTGTGGGCTTAAATCGGTGACTTCAAAAGTGTTGTCGCTTATTGTTGTGGTGGTTGGATTTTCACCATTGATGGTGTAAGTCACTTCAAAGGCGTAGCCAATCGCTTCACTCCAATTGAAGGAAACGGAATTTGTTGTACTTGTACCGCAATTAATTATGACCGCTTCAATTGGTTCAATCACTTCAATATTCAGATTCGTATTGTAAGAACATTCACCTTGCTGCAAAATATATTCAATCAAGTGCGTTCCTCCACCCAAAATTGCAGGGTCGAAAGTTGTTGATTCATTGCCGTTTATGATGAATGTTCCACCTTCAATGTTTGCCGATAAAATCACCGCATCTGCATCACTGCAATATTCAGCCTCCAAGCCTTCAATGACCAAATCAATCGCTTCACAATCCTGTGCGATACAGTTGGTAAAACCTGCTTCACTGTTTCCACAGACACCCTCCCCAATCGCAACAACTGAAATATTTACTTCATCTTGTGGGCTTAATCCATTGACTTCAAAAGGTGGATTTTCAACTATTTCAGTGATTTCGTTGCCGTTATTGATGGTGTAGGTGATTTGGTAGTTGATGGCATTGTTTACCATATTCCAATTGAAGGTAATGCTGTTTTGAGTGCTTTCGGAGCAGTTGACCAAAGGCGCTGCCAAAGGTTTTTCTACGGTTATTTCAAAAGGTAAAGAATACTCACAACCCGAATCAGCGTCGGTGTATTGGTATTCGATGTTGTTTGTGCCAACTATTGCAGCGGAAGGATTGAAGGTGTTTGTGCCTTCGATTCCTTGTCCTACAAAAATTCCTCCTTCGGGTAAGGCTGAAAGTTCAAAAATAGATTCATTGCTGCAATAAGATTCATTTAGGTCACTGATGGTGAGTTCAATATCAGGGCAGTCAATTGTAGTACAGATTGCAGAGACTTCAATGGAGGCACAAGGTTCAGTAGCGATGGCGGTGACAAAAATTTGAACACTGTCTTGAATAGCTAAATCACCAATGGTGAAATGAGAATTGTTAATGGAAATGCTGTTGGTTAGGTTTTGTCCATTGATACTGTAACGAATTTCGTAGCCTTCAGCGTTGAGAACGTCCGCCCAATCAAAGCTTACAGAACTGGTCGTGGCGGTTGAGCAGCTTACTTGAAAATTCTCAATGGGAGCTGCTAAGGTAACGTTTTGAGAAAAGGATTCGGAAATACAGCCTTCGTTGTCAATCATCAAACTAATTTCGCCTGTTGCTTGTGCATCCTCCCATACAACGGTATGTGGACCAGAACCTGTTGCAGGATTGGCTATTCCCCCACCAAAATCCCAATTGAAGGAGGCATTCAAATCAGCAACTCCTGTAAAGGTAATAATTGCCTCCATATTTCCGTCAGCACATAAGGTATTCGGAACAATCTCAAATTCTGCAATAGGAACAGCAATCACATTGACATTCATCGAAGTATTGTAAGTGCAACCTGTATCGGGGTCTATATAGGTATACTGAACAATCGTGTTTTCTTTGGCAATAGTAGCAGGATCAAACTCGTTGCCAGTAACACCTAACCCGCTAAATATTCCTCCTTCAGGAGTCCCTTCTAAAATAACAATGGGTTCGTCACTGCAATAGCTATCTGCTAAGCTGTCAATACTTACTTCAAGCTCTGGGCAATCTTCAACAGTACATTCGGCTATACCAGCTGGCCCGTTTCCGCAAGGTTCGTCACCGACAGGTACGACTTCAATATTTACCACATCACCGAGGTTCAAATCTGTGACATCTAAATATGGATCAGGGCTGGAAATAGTGATGGGTTCACCATCGTTTATGGTATAGGTGATTTCATAACTGAGCGCAAAATCAACATGTTGCCATTCAAAGCGGACGCTATTGTTGGTTGTTTCGGCACAAATAACAGTGGGCGGATCTAAAGGTTGGTGTAGACTAATGGATTCCGTAGTGATGGTTGAGGTACAGCCATTTTCGGTGATGTTCAAGCTGACATTTGCCATGCCTGTCATGTTTGACCAAACAACTGTAAGTGGTCCTGCTCCTGAACCAGACACCAATACTCCTCCATTGAAGTTCCAATTAAAAATAGGATTTTCGCTATAGGTATTGCCTGTAAAAACAATGGTAGCTTCACTTGTTCCGTCTGCACACAGTAAAAATGGGTCTAAGTCAAAACTTGAAGTTGGAACAGGATTAACGATATAAGGAGTAGTTGTAGAATAGTCGCAACCGTTGGTATCTGTATAGGTATAGGTCAAAATATGTTCACCGATTTCGGCATTTGAAGGATTCAAGGTAGAACCCGACACTCCAGAACCGCTAAATATTCCGCCCGAAGGTTCGGCTGATAATGAAACAGACGAAGCTTCTACACAAAATTGATTTTCAAAGTCACTTATTTCAATACTCATGGGAGGACAATTCAATACCTCACATGTTACTGTTCCTATCTCACTATCTCCACAAGGTTCAAAACCCAAAGCCATCACAGATATTTCCACCACACTTTCAGGTTCGAGGTTCTCAACTTCAAAAACAGAGTCGGAAGTATTTTCTTCTATTGCAATGTTGCCATTGATGGAATAAGAGACGGTATAACCAAACGCTCCTTCAATGTTTTGCCAATCAAAAACAATGTTGTTCACTCCAATATCTGTGCAATTTACAATAGGAATCTCCAAAGGTTGAGACAAGAAAATGGTTTCGATGTGAATTGGAGAAGTACAATTATTCTGTGTGACAACCAATGAAATGTCTTGTGACCCCGTACCACTGTCCCAAGTGAGTGTATAAGGACCACTCCCTGTTCCCGAAAGGATGGTGGCATCTCCAAAACTCCAATTAAACTGTGTATTGGAGCCCCCCGTTCCTGTGTAGGTAACGGTTATTTCATTCGTTCCTTCAGCGCAAAGAGTAGCAGAAGACAAATTAAATTCGGCAGTTGGAACAGCGTAAACGTATACATTTTTAGTGGCGGTATAAACACAATCTGTTGCAGAGTCGGTATAGGTATATTCTACCAAGTGAGGTATTTCGAGTGCGGCAGTACTTGGGTCAAAATTGTTGGCTGCTGTACCGTTGATGGTGAATGTTCCCCCCGAAGGTGTTGCAGATAAACTGATTGGTAAGTGGTCATTGCAGTAAATACTAGATAAGGTAATGGTGGGATTTATGACGGGGCAATCATCTGCTGCGCATATTGCAGTAGAAGTATTGCTATTACCACATAATCCATCGCTTAAGGCAGTTACGTTGATTTCTATTACATCATCAGGGGTGAGGCCATTGATTTCGTAATTTGTGTTTGTCGTATTGTCGGTAACGGGAGGCATTTCTCCATTGATTGTATAGCTTATAGAATAGCCGGTTGCCCCAGAAACATCGTTCCAGTCAAACTCAACAAAATTGGGACTCGAATCGCTGCAATTGACCACAAGGGGTGGCAAAGGAGTGTAAAGTGTAATAGTTTGTGTTGCTATATCGGATAGACATTCATTTTCTTCTATACCCAAACTGATTGTTGCAGTACCTATTCCCGCATCTGACCAAGAAATGGTGTAAGGTCCAATCCCCGAACCTGTAACAATGGTTCCTCCATCGAAATTCCAATTGAAGGTGGCATCGCTTTCGTTTGTTACTGTTCCTGTGAAAGTTATGGTGATTTCACTACTGCCATCTGCACAGAGCTCTGTTTCAGAAAGTGTGAAATCCGCTATTGGTTCATTGAATATGTCAAGTGTGACCATTACTGAGTCGGCACAAATACTATTTTCTGCCAAAATCCAATAGCTTCCTGATTGATTTATAATTGTGTGCGTCAAATTTGCGCCAACCATACCTGCATTGTCTTCGTGGTAAGTTATAGTAGGAGAACTATTGTTGGCATCAGTAATGAGAATACTTTCTATATCAAAACTTCCATTGCAACTGCTTTGCAGTGGAATGTTATCGTCAATATTGGGGCTTTGGTGAATGGTTATTTCAGTAGAAGCAGCCTCAGAAGCACATCCATTTGCACTGACTATAAGGGTATATGTTCCTGATTGGTTTAGAGAAATATTATTGAAAGTAGGATTTTGTTCGGTGGAGGCAAAACTATCTGGACCTGTCCATTGATAAACAAGGTCATTGGACGTATTGGTAGTAGAGCCAGTGAGTTGTATCGTAGTTCCATCACAAATTTCCATATTGCCGTTCACGATGGCGTCGGGCTGTTCATATACGATTACCTCTGTTATTGCTTCTGGAGACGAACATTCGTCGGCAGTAATGGTAAGCGAATAAGAACCTGAGAAACTTGCATCGGTGTTTGTCAATACGGGATTTTGTTCAGTTGAGGCAAAACCATTTGGTCCTGACCAGTTGTAATAGATGGCATCGGCAGTGCTACTTGTAGAAGCAGTTAATTGAAGGGATGCTCCTTCACATAAAGGGCCATCATTGGCTGCAATTGCATCTGGAATTTCGGGAACATTCACCGTTGTTTGCTCTGTTGCAGTGCAGTCATTGGCATCGGTAACGGTGACAAAATAAGTTCCTTGGGCTAAATTGCTTGCAGTAGCGGTGTTTTGTGGAGGCGTTGAATTCCATTGATAAGTATAGGGTGAAGTACCCATATTTGCTATTACAGTAGCTGCCCCATCTTGCTCACCGCAACTAGCATCCGCAGTATTTATTGTCAACTCCATAGTTCCAAGAGTGACATGAAACGCTACTGCATCCGTACATCCCGCCAAATCAACCATTATCCAATACTGCCCACTTTGATTAACTAGTCCTGCAATGGCATTGCCTGGATTTCCTGCACTGTCCTCATGAAAGCTTATATTTGCTGTGTTTAAATTCAAACCGTTGATGTCGGAGACAGCAATGCTGCTCAAATCGAAATTGTCCGTACACGAAACCTGATCTGCTATTGAAGCCAATTCTGGCTGGGCAATAAAAACAACCTCTATCTGAAAGGGCAATGTTTCACAACCTCCTGTTGGTGTTTCTGTTATCCAAAATGAAGTTGTACCAATATTGGTATTGTCAATATGATCAGAAGGAGAAGTACCGACACTGGGAAGAAAACTATTGCCTGTATGAATAGGGCTTAGAGTATTGAGAGAGGGATCTGCATCATACCATTTGATAGTGCCACTATTATGAGGTGTTCCCGAAAGCGCAGCAACAGTACTCCCCACACAATATTCGATAGGAGTATCTCCATTAGGAGGATTATCAGCCGTATCTACTATAATAGCCATGTTATCTAAAGAATGGCAATCTCCATTGGATACTTCCAATGTATAAATAATTTGCCCATGAAAATTGGCAGGCAAACTTCCTATGTCGAAAGTAGGGGTTAAGGTATTGGCATTGATTAGATAATTTACAGCATCAATGGGTATAGATGTCCATGAGTAGGTCAGTCCTGCCTCACTGTTGACAATAGAGCCCTCTAATTGAAAATTATCCGAATTTAGACAAATAGCTTGGTTTTCTCCCACATGAGCTTCAAAATCGCAGGGAGGCAAAGCCCCACAGTCTAGTATGGCATCTCCTGTCCAAATAAGATCAAAACCAGAAGATGAACTTTCAAAGTTATCAACTAATATGTAGTAAATTTCACCTGGTAAGGCATCTATAGGCGCAACAAATCCATCTCCGCTAGGATTTTCGGAAAAATCGTTGGCTCCATTACCTAAACCCGTTTGTGGGCAGAAAGTGCAGTTGTCACTTGCAAAAGAACACCGAAGAGGAGAGCCCAAATTATCACAAGTTATATTGGGACCATAAACAGCAAAATCGTAATCTTCTCCAGAACCTGCAATAGGGTTGATTGTAAATGCGAATTCTCCGCCATCTTCAGGTTCAGGGCCTATCTGGACAACATACCAAGCAGATTGATGCTCCAAACTTAGACAACCGCTCTCATTATTGATGGGAAAAAAATCGTTTTGCCCCGTTCCGTTACTATTAAAATTCAATAATCCATTGCTACAAATGGGCAACGCATTTATACAATCGTTTGGCTCTGGCTCGGGACAAGGTCCTGTACTGATATCAATATCAAAATCAGTGCAAGAATTTGGAGTTTCTTGAGAGGAAACGACAATGGTATAAGTCTCATCGGCTGTTAACTCCAATTCTAGCGTGGGGTTTCCCAGAGAACCGGGAGTATCAGAGGCCAAGCAGACAGCAAACACAGAAGATGGACAATCTGTAAGAATAAATGCTCCTACATAAGAAGCCGTATTGGTTATATCTATGATGTAACATTTGGTGGAGTCCGGAGTAAATTCAAATACAAAATCATTACTCAGCATATAATTACTGCCACATTCTGCTCCCCCTCCAAAACTATTATCTACACTACAAGTCGTCAAGTTCGTCTCAGAAAAAGAAGTACCTGTAATGGTGTAAGGAGTATCGCAATCATTTCCTGCAATACATTGATCAATGTAAATATCGAAGTCGGTGCAGTTGGGACTGGGCCAGGTGGATACGACCACATAGTAGGTCGTTCCATTCACCAAATCGGTACTAAGAGTTGGGTTTCCATCTTGAGAAGTTGCAAATTCTACACAGTTTGTAGTAGGAGTATCAGGACACCCGTCTAATACAAACAAACCTGTCCAATTTGAGGTGTTGTAAATATTGAATAAATGGCAACCTGTTTGGTCCGCAGTATATTCAAAGACATAATCTTCTCCATTCATATAAGCAGAACCACAGGTCCAGTCGGCAATGTAATTATTTTCTGCACCGCAGGTAGTCAAGCCAGTTTGGGCATAAGGTAGATTGGTGATAACATCTGGACTACTGCAAGTATTTTGTGCAAAGATTGTAGAAGCAAATCCAATAAAAAGTGTGATGAAAAATAGTAAGTGTATTCTGTTCAACTCCATTTTTTTTAACAATTACAAGCTATCTATTTGAATGTGAAAGCGGGTGAAAAATCTAAATGCATTAATGATTTTCAATCAATTTTTTAGATTTAAATTGTTGATCGCAGCCTATTCTGTACCTAGTTAAGATTGGTATGAGTGGCTAAATATTTAAGAGGTTAGAGAGTGTAGTTGGATATTTAAGGTATAAGAGAGTTATTAGAATAAAATGGTACATGGGGCAAGTTTGTAACGCAAAATTACGTCATTTAGTAACCAAATTGAAAAAAGACACCAATTTTTTGATGTTTTGGCAACTTCCCAATGCTTTAATGACAAGCGCAACTATTTTTTCTGTTTCTTTCGGTTATCTTTGTGGAAAATAATATTTATTTATTGTATGAATCGTATAGTTGAATTGGAACAAATAGCAAGCCAAGTACGTCGAGACATCATCCGTATGGTAAGTAGTGCTGAATCTGGTCACCCTGGAGGTTCTTTGGGATGTGCTGATTTTTTGACGGCTCTATATTTTGAAGTAATGGATCGAAAAGAGGGCTTTGATATGAACGGAATTGGAGAAGACGTGTTTTTCTTGTCCAATGGACATATATCTCCTGTCTTTTATAGCGTTCTTGGAAGGAGCGGTTATTTTCCAATCCCAGAAATGGCTACTTTTCGTAAGTTGAATTCTCGTTTGCAAGGACATCCTGCTACCGAAGAAGGGCTTCCCGGCATCAGAATGGCAAGTGGTTCATTGGGGCAAGGTTTGTCTGTGGCCGTTGGAGCTGCTTTGGCAAAAAAACTCAATGGGGATACACACTTTGTTTATTCCTTACATGGAGATGGAGAATTGCAGGAAGGACAAATTTGGGAAGCGATGATGTTTGCAGCACATCACAAAGTCGACAACCTCATTGCTACGGTAGATTGGAACGGGCAGCAGATTGACGGTTCCAACGAAGATGTCCTATCTTTGGGAGATTTGCCAGGGAAGTGGGCTGCTTTTGGTTGGGAAGTGTTGCATTTGGACGGACATGATATGCAAGCAATTTTAGATGTGATGGCGAAGGCTAAGACCTTGGCTGGAAAAGGCAAACCCATTGTCATTCTGATGAAAACAGATATGGGCAAAGGAGTGGACTTTATGGAAGGCACACATCATTGGCATGGAAAAGCGCCAAATGCAGAACAAACAGCGGTGGCTTTGGCTCAATTGGAGGAAACGCTGGGAGATTATTAGTATCGTGATTGGTAATCAGTAACGTTTAACTTTGGACTTTTGAAGTTTTCCTTTCCTTTAAGGACAATGTTTATTTCACAGGTCTTCAATTTTTTAATATTAAACCTCAAAAATCTCTCGGAGATTGAAGAAAAAAAATAAAAAATGCAAACTACTGCAAATAAATTAGATAAATACACCTCAACAGGCAAAAAAGATACTCGAAGTGGCTTTGGCGATGGACTGTTGGAATTGGGGCGAGAAAATGATCAAGTCGTTGGCTTGTGTGCAGATTTGACAGGCTCTTTAAAAATGAATGCTTTTGAAGACGAATTTCCCGATAGGTTCTTCAATTGCGGAGTCGCCGAAGCAAATATGATGGGTGTAGCTGCTGGGTTGACCATTGGCGGCAAGATTCCATTTACAGGCACTTTTGCCAACTTTTCGACGGGAAGAGTCTATGACCAAATTCGTCAATCCATCGCCTATTCTGAGAAGAATGTAAAAATTTGTGCTTCTCATGCTGGCTTGACCTTGGGAGAAGATGGGGCAACGCATCAAATTTTGGAAGACATCGGCATGATGAAAATGCTTCCAAACATGACTGTTATTGTTCCTTGCGACTATACCCAAACCAAATTGGCAACCAAAGCGATTGCAGACCATCATGGCCCTGTTTACCTTCGCTTTGGGCGACCTAAATGGCCCATTTTTACGGATGAAAACCAAGAGTTTGAAATAGGCAAAGCACAAGTATTGAGTGAAGGTACAGATGTCACCGTGATTGCCTGTGGTCATTTGGTATGGAAAGCAATTGAAGCGGCTCGTATTTTGGAGGAAAAAGGCATTTCTGTCGAACTAATCAATATGCACACGATTAAACCTTTGGACACTCAGGCAATTATCAAGTCGGTGAATAAAACGGGATGTGTGGTGACAGCCGAAGAACACCAAAAGAATGGTGGCTTGGGCGCAAGTGTGGCACAAGTATTAGCGGAACATCATCTAGCTCCACTCGAAATGGTGGCAGTGAACGATACGTTTGGTGAAAGTGGAACAACCGAAGAGTTGCTAACAAAATACGGAATCAACACCGATAACATTGTCGAATCGGTTCACAATGTATTGAATAGAAAAGGCTAAGAGTAAACTCAAAATTAAAAATCAAATTTGATGGCTCAGACGATCAGCGATAAAGAAATATTGGACAAGTTTAAGAATCCTGCTACCAAAGAGGCGGGATTTAGGCTATTGATGGAAAAATACCAAGAAAAACTCTATTGGCATGTCAGACGCATGGTCGTGAATCACGAAGATGCAAATGATGTCTGCCAAAACATGTTTGTCAAAATTTGGAAGAACCTTGAAAAATTTCGGGCAGATTCCAAATTATATACTTGGTTGTATCGAATAGCGACCAACGAATCGCTTACTTTTATCAACAAACGTAAGAAACGTGATTCGGCTCCCCTCGTCACCGAAGACTATGATTTGGGCGCTCAATTGAAGGCAGACCCTTATTTTGACGGAGATGACATACAGATTAAGCTTCAAGGGGCTATAGATATACTTCCACCCAAACAAAAGCAAGTATTTTTGATGCGTTATTATGATGGTTTAAAATACGATGATATGTCAGAGGTTTTGGAAACGTCGGTAGGTGCATTGAAAGCTTCCTATCACCATGCAGTCAAGAAGATAGAAAAATACTTAACAGAGGATTAAACTATTGTAAAAGGCTGTAATCTAAGAGGTGTATATGAGGACAAATAAATCATGCAAATAGAAAAACGAAACATATTATCCAATGAGTTGAATGACTTGACTCCAAAGTTGGCTGCTAAAATTAGCGGTTTGGAACTCAACGATTTTCGCTTACCTGATGCGTATTTTCATAACCTTCAAGAGGAGGTCTTAGAGAATATTCAGGATAAGCTAAAAATAGAACAAGACGCTCCAAACCTCAGTCAACTCAACACTGTTCAAGCTTTTAAAGTTCCCGAAAACTACTTTGAAGGCTTGAAAAATGTTGTAATGGACAAAATTGCCGATGAAACAATCAAAAGTCAATCACAAAATCTTCACTCTATAGAGTCAAAAACTACTTTTAAACTCCCTGTCAATTATTTTGAAGAACTTCAAGAACGTATTTGGAGCCATATTGAAGTAGAAGAAGGCATCGAAGCCGAAACGCCTGTTTTGGACAGCCTTGCCGATGTGAGCAAAGAATCAATGTCTTTGCCTACCGATTACTTCAATGAATTGCAAGACCAAGTTTGGAGCAGCATTGAAGTGGAAGAAGGCATCGAAGCCGAAACCCCTATGTTAGATGGTATAGCTAAAGAAGAAGCTTTCGCACTTCCTACTGATTACTTCAATGAATTGCAAGATCAAGTTTGGAACAGCATTGAAGTGGAAGAAGGCATCGAAGCGGCAACACCTATGTTGGATGGCATAGCCAAAGAAGAAGCTTTCGCACTTCCTACTGATTACTTCAATGAATTGCAAGATCAAGTTTGGAACAGCATTGAAGTGGAAGAAGGCATCGAAGCGGCAACACCTATGTTGGACAGCTTGGCAAAGGAGAATCCTTTTACCCTTCCTGCGGGTTATTTCGATGAAATGATGGATTCTTTGGTAACAGAGGTCATTGAAAATGAAGAAGAATTAGAAATAAATACCTTAAATAAGGTGGTTTCCAAAAATCCGATTCCTTTTACAATTCCCAAAGCCTACTTCAAAAAACTGCAAGAAGAAGTTTTGCGTCAGATTCGCAAAGAACAAGGAGTTCGAGGTCGTATCCGACAATTTCAGCCTATCATTCGTCAATTGACTCGCTATACAAGTGTAGCTGCCGCCGCAATGGTTTTATTGTTCATAGGGATATGGGCATTTGATGGACAATCTAAAGGAACCGGAGATTTCGATACCGCCTACTGTATAGGCGCAAGCCCAGAAATCTGCATGGAAAAAATAAATGCCTTTTTGGATGGTTTGTCATTAAACGATTTAGAAAAATTTGCCTCTAACAATGCAGATATGAACGAAACCTTGTCTGACAATCAAGTACTTGAAAGCGTAGATGTAGAATCCATGAATTTTTCGACTTTAGATTTTGATATTGACAACAGTGACCTAGAAGACTTCATCAATGACGATATGGACATCGAAACTTTTGAAATGGATATGTCTGACCTAGATATTGAAGGTTTAGATATTGATATCAGCGCAGAAGAATTAGAAAACCTTAGCCTTTAAGATACTAAAATTGACATAAAAATATAAGTAAGTCTTATGAAAAATATATCCCTTCAAATTGCCCGAATAAGTATGTTGGTACTCCTTTGCACCATGACTTTCTCTACTATATCACCCTTAGAAGCCCAAGCACATAGCAGCAAACAAGAAGACATCAAAGCAATGTGGGTAGCCTATGTAATCAATAAGGCTACGCTGAGTGGCGAGGAGGCGGATAAATTTTCGAGTGTATTCAGAGAATACCAAGATAAATTAGACGATGTAAAATCCATGTCTGATATTTCGGAACAAGAAGCTGCCCGCTTGAAAGCAAAACAGACTTTTTTGAGTGAGTTGAAGAAAAACTTTTCAGGCGATAAAGTCAATGAAATTTTAACCGCCTACAAAGAATTTCAAATAAAAATTCTTGATTATCTGAAAAAGAAAAAAGAGACTTCCAGCAATTAGCGAGAAGTCCTCTACTATCTAATACAAACAACTAATTATCAGCCTGAATGATTCAAAAACATTCAGGCTTTTTTTGTGTTTGGAAGGGAACAAAAAAAGTTGGAATGTTTTTTGAAATAATAAGGTTGTACTTAGATTTTAAAAAACTATGAAAAACTTGATAACAAAATACAGGCCCAAAATAGAATTGTGCAGTCATTGGATAATCGTCCTCTTGTTGGGAATGTTGTTCGCAACAGTCGTGGTGGCTCAGGAGCAAGACCTCTGTGAAGAAGCAGGATATGTATTGACCGCTGCTGCAAAAAATGCAAGTTGTGCAGGCGACAACACAGGAAATGCAACCGTAGCAAGTACAGGTTGCAATTGTCTCTACAGTGGGTGTACCTATCTTTGGAGTGATGGACAGACTTTTCACACCGCCTTTGACTTATCCGCAGGTACATACACCGTAACCGTTACGCACCCCAATGGCTGTGTACTGACTACAGAGGTAGAGGTGAAAGAACATGCAGAGTTTATCGAGGATATTGTGGTTCACAATGCAACTTCCTGTAAAACGGAAGGTAGAGGAAAAATTGAAGTGATTCCTACCGAAGATGCAGGGCCGCTGACTTTTGAATGGTCCAATGGCGAAACAACGGCTAATTTAACTAATTTGGAGAGCGGAACATACCAATTGAAAGTAACCAACTTTATAGGTTGCGAATATACAGAGATCATTGAAGTCGGCGGCCCTGAAAGTGCTGACATAAAAATAGATACTTATGATAGCTGTAAAGGTGAAGACAACGGCAGAGCAGAAGTGATAGTCAGTGGAGGAGTGCCTCCCTATCAGTTTTCTTGGAACACTGAGGAGGACAATAGAGAAGCACTTGCCACAGGATTGGCTCCAGGAGAATATCAAGTCTTAATTACGGATGCTGCCGAATGTACTTATGAAGCGACTGCCGTAGTGAATGAAACGACTCCAGAAGTAAGTGTGGTAGCAAACAAAGACGATGTGTGCCCAAACGAAGAAGTTGAGTTGAGTGTAATTGGAGGTGTGGCTTTTGAATTATTGAACGTGGAGAATGTCACCAATAAGCAAGTGCAAACGGTATCAGTTTACCCAACAGAGACGACTACTTATGAGGTGACAATCGAAACCGAAACAGGCTGCATCACCACCGAACTCATTACAATTCATGTTTTGGATGCACCCAAACCCAAGATTATCGCACCTACTACGTCCATTTGTGTGGGACAACAAGTGCAACTGATAGCTACCGAAAACAGCGGAGCAGCCTTTAGTTGGTCGCCTACTGAAGGTTTGACCAATCCAAGTGGAAATGTCACCGTAGCAAGCCCAACCAAAACAACAACTTATATCTTGACCGCCACCAATACAATGGGCTGTACAACGACAACCCAAATCACCATTGAAGTAGAGGATTGTTTGAGTACAGGTATTGAAGATTGGATAGGAGTCGGAGGAATCCAACTTTTCCCCAACCCGAACAAAGGAATTTTTCAATTCAAATTGGAACTGACCGAAACAAAAGACATTGAACTAAAATTGTTTAATACCGTTGGACAATTGATAGAAAGGATTGAAACAGAGAGTCAATCAGGGATATTCAGCCAAACCTTTGACTTGACCAACAAAGCTGCAGGCTTGTATTATTTGGAGATAGAAATAGAAGGTGAGCGACATTTAGAAAAAATAATAGTCTATTAGTGTTTTTTTGAAAACTATTACTTAGTTACGGCTGTTTCAAAGTATAGGTTATCGAAGACACAAATCCTCAAAGTTTTAGATAACGCTTTAAGTGATATAAAGAAAACAACAAAAACCCCTTGATTATTTACAATCAAGGGGTTTTGTTGTTTTAATATCCTCCAATAAACTTCCTCAAGAACCACTCAATACTCAAAAAAGCCAATAACAAAAAGAACAACCATTTCAAGTTAATGATAGCCTGAGTTTTATAAGAAGCGTAGAGCGTAGGTTCGATATTTGGGCTGTTGTTGAGGGTGTCCTTCAAAGCCGTAATATTGTCGGGCATAAAAACCTGCCCGCCATATCGTTTGGTCAAGGAGTAAAGCAGTTGATGGTTGGCAGTTGTTTGAAGGCTTTCGAGTTGTATGGGAACAACGGTAAAAGTGCCTGTTGCCGAATGTTGTTGGCCATTGAAGGTAGTCGTTGCTTTGAATTTGTATTTGTTGGGAGCGAAAAAGCCTGCATTGAGGGCGTAAGCGTTGGAGGTTTTGTTGAAGACAAAGGGGAATTCTTTACCGCCTTCATCCGTAATCACCAAGTTGACTTCGGGTTCATTGATAAGCTCGTAGGAATCGTTGTAGAGTTCGGCATCAAAGGTGATAGATTCCGTCTCATTGAAAAGCGTTTTGGGCATATTGACCCGAAACTTGCGTTTATCGTTTTTGACCGAGAGATATTGAATCGTTTTGGTGACGATTTCGTTGAAAGCTTCGTGGTCATTGTCTTTTTTGTAGTCATACAAACGCCAACGCCACAAACCTTCACCTGTCAAAACGCCCGTTTTGGAACCCGCAGCCTGCTTCAAGACTAGTAGCGGATATTGGGTATCAACCGAACCAATTTTTTGAAGTAAAAGAGACTGTGTCGTCGGTGCTGCCGAAAATTCTCCAAAGGGAACGGCTAAAGGCGGCAATTCTTCTAAGGTTTGAAATACATTGTTTTCGAGGGTGAACAGATTGAAGTCTCGGTTGGCCTTGGCCTTGGCATCGTTGGAACTTGCACCGCCGCCATTGATTTTGAGGATGTCTTGTGATCGATTGAAGGCTGCTAAGTCGGTTTGGGTACTGACGATAAACCATACTGGAACATTGTTGGTTTTCAAGGCACTCAATACACTTTCGGCTTTGTAGAGCCGAGAAGGCAGCCCATGTAAAACGGCTACATCGTAATCCTTGAAAGACATATTACCCGTTTTTTGGATAAACATGACTTTCGTTTCGTAGTTCTTGTTGTTTTCGATTGCCTGCTTCAATGCCGATACATCGGGGTGCGGACTTGCTGCCAATATCAAAACTTTTTGGCGACTGTCCAGAATGTCTATGTAGATGTCTTGTCGGTTGTTTTGGAGGGTGACTTCATCCTGAATTTGGGTGACTCGGATAGAGTATTGTTGAACTCCTACGGCATTGGCATCCAAAATGATGTCTTCACTCAATACGTAGTTTTCCTTGTCAATCGGTAGTGTTTTGGTAAATACTTTGTCGGATGTGCCACTGCCTTTATAGACATTCAAAACGGTAGTTGCACCCCTGCAATTTTGGGCGGAAATGTCGGCTCGAATCGTGAATTTATCACCCAAATAGGCAATTCGGTTGTGCAACACTTTTTCGACCAATAAATCTCGCTGTGGAGTCGTGTCGCCGAGCGCAATGGCATAAATCGGCGTGGTCAATTGGGCATTGGAGTAAATCGGATTGTTGCCTTGATTGTAAATTCCGTCGGAAGCCAGAATAATGGCACCTACATTTTGGTGGCTGTATTTGTTGTAAATTTCATCAAGTGTATTGGAGAGGTTGGTGACTTTTTGATTGAAGGAAAAGCGCATACTGTCGCCTTTGACTTCGGTCATCTGTTCGCCAAAACTATAGGTTTCGACAGTGAAATCTTTTTCCTTTAAGCCTTTGACCAAATCGGTCAATTGATTGAAGTAGGCACTGCTATCACCTGTTTTGGCAAAACCTTGTGCTATGGATTCTGAATTGTCCTGAACCACAACGATGTAGGGATTGACCACTTCCGTAGTGCGGGACTTCAATAAGGGAGACAACAACAAAAAGGCAATGCCACTGACGACCACAAAACGTGCAATAGCCATAGGAATCATGGCTCGTTTTTGGAGCTTGGAAGCATCTTGAAATGTGTTGTCTTTGAGATATAAGGCGATGGCGTATAGTAAGCCCAAGCCGAGACAGAGGGCGATGTACCAAACGGGGTAACTTTCAAATGATATTGTTGCGTCCATGTATGTTGAATTCATAGGGCTGATAGCCTATGTTTTGTTATATCGCTCTATTTGTTGGAGCTTTGGGTATTTGAATAAGAAGTAAACGATAAAACGTTTTTTCATTCGTTCAAGTGTTTAGAAACAAATGAAAAATTAAAAGTTTTACTTTTAAAGGGTAAAGTTAAGAAAAACAGAGAAGACTTTATTTTTAATAAATAAGATTAACACTTGAGCCATCAACCCCAATCCGTTATTTTTTTTCGATAAAAAAATAACGGAACATTAGCGTATCCATTTCTTCATTTTGCCAAACCAACTCCCCGAGGGTTTGCGCTGCAAAGGCATGAAAGACTGAATGTATTGGCTTTGGATGTAAATGCGTCCATATTCTACATCGTCTTCGTCGTCCCATTCTTCAAAATCTCCGTCTTGTGTCACATATTGCAGGTTCTCCAATAAAACAGGCCGCTGCTGTATTATCTGTTCGCACATTTCCTTCTCGGTGTATTGAGACGAACCGTAGTAAATAATGGGTGTTTGCTGGTTTTGACTGGCTATGGTGATTTTGTACCAATGTTCTTTCATGTTTGTTGATGTTTTGTATTACTGATTTCGCAGATGAAGCAGATAGAAAGGATTTTAGGTAAGGCTATCTTTTCAGTTTGCGAAATATACGTTTTAAAGTGAACAAAAATAGTAATTTTAAAAATAGTGAGTAAACGGAATAAATTCCATTCTGCTTTTGTTTTTGAAACACGTATTCAAATTCGACCTTAGAAGCCCGATAGGTTTCAAAAAATTTCGCAGAAGAAACATTATTTTTTATTTTCACTCTTATTTTCATTTTTTCATTCTAACCTTATGACCATCAGCGAAATCATACAAAGTTATTTACACGCCTTAGAAAGAGGCGATGAATATGGAGTTCTTCAGTTATTTGCAGAAGGGGCGATTGTCGTTTCGCCGCTTTATGGACGCAAGAAAGCGACCGATTTTTACGAACAACTTTTTGAAGACACTGCTCAATCCTTGATTACCTTACTCCAAATCTTCAAAGGGGCACAAAAAGGTTCGGCGGCGGCTCATTTTCGGTATCGTTGGACATTGGAGGACGAGCAACCTGTTAGTTTTGAAGCCGTAGATATTTTTGAGTTTGACAACGAAAGGAAAATTTCTAAACTCACGATTATTTATGATACGGCGTTTGTGAGGGAGGCGTTTGAACGGTTGAGGAATTGAATTTTTTTAGGATTTGGTTAAAAAATTTGGTAATTAACTAAAATTTATTTACTTTTGCCAATGTAATCAAATATCAAAATCTTCAAACTATGGAATATGTCATTAGTTGGTTTGAATATCTAAGGGCAGTCTAGAAATAATAAAATTCATAGATTTGGCTGGAAGGCTGGCATCTTATTTTTTCTCTTATTGGAGGATTAAACGGCACAACAACACAACTTTAGATGTCAGCCTATTTTTCTACAAACTAAAAAAGCCGAATATCCTACTCAGCTTTTCTTATAAAAATTTCTTTCCTTTTATTATAATTCCTATATTTAGCTTGTTCTAAACAAACATTCACCATTTTTACTCACTAAAAATTGTTTTCATTATGGACAAGCGAATTATTATTGGAATTGTTGCAGGTATTTTATTTGGCTTACTTGGCACTTTTGTATTGGAGCAAGGAGGCTTCAATGCCACCTACCTAATCATTGTTGCCGTTTTAGGTGGCTTGATTGGATTTGCAGGTACTCAAACCTTACCACTCAATTATTATTTGATGAGCGCTATTATTGGAGCGATTTTTTATGCTGTAATTGCTGTCGTTCTTCAAGGCAGTTATGTAGATCAGATTATAACGGGGGCTGTGGCAGGTGCCTTGATCGCTCTTATTACCACTTTCCTACACAAACAACTTAATAAAGGGTAGCGAAGGTTGGCGAATGAATTAATTCCCCCTTTCTTTTACCCTACTAAAAAATGCCATTTGGCATAGGCCGCTACTCGTTTTTGAATTAAAAGCGAATAGCGGTTTTTTAATGTTCCTTCAAAAAAACAATTGCTACAATACTCTTAATGAACCTTTCAATCAGAGAATCTTTGAGTTTGCACTTTGCAATAAAACTTGATGTATTGAGAAGTTGGAGTTTTCACTAAGTAAAGTACCAAACTGTTCTATTGTTTGCGTATTTTTGAAAAATCAACCGAGAATATAAATATATACTATGAATTTTCCTTCAAAATTGATTGAAGATGCAGTAAATGAATTTACAAAGTTGCCAGGAATCGGCAAAAAGACTGCTTTGCGTTTGGTCTTGCATTTACTGAAAGAAGAAACCAAAACAGTGGAGATGTTTGGGGAGACGGTTATTAGAATGCGTCAAGATATACAGTTTTGCCAAAAGTGCCACAATGTATCCGATCATCCTGTATGCAGTATTTGTTTGGATTTGAGTCGAGATGCTTCTATATTGTGTGTGGTGGAGAATATGCGAGATGTGATTGCGATTGAAAATACGCATCAGTACAAAGGATTGTATCACGTATTGGGAGGAGTGATTTCACCCATTGATGGAATTGGACCAGACAACCTTCATGTGGATTCACTTGTTGATAGAGTAAAGAAAGACGAGGTAAAGGAGATCATCATGGCTTTGAATCCAACGATGGAAGGAGACACTACGATTTTTTACATTTCCAAGAGATTGAGAGATCAAAGTGTTCGTATAACCTCCATAGCAAGGGGCATTGCATTTGGAGGAGAATTGGAATATGTAGATGAATTGACCTTGGCTCGTTCGATTGCGACCCGATTGCCGTATGAGAATTATTTGATGAATCATTGAGTGAATTTTGGAAGATAGAAGAGGGTAAAGGTTTGGTTTTGCTGACAATGAATGATTTCTAAAGAATATATTGCAAATGGATTTTAACATTATCAATAAAGGGCCATACAGTTATATTGAAGAAGGACAAGGGGATACCATTGTCCTTTTGCATGGACTGTTGGGCTCTCTGACCAATTTTTCAAAAATCATCCCTTATTTTGCCTCTACACATCGGCTAATACTGCCGATTTTGCCTGTCACCGAATTGCCGCTTCGACAGACAAGCATTGCAGGGTTGACCAAGTATGTGACAGATTTTATCAATTACATGGATTTGAGTCAGTTCATTTTGGTGGGCAATTCTTTGGGCGGACATTTGGCGGTCAATTATCTGTTGGGGGAACCTCATAAGGTGACTGCATTGATATTGACGGGCAGTTCGGGTTTGTTTGAGAATACTTTTGGAACTTCTTTTCCCAAGCGAAAAGACTATGAATTTATCAAGCAGAAGACAGAATATACCTTTTATAGTCCTACAACGGCAACCAAAGAACTGGTTGACAACGTTTTTGAAAATACAAGTAAGCGTGAAAATGCTTTACGGATTGTGATGTTGGCAAAATCAGCAATGCGGGAAAGTGTAGAAGATACGCTTCCCAACATTTCGGTACCCACTTTGTTGATATGGGGAAAGCAAGACAGAATCACTCCTCCTTTTGTGGGAGAAGACTTCAAGAAGCTTATCCCAAATTCTGAACTATACTTTATTGATGAATGTGGACATGCTCCCATGTTGGAGCAACCTTTGGATTTTAGTAGAATTATGCGGAGCTTTATCAATAAAATGTCACACACACCTGAACTTACCCAATTTTAACGTTTTATGATAGCAAAAAAATTAATCAACGATACTATACCGCCTTTGAAGCTGACTGATGATGGTGAAAAAGCACTGGCTTGGATTGCAGAATTTCATGTACATCACCTTCCTGTGGTAGATGGGCAGCAATACTTAGGCATGATTTCGGAATATACGATTTACGATACCAACGAAACTTCACAGACTCTTTCGAGCTACGATTTTTCGGAAACACCGCCAAAGGTGTATGAATACGACCACATCTATGAGGTCATGAAGGTCATGAAAGCCAATCGTTTATCGGTAATGCCTGTTTTGGACGATGAACAGCACTATGTAGGTTTGATTACCCTCGATACCATAACCGACTATTTATCTCAAGCACAAGGGATGGAAGATCCAGGGGGGATTCTCATTTTGGAAATGAGTGCCAATGATTATGTGCTATCTGAAATAGCTCGTTTGGTAGAATCTCACAATGCCAAGATACTGAGCATGTATGTCACTACACATCAAGGGAGTAGCTCAATAGATGTGACAATCAAAATCAATAAAACCGACTTGACCAGTATTTTACCAACTTTTGAGCGATTTCAATATACGGTCAAAGCCTACTATCAAGAAGAAGATTATTTGGAGGATGTACAAGAACGATTTGATGAGTTTATGAATTATTTAAATATTTGACCTACTTCAATAATTTGGCTTCAACCTCCTAAACTTTAACAACATTACAAGCTCATAGATAGGATTGTAGCCCATGATAATAGAAAATCCCGTGTCTTTCAACACCAATTTCTTAACCATCCCAAAATGTGTCATAGCCATACAACCATAAAACAATATATCCATTCAACTATACGAGAATACAGCCATACAACGATTCAACAATACGACCATAAAACCATCCAACAATACAACCATAAAACCACCCAACAATACAACCATCTATTCCTTTTCTTTCTACTTTTATTCTCTTTCCATCTTTCTGCAAATGAGACTATTGTAGGGTTTTCTTCAATGGATTCCGACACCTCCGCCAAAAACTACTTCATCATCACCGAAATCAGTCTTTCGGGCAACAAACGCACCAAAGAACACATCATTTTCAGAGAGTTGGATTTTGCAGTTGGAGACACCTTACAGGCTGAAAAGTTGATTGAAATTCTGGAAGAAAACCGCAATCAAGTGTACAATACCACTCTGTTCAATGACGTAAAAATTGAAGTAAAAGAACAGCAAGGACTTTCCACACATTTACACATTGCAGTCGAAGAGCGTTGGTATGTTTTCCCTGTGCCTATTTTTGAACTCACCGACCGAAATTTCAACGTTTGGTGGAAAGAATACAACCGAGATTTGAGCCGAACCGAATATGGGCTGCGCTTTTACCACTACAATTTCAGAGGACGAAAAGAACTCTTGAAGGCGACCGTTCAGTTTGGATTCACCAAAAAATACGAACTCGAATACATCATGCCTTTCATAGACAAAGCTCGAAAAATAGGTGCGTACTACAAACTGTCCTACATCCTCAATCGAGAACTCCCTTTTCGGAACTTCAACAATCGCCAAGAATTTTACAAACACGAAGAAGGTTTTGCCCAAAAACGCTTCAATATCTCCATTGGCAGCAGCCTTCGACCCAACATACACAGCAATCACCGCCTGTTTTTGGACTATGTACACAACAGCATCGTAGATACCTTAGCAGAAATGAATCCAAATTATTTTTTGGATGGAAAAACCCAACAAACCTTCCTTCAATTGGTGTACGACTACTCGAATGACCAACGAGACATTGTAGCCTATCCGCTATCGGGAAGCTACTTCAATGTGCAGTTTTTGCAGACCGGATTGGGCGTTTTTGGAGATGTCGGAATGACCTCATTGGTAGCCAACTACACGCAGTATGTACCTTTGGGCAATCGCTTTTATGCACTCGGCAATGTGAAAGCCAAACTTTCCCTTCCCGACAAACAGCCTTTCTTTAATCAGCGTGGACTGGGTTATGGATTGGATTATTTGCGAGGCTACGAATTTTTTATCATAGATGGGCAGAGTTTTAGTATGTTTCGCACGGCCTTCAAATACCAACTACTGAGTACAAAACTTCGCAATCCGCTGCTCAAATCCGACCAATTTCGCACCATTCCCTTAGCGATTTACCTCAAAACCTTTGGCGAATTGGGCTACATCAAAGACGATTACTACCAAGATATCAACCCTTTGGCCAATCAATGGCTCAAAAGTGCGGGCATAGGAGTGGACATTTTCAGCTTTTATGATTTGGTGGCAAGCTTTGAATATACCCGCAATGGCTTGAAGGATTGGGGATTTTATGTATCTTTCGGTCTTAACTACGACTAGTCTTTGGACGAGAGAGCTAAGAGGCGAGAAGTAAGACTCTGGTTAATTAATAATGAATGGTTTGTGTGTGATTCTTTTGAGATTTTACTCTTTCATTATTAGTTGTTTGTGTCTCGTTTCTCACTTTTTACTTCTTCCTTCCAAGGTCCAAACTGCGATTGAATATGAAAATCGGTATCTTCGGAAAAGTCCTCAAACAAAGCGATATTGACTTTGTAAAACAACTGCTTGCACTCTTGCTTCAACGAAAACATGAGGTATGGGTCTATCATTCCTATTTTCTGCAATTGGAGGAAGAAGGAATGACCAGCCAACTTCTCAGTTTTGAAGATGCGGAGGTAAAGCCCCGATTTTTGGATTGTTTGTTCAGCATTGGAGGAGACGGAACACTTCTTCACACTGTTCGATTCATCAAAGATTCGGGAATCCCCGTTTTGGGAGTCAACATCGGACGGTTGGGCTTTTTGACAGGTGTGGTGAAAGGGCGCATTAACGAAGCGATTGAAGCACTGGAGCAGGGAAATTTTATGCTCGATTGTCGTTCTCTTTTGCAGTTGTCGAGCAATCACCCCATTTTTGAAGAAGCTCCTTTTGCGCTTAATGAACTGACGATTCAAAAGAAAGACACGTCTTCAATGGTCACAATTCATACGTATGTAAATGGCGAATTTTTGAATTCATTTTGGGCAGACGGCTTGATTTTAGCCACTCCAACGGGTTCGACAGCTTATTCGCTAAGTGTGGGCGGGCCCATTATTGTTCCGACTTCCAAAACCTTGTTGCTTGCACCTATTGCACCCCACAATTTGACGGTCAGACCGATAGTGATTGCGGATGATTCTACGGTGACATTGCAGATTGAAGGGCGAGCCGAACATTATTTCTGCACCTTAGATTCACAGGCAGTTACGATTGATGATACTTACCAACTGACGATTCGAAAAGCAGATTTCACCATTTCGTTGATTCGTTTTGAATGGAGCAGTTTTTACCAGACGATTCGCAGCAAGTTGATGTGGGGTACAGATACCAGGAAGAATGTTTAGTAAAAAAGAAAAAATAACTTCCCGACCGATATTCCCCTTTTGAAAGGGGTTGGGGTATGTTAGCAAAAGAAAACGGGGAGTTATTTTTTTACCGTTACTTAGTATGGTCAAAATATAAAATAAGCAGATGAAAAGTCCATGATTAAATCATTATTTAAACACAAAGGGAAATGATTATTTCATTCATGGTAAGTTCCATCTGACCTTCAAAAAATCAAAATAAACAGATGAAAGTTTCTACTTACGCTATTATCTTAGTTTTCTTTTGCTTTGCTGCAAATGCTCAGGAAAGTACCGATCCAAAGGCGACCGAAGTGTGGGAACCTGTTCCTGCAATGGTGAACGGCGGAATTCATGCCTTTAGCAGTGCGCCTTCGGATGCGATTGTTCTCTTTGACGGAACAGACCTGTCTCAATGGCAAAAACCGCAGTTTGTACACGAAAAAGGTACGGTGAAGGAAATGCGGGCGGATGTCGAAAAATTGGATGAAAACTACGAACATCCCGAAGCAGATTGGACAGTGGAGGATGGGCAGTTTACCGTCAAACCCGGTACAGGTGCCATCGAAACCAAACAAAAGTTTAGTGATTTTCAGCTACACATCGAATGGCTGAGTCCACAAGATGTAGGGAAAGAGGGACAGGCATATAGCAATAGTGGCGTTTTTATGATGAGTCTCTATGAGATGCAGATATTAAACTGCTATGACAACAAAACCTACTCGAATGGTCAGGCAGGCAGTCTTTACAAACAGCATATTCCGCTTGTGAATGCTTCTCGTCGCCCAGGGGAATGGCAACAATACGACATCGTGTTCACCGCCCCAAAATTCAAAAAGGACGGTAGCCTCGAAAGTCCTGCTTATGTAACAGCTTTTCACAATGGCGTATTGATTCAAAACCACACGGAACTCGAAGGGCCAACAGCCTACATCGGCAAATCGAGCTATTTTCCGCATCCCGAAAAAATGCCTTTGCGCTTGCAGGATCATGGGGATTTGGTGAGGTATCGGAATATTTGGGTGCGGGA
>JAUHXA010000006.1 GCA_030427245.1 Bacteroidia bacterium | reverse complement strand
TTCGGCTTTTTGGTATCCTAAGAATTTAGAAAAACTCATTTTTATGAGAGCTATTGCTTTAGCCGGAAGATGGCAGATTATGATGAACAATTTAACTCGTAGCCTATAGGGGACAAAACACTATTGCCCCAAATTATATATATATATTATTCTATTTCTCTCTCCAATCTTAGTGCTTCATCTCTCATTTTTTTAAGAACTTGAATAGCGGTGTTTTTTTCCTTTATTATCGCTTCAATATCACATTCCTCTAATAATTTGTATATATTCTCTCCTTTAATTGCTAAAGAATATCTATAGCCTTCTAATAACCCCTCAAATGACAGAGTTACAGTTTTCCAACTTGGTAGATATTGCTTTTTTTCTCTTTTTTCTGGGCAGCACATAAAGTATACAGTATCAATTATTTCTGACTGTGAATAGTAAGTATCACTAACATTGAATGTTGGCTGATTAGCATAATTTTTGTTATTACCACATCCTGTAAAGATAGGTTCCCCATAATCTTTATACACGGAAACAGGATGTATTGTACATCCATCCTTAAAATATAGACTTTCGTCTTTATTAATTTTTATCTGCTTATAATAAGTTTCAATTACTATATTATAGTCAGAACTAAACAGGATATTATGTTTAATATTGTTTAAATGATTTAATGAACTTTGCATATTATAATTGAAATGTTCGATTAACTCTGACCTACATTCTTTATAATTATATTCGCAACAATATATGGTTTGATTAGCAATTTTCTCTTTTAAAAGAATTAATTTATACATATCCTGTGCAAAATAACTTAACTCTCTTTTTAATTTATTCTTTTTTTCCTTTTCTAACAAATGTTCAATACTAAAAATGTTTTGAAGAAAGGCAATAACTTTATTGTCTTGAGGCTGGATACTAGCGTTTTGAGACTTTAATTGCTTGCAAAAAAAAGTCAATATAAGCATTAATATAAAATTACGCATATTTTTTAAATTTTAAGATTATGTATATACTTGTAATAAAACAAAAAACTGGTAGAAATAATTGTTGAAACTCAACTTCATAGTTTGATTTATTGAAAATATGATAAATTATATCAAAACGAAAGTAAATTAACAAAATAGAATATAATAGTAAAACTAAGCCCACAAGCATAAAGAATCTTTGTTGAATATTTTTTTCTTCCTTAGTATTTAATTTATTAGAAATTTTCTTTGTTACATTTTTGTTAGTTCCTTCATTAAACAACAACATTTTTAATTCCTTTACCACGACATCTATACCATGGTCAATACTATTCCAATAGTCATCGTTTAGAGAATAACTACTATTAGGCAATATTTCGAGGTTTTTAAAGAATGTAATTTCCCATTGACATGGTCGAACCCAAACAGATATTACTCGTAGCTGTCGATTTTCTTGTTGGGATTTAATTATTTGAATTATATCTTCATACTTTTCATCTGCTAAAAAGTCTGGACTTAATAAAGGTATAAACACATCAGATTTTACTATTTCTTCCCGTAATATTTTTTTTGATGAATCGCCTCCTAATATTTTATGTAGATGCCAAATCTTAACATTATATTTTTTTTCAAAAGGATTTAAATGCTTCAAAATCTTATTGAAATACATATTATCTGCAATGTTGTGAATTATACATATATCGATAGTGTGATTTTCATTTCTTGCAGTCATGCCACGCATTTTAAATTTGTATTTGGAATAGGACTTACAAGTTAATAAAATTGTTACTCTTTTCGTAGTTTTTTCAAAAGCCTAAATATATTAAGTAATTTGTTTTGAAGCCTACCTTTCCTAACCTCTTTCTACCATTCCATTGGGTCTTCAATGCTCATTCCATTTATGGATACGAGGATTGAAAATCAATACATCCGTATTGGTTAATGAATCTATTGCAGTTACCTTATCAGACTTTGCGCTGTTGCAGCCACCACAAGAAAGAGCCAAGTTTTCTATGTTTGATTTACCGTCTTTGTCAAGCGGTATGATGTGGTCGATATTGAAGGTGTGAATGGCATTTTTCATCCAACTTTGGTAATATTCACATCTTTCATTGGCTCGTTGGATAACTTCTGCCCTGATTTTTACAGGAATGTATCTACCAGACATAAGGCTCGTTGGGTTTGATTTGTAACTTATTTCTCAATTCCTCCAAAGAAATATTCCAGGTTTGTGCTAAGGTTATCATCGCCTCCAAACGTTTTGCCTCTTGCAGTTCGATGTTATCTACCAAAGTGTTGAGTTCACTTTGCTCTTTGTTGTTTAGCTTTGAAATTCTTTGTTTTTGTTGGAGGTCATTGAAGCGATTAGAGATATTTGGAGCAATTCCTTTATTGATTTGTTTCAATAAAATGGTTTCTTGTTCGGATAAAGATACTGCCTTTCGTTTGGCAACTAAGGTATTGACCTTTTCAGCGAAATGCTCTAATGAAAGGGTATCTAAATGGTTGATTCCCTCTAATACCACTTGAACGTCTAACTGGAATTTTGAATTTATGGGTATTGTTTGCATAAGAAACGGTTTTGTTGTTTTAGAGATAACAGTTATTGAAGGTAGTTTGGTTCAAATTTTTCAAACAGCTTCCACATAATTCACCCCAAACCAAACCCCATCCAAATGTTCAAAATCTCGGTCGGTAGTAGTTTGTGCATAGTATTTAGGTTTTGAAGTGCTTGTTGTTGATTTTTGAACAGGAACTTGTAGATGTAAAGGAACTGCTTGTATTGTGTGTAGTTCTTTCCCATCTACAAGTTCTTGTTCACACACTTAACTAAACGAAAAAGCCAAAAAAAGTAAATAACTCCACCCAAAATAGGCAAGGTTTGTTCAATTCTAGGAGCATCTAAAACTATTATGTCACAAAATTGTAACTTTACTTCAGAATAGAGATTACTGTTCATATTTGTATTTCTAAATTCAAATTAAGAACGTTTCCAATTACCACATATTCTTATTTTCAAACAACAAATCTTTGTCATGCAAAAACTTATATTTTTTATCCTCGCTTTTTGTTTTTATCATATTTCATTTGCGGACACTCTTACCGTTTGTGCCTCTGGCTGTGACCATACAACAATCTTGGCAGCGGTAGGAGCAGCCAATCCAAGTGATATTATTGATATTGGGGCAGAAACCTTTACCGAAGCCAATATAAACATCACCATTGATTTGACCATACAAGGGCAAGGACAAAGTAGCACAATTGTTCAGGCAGCAGCTACTCAAGGAGCAGCAACAGATGCTGTGTTTGCAGTAAGCAACAACATTACTGTTATTTTTCAAGACTTAACCATTCAAAATGGAAATGCTTTGAGTAGTGGAGGTTCTAATATTGAAGATGGAGGCGGAGTAAGGATTCTCTGCAACGCTTCTTCTGATGTTTCTTTCTTGCGAGTGACGATTGCGAATAATCGTTCTGAGGATGCTGGAGGAGGTGTTTACATCACAGGGAATAATGGAACTGTAAGTTTTACCGATTGTGTTATCAGCGACAATGAAGCCAATAATACTGTTGCGAATAGCAATGGCGGTGGAGTACACAACATCGGAGCAAGCACTTGCACCTTTACACGTTGTACCATATCTGGAAATACGGCTGGCGGCAATGGAGGTGGAATTTTCATCAATGAAGCAAGCTCCTCTAGTCTATTTATCAACTGTACTGTATATAACAATTCTGCAGGTAGTTCTAATGCTTCTCCAGTTTTGGGAGGAGGCATAAGATTAGCTGCTTCAGGAACTACCCATGAACTAATCAACTGTACAGTAGTAAACAACAGCATGACAGGTACAGGTGCGATACGTAGAGGTGGTGGAGTTGGCTGGACATCAGGAGACCTTACACTCACCAATACCATTATTGCTAACAATACAGGTGCAACAAGTGGCAACGACTTTAGAGGAGCTGGTGGCACAATGACGGTTAATACAACACTCATTGAAGATTGTGATAACTGCCCTACATCTGCAACCTATACAACTGACCCGAATTTAGCTGCCATTGCCTTTTGTGGCAGTCAAGCTTATTTTTCGCCACAATCTCCAAGTGATGCACTTGACAATGGTACTGCTCCTGCAGGAACTATTCCTACCGATGATATTTGTGGAAATACAAGAGTAGCCCCTCACGATTTGGGTTCAGTGGATGCGAGTGCTTTTGTGGAAGTGCCAACTTTATCAGAATGGGGTTTGATTGTTTTGGCGCTATGCCTAATGATTACGGGAACTTTGTATTTGGTACAGAAAAATGAACCTTTAAAAGTTGGATAATTTTTGAGTTGATTGGTAATAAAGAAAAAATAAATCACCCAAGTAACGGAAAAAAATAAAAAAGGAGAAGGTTTCTACGAATAGAAACCTTCTCCTTTTTTGTTTGCCACAAAATCTATCATCAAAGGCCAAACGACCTTCTCACTATGCCTCTACCAATCCTTTTTTCAACAAATATTCTGCAATTTGTACCGCATTGGTAGCCGCTCCTTTACGCAGATTATCCGATACAATCCACATGTTCAGCGTCTTAGGTTGAGACTCATCACGGCGAAGACGACCCACAAACACCTCATCTTTCCCTTGTTGATAGAAAGGCATCGGATAGATGTTGTTTTTCACATTGTCCATCAATACCACACCAGGCATTTCGGTCAAGAGTCTGCGAACTTCACCCATTTCAAATTCGTTTTCAAACTCCACATTCACCGTCTCCGAATGACCGCCAATGACAGGAACACGAACAGCCGTAGCCGTCACACCAATGCTGTCATCTTGTAAGATTTTGCGGGTTTCAAACACCAGTTTCATTTCCTCTTTGGTGTAGTCGTTGTCCAAAAAGACATCGCAATGCGGCAAACAATTCAAGTCAATATTGTAAGGATATACCATATCGCCTTCCAATCGACTGCGTTCATTTCGCAGTTGCGCCACAGCATCTTTTCCAGTACCCGTCACAGATTGATACGTGGAAATCACCAAGCGTTTCATTTTGAATTTCTTATGCAAAGGAGCCAATGCCATCACCATCTGAATAGTCGAGCAGTTGGGGTTGGCAATAATTTTATCGTCTTTGGTCAAAATATCTGCATTGATTTCAGGAACGACCAAAGGCACAGTATCGTGCATTCGCCAAGCCGAAGAATTATCCACTACGGTTGTGCCCATTTCTTCAAATTGTGGTGCCCACTTCAAGGATGTTGAAGCTCCAGCCGAAAAAATAGCGATGCTGGGTTTGTTGTATAGAGCCACATCAATCCCAACAATTTTTTCTTTTTGACCTTTAAATAGAACAGTCTTTCCTATCGAACTTTCAGACGCCACTGGAATAATTTGAGTAACAGGAAAATTTCTCTCCTGCAAAACTTCCAACATCACTTTCCCGACCATACCCGTCGCGCCTACTACTGCAACTTTCATACTGTGAATGATTTATTTTACTAATTTCTAAAAATGGTTATATTACACACAATTATTAAGCCAACAAAGGTAATCCAAAAACTTCAAAACTCAATGAATACAAATAACAACAATTCTACAACGCATCATAAAATCTACTGGGATAATGCCGCCAATATGCAAGCCCTTCAAGCGGAAAGTATTGATTTGGTAGTAACTTCACCGCCTTATCCGATGATTGAGATGTGGGACGAAATTTTTGCAGAACAAGATGTAGCAGTCAAAAAAGCGTTGGAGAAGGGAGATGGACCCGCAAGTTTTGAAGCCATGCACCAAATTTTAGACAAAGTTTGGTCGGAAGTCTATAGGGTTTTGAAAGTCGGTGGAATTGCGTGTATCAACATTGGAGATGCGACTCGAACAATTGAAAAACATTTTCGCCTGTATTCCAATCATGCCCGCATCCTTCAATACTGCATCTCACTTGGGTTCAGCAATTTACCCACCATTCTCTGGCGCAAACAAACCAATGCACCCAACAAATTTATGGGTTCGGGAATGTTGCCCCCGGGAGCTTATGTGACGCTCGAACACGAGTATATTTTGATTCTCCGCAAGGGCAACAAGCGCAACTTCAAAACAGCAGCCGAAAAACTGAATCGGAGCGAAAGTGCTTACTTTTGGGAAGAACGCAATCTTTGGTTTTCGGATATATGGGACTTGAAGGGTGTGAAACAACGACTGAACAGCCAAAAGACACGAGACAGAAGTGCAGCATACCCTTTTGAATTGGCCTATCGTTTGGTCAATATGTTTTCGGTGAAAGGAGACACCGTTTTAGACCCATTTTTGGGAACAGCTACGACAACACTTGCTGCTATAGCTTCCAAACGAAACAGTATTGGTTTTGAGATTGACCCACAATTGGAGGAAACCATCTCCGAACAAATTCTCGCCCCCAACTTGCCTACTGCTTCTTATGATTTTCTTCAAAAACGCATTGCTCGACACCTCGATTTTGTCCATCAACGTCAACTCTTGAAAGGAGCAAAAGCGTTTAAATATGAGAGTCTCCACTATGGTTTTCGGGTAATTACAAGACAGGAGGTAAAGATTCGTTTTGAAGGATTGAAGGAAGTCAAAAAACTCAAAAATACTACGATGGAATTTGAAGCAGAGTATGAAGAATATAGGTTTTGATAATATAAGTAACGGCAAAAAATGACTCCTCGTTTTCTGCTTTACTAGCCTAAAAAATCACATTCAAATTAACTGCATTTTAATATACTCAATTTGAATGCATTTTTTTGATAAAAGAATTGATTAGAAGGAATTTTATTGAACGTGAAAACGTTATGTAGGTATAATGTGTTACAAAATGAGATGTGTTTTATTGCAGTATAGAATTTAGAGCCTCTGCTGCAATAAAACACATCTCTAACCAAACCTTCAAAACAATCAATTCTCTTTATGTACAATTTTGATATTTATCAAGGAAGTGGAAAACAGTCCAGATTTGAATTACCCACCTACCAACACCTCGGAAAATTAGATGAACCCAGTGGCTACATTGCAAGCGACTACTTGCGAGATGCCGTCAATGTAGCTTTGGCTTTGGGGCAACCCTTGTTATTGACTGGTGAACCTGGCACTGGTAAAACGCACTTGGCAAAAAGTATAGCTTGGGAATTGGGCTTGGGTGAACCGTTGGTTTTCAATGCCAAAACAGATTCTTCCGCCAAAGATTTGTTTTACCGTTATGATTCTCTCGGTCATTTTCACCACACCCAAATCAAAAAATCAGACATTGATGTAAACGACTATATTCACTTTGAAGCCCTCGGACAAGCGATTTTGGCTTCTTACGAAGATGCCGAAGTACAGGCTTTGATGCCCAAAGATTTGCAACTAAAAGGCGCACACAAATCAGTGGTCTTGATTGACGAAATTGACAAAGCCACTCGTGATTTCCCCAACAACATTCTCCATGAGATTGAAAACATGAGTTTTATGGTCACTGAAACAGGGAAAAAATACAGTATTCAAGACCAACGCTACCGCCCGATTATCATTTTGACGAGTAATTCCGAAAAAAATCTACCTGATGCTTTCTTGCGTAGATGCGTGTATTACCACATTCCGTTTCCCGAAAAAGACATGCTTCGCCAAATTGTAAACAAACGACTGCAATTGAGTGAAGATTTCCAACAGCGAATGTTGGAGGCTGCAATAGACCACTTTACCGAAATCCGCAGCAAAAAACTCCGCAAAAAACCTGCAACCGCCGAGCTTTTGGCGTGGATTCACATTCTCGACAAATTGGATGTCAAGATTGATGTGCCGACTCCCGAACAGTTGCAGAAGTTGGCGAGTACGTATAGTATTTTGGCGAAGAATCCAGAAGACTTGAAGCGGTTGAGAGAGGATTTGTAGTTTTCTTATGGATACATCACCAATCAAATATCGTTGCTCATACATCCACTAACTTTAATGTATGATGTATGATTCTTGAAGTTTGAATTTGAAGCTCATTAAAACAGTTTGACTTACTATCAAATTATACAAATAATTCAACCATATTACTTTACATTTTTAATTTAACCACAAAAGGCACAAAGAAAACAAAAGTAAAGAACTGAAATTCAACCATCTCTTTTGTGCCCTTTTGATACTTTTGTGGTTCAAAAATCATTTTGTACAGTAGTAGGTAATTCAGCAATAAAACAATACAACCATAAAGCAATTTAACAATTGAAAAGATGAACCCATATTTGCTCCCCTTTGAAGATTTCTTTACCTACCTCCAACAACAAGGTTTTGAGTTGGGCGTAGATGATTTTTTGCAGATTCAAGCATTGTTGAATTTGCTGCCAGAAGATTGTCCACCCGAAAAATTGAAGAGCCTTTTAGCTCCTTTGGTGGTCGGCAACGAAGAAGAACAAATAGCGTTCTACCAAGCCTTTGACCACTATTTTGAAGAATGGATTCAACACCAAGCCGTCCAACAGCCCAATGTTGCGCCCAAAAAGGCGGAAAAGAAAGCTCCCTTCAAAGCAAAGGAAAAAAAGGAGGAAGAAAATCGGTATGACAAATATGGAAATAAAGACGAGTTTCACTTCAATGATTTCCTTCAACAACATCTTCAAACCATTGGAGGCGTTTTTGTAGGTTTACTGTTGTTGGTAATGGGAGTATTTTTGTACTTCAATATGTCAAACGAAGTATCTGATTATAAGGTAAAGATAGAAATTACTGAGTATGAACAAGCAGCACCAATAAATGAGGTAAAAACATTGAAAGAAGAGGAGAAAATAGCCGATAAAACCTCTCAAAAATCTGCTAAGAAAACAGAAACTACTCACTCCAAAACAACCTCCAACCCAAGAAATTGGGAAATAGGCACATCCGAAGCTTCAACACCCAGCCCCAAAGCACCAGACAAAACTTGGAAGATGGATACCAATCTTTCAAAAGAACTCTCCCTCAAAAAGGCAATGGCTTCAAAATCTGGAGGAAGCTTTGGTTTTTGGTTTTTTGTATTGGTGGTGTCCCTGTTTTATATATCGTGGGTTGCTCGTTGGTTTTTCAAAGTCAAAAAAGAATTTCAACTGCAAGCATTGGAGAACATTCACCCGCCGCAATATTGGAACATTCGAGTGCCGAAAAGCGAACTCAATCTGACCCATTCCAAATCCTTCAAAAAAGCAGCGACCAATCTCCAAACCCGTCAAACCGTTCCGACTCACCGCATTGACGTACCACAAACGGTTGCTTCAACGATTGCAGCCGCAGGTTTTCCTTCTTTTGAGTTTCTACAAAGAAGCGAATTGCCCGAATATTTGTTGTTGATAGACCAAAGTTCGGTGAAAGACCAACAATCCAAATGGTTTGAAATGTGGTTTGAGGGATTGAAGCAACAAGAAGTTTTGGTACATCGCTATTTTTTCCACAACAACACCGAATGGTTTTGGGATGCCGAACAGCGAAAGGTTTCCTTTCAAGAATTGCAGCATCGTTTTGGAGAATGTCGTTTGGTGGTGATTGCAGATGGTTCGCAACATTCCCTTGTTAAAAAGGGAAATGTATTCACCGACTGGAAAGAAAAAATGCTGTTAAGCACCGTCCAATTGTCAAAATCTGCAACATCGTTTTGGGAAGAAACAGGCGGATTTTCGGTTTTACCTGCAAAGACAGAAAGCCTCAATCATGCAGTAGATTTGTTTGAAGGAAAACCTTCTGCTGCCTCCAATGCGGTATTTACCACCTTTGCTCCAAAAACAGATTGGAAAAACCTCAATGTCCGAGACACCTTAAAGGAATTGAAGCGACAACTAAACGAAGTGAGTTTTCGGTGGTTGTGTGCCACAGCCGTTTATCCCGAAATGAACTGGAATTTGACTCTTTTCATTGGCGAAACACTTTTTGATGGGGAAGTATTGATGAAAGAAGAAAATGTATTGCCTTTGGTCGGTTTGCCGTGGTTTAAGCGAGGCGAAATGCCCGAAAAATTGCGGAGAGTGTTGTTGAGACACTTAAATGTAGACGACAAAAAAATGGTAAAAGAGGCGATTTTGCATTTGCTTCAATTGCATCCTTTGATAGAGGACGAATACAATCCAGAGTTTTTTGACTATCAATTGTATATCGCCTTAGAACGTGCGAGGATTCATGCCCACGATTCCGAAAAAATGAAAGCTCTCTACCAACTAAGCCAACAAAAACAGTTTGAGCAGAGTCGCTACAAAATGGTGGTTTTGCGCTTTTTGGATGAACAGAAAGAATCCTTGTCTTTGGGCAAATCTTTCGGCGAATGGTTTGAGCAAAAAGACAATGCAAAAGCGGCTACACAAGGCAAGTTTTTTTATCCAAAAGCCAACTTTGAAAACCGATGGGGTTCGATGGTCGTCAAGACTTTGCGAATGGCATTTGTCAATTTGTTTGTGCTTCTTTTCGTTTTGTTGGTATTCGACAATTTGGGCGTACCCAAAACGGTGGGATTCCTTGTTGGAGTAGGGTTTGCTCTGTTTGGTTGCTTCCGAACAGTGGACGGAGAAGTGGGTGGGTGGCACGATGAATCTTCCAAATGGCTGGTTTTGGTGAATACACGCACCAATCAGGCATGTGGTTTTTGGAAAGTCTTGTTTAGGCGAGCCGTTGATTTGTTGCCTTTGGCTTTGGTGGCCGTCTGTACCTATCTTTTTGCTTCAAGTATGACCTATTTTTGGGTGTTTTTTGGAGTATTGGCGCTCGTCAATCTTATTTTGATAGATGTCGGAAAAGGGCGCAGATTGGGTGATTTTTTGTTGGGAACGCAGGTGGTGAATAAGTTTGATTTTGAGAAAGGAAGGTGGGAGAAGAATGAGAATTACTTAAAAATACAACAATAAAACCATTCACCAATGCCCCAAAGCCTTCTTCCTTTCGAGGACTTCCTCACCTACCTCCAACAGCAAGGTTTCGCCTTAGGCGTGGACGATTTTCTGCAAATTCAAACCTTGTTGAATCGCTTGCCGAAAGACTGTCCGCCTGAAAAATTGAAGCCGCTGATGTGTCCTTTGGTGGCGAGCAATGAGGAAGAACAAGAATATTTCTATCGAGCTTTTGACCGTTATTTTGCAGACTTGAAGCTGCAATATGCAGAATTAGAAGAAAATGTTCCTCCTACAATTGCGCCTTTGCAGAAAACAGATGAAGAATTGGAGAAGTACCACAAATATGGTGAGGATTTGGAGTGGAGTTTGAAGGGCTTTTTTTACAAAAAATTTCAAACGATTGTTGTCAGTATAATCGTTTTGCTGTTGGTGATAGGTGGCAGTTTTGTGTACTTCAATTTGCAAAAAGGAGAACGCATAGAAAAAAGAAGTGTTGAAGAAATTTCCGATTACGATTCTAATGACAATGATACACCTAATCTGCAAAATCCCTCAAAGGAAACACCCAATGCTACTTCAACTTCTCCAATTGCTTCAAAAGAAAAACCTGCTTCTCCTACTACTTCAAAAAAAGATACTCCTCAAAAAAGCCAAGACGAAGGCATTGGTTTTATTGAATTTGTGTGCTGGTTGCTCTTGGTTTTTTCGGTGTGGATATTTGTCTTGCACTTCAAAGTCAGAAGAGATTTTTACTTAGAAGCTTTGGAGAACATCGAACCACCTCACTATTGGAACATTCAAGTACCGAAAAGTGACCTCAATTTGGCTCGTTCACAAGCCTTCAAACAGACCGCCAATCGCTTACAAAAACGCCGACAGATTCCCACGAAGAAAGTAGACGTTCCCCAAACGGTAGAAGCTACAATTGCAGCCGCAGGTTTTACCGACTTCAAATATCTGCAAACAAGCGCATTGCCCGAATATCTTTTGTTGATTGACCAAAGTTCGATTAAAGACCAACAAACGAAGTGGTTCGATATGTGGTTTGAAGCATTGAAGGAAAGAGAGGTGATGGTGCATCGGTTCTTTTTTCATGGTAATCCCGAATGGTGTTGGGATGCGGAGCAGAACTATGTTTCACTTGTGGAATTGCAGCATCGGTTTGGGGACTGTCGATTGGTAGTGATTGCAGAAGGTTGGCAACACTCAGCCACTTTGATAGAAGGAGATGTATTCACCGACTGGCAGGAAAAAATATTATTGACTACCAATTCTTTATCCAAATCGGTAGCAGAATATTTGGAAGAAGAAAGCGGTTTTATGGTCTTGCCTGCAAAAATGGAAAGCCTAAATCAGTTGTCGAATATCTTTGAAGGAGAAACACCAACTGTTGCAAATGCAAGCCTTTATCCTACTTCAATAAGTACCGATTTGGAAAAGTTGAGTGTTCCTGAGCAGGTATCAGAATTGAAGCGAATATTGACCAATGTAGGTTTTGAATGTTTGTGTGCAGCAGCGATGTACCCCGAAATGAATTGGGATTTGACGGTGTTTTTGGGACAGACTTTGTTTGACGAACGAGAATTATTGAAGGAAGAAAATATGTTGCCTTTGGTGAGTTTGCCCTACTTCCGAAAGGGTTTTATGACGGAGGATTTGCGGAAGGAATTGACAAAGGAATTGGATGGTGACAGCAAGCGATTGGTAAAAGGAGCGATTTTGCATTTGTTGAAGTTGCATCCTTTGGTGGAAGATGAATACAGTGCCGAGTTTTTTGATTATCAACTCCACATCGCCTTGCAAGATGCTCAACTGCATGAACACGACCGACACAAATTGTCGCCTTTGAAGCACTTGGCTGAGCAGAAAGAGTTTGAAAAAAGCCGTTATAAGCAGGTGGTTTTGCGGTATTTGGAGACGAATGAAGAAGGATTGACGTTGGATAAAGTATTTGAGAAGTGGTTTGATAAGAAGGATGAGGTTGAAGAGAAAAATATTGCTGATAGAAAATCAAATAATGAAATAATAACTTATCCCCGTCCATCGGTTTTTGGAAGATTAGCTGCTATGTTTGCAGATTTTGTGACAATTTGTCTGTTTAGTTTTTTGGTTGGAGGCTTTTGGGTATTAGAATTCCCAAATATATCAAATGTCTTTTTTACAGGTATTTTTATGTTCTTGTTTTGGGATTGTTTTAGTGAGGGAAAGGTTATTGGAAAAGATTTAATTGGTTTGTGTTTGATCAGCCTTCATAATAACAAACCTGCTGGAATAGTCCCCTGTTTTTTAAGGCGATGTCCAGATGTTGTGTTCTTGTTGTTTTTATTCGTAGGCTATCAAATGGGATTACATTTGGAGCTGATTTACTTATTGTTTTTTTGTGGTTTCTTTGTAAACGTTGCATTCTTTTTCTCTAAAGACGGTAGAAGAATAGGAGATTATCTGGCAGGAACACAGGTAGTGGACAAAAAAGAATTTGAAGAATACTTTGCCCTTAATCCTGAGAAAAAACCTTCTTCCTACTCTTATTCCAATGCAAATGCTTCGAATCGTTTTGCTGCTGCATTTAAAGATTTACGAGTCTTATTAGGTGTCTTCCTCATACCTATACTTATAATAGATTTTTTATTTGATAAAGAGACCGTTGATTTTTTTATGGCTATTTGGTCTTGGCTAGGAATATGCATTATTTGTTTGATTTGGGGGCTAATGGGTTTGGAGAAAGCCTCAGTTGGTTTGACAGTCATTGATTTGAATACCCGTAATCGTGCAACATCATGGAAAAGAATTGGCAGACGTATAATTGACTTTATTCCTTTCTTTGCTCTTTATCCACTCAGTTCTTGGCTGGATTTAGAAGGAAGGCATATTTTAGTACTGATTGTTGGAATTTTTGTGGTGAACTTTGTCTTTGCTTCTAATCATAGGGGGCGCAGATTGGGTGACTTCTTATTAAGAACGCAAGTTATTAATGTAAGCGATCTTAAAGAAGGGGTTATACCTACCCAAAAAAAGTCAAAGAGAAAAGAACAACCTCCTGTATCCGAAAAGTATATTTACATTTACCCCAACGCAGATAATATCAAAAAACGCAAAGCTGTTTATTCTGGCGAAATAGCCATGCTTGTTCTCTGTTTGGTCATTGTTCCGATTTTTTGTTTACTGTTGATTTTCATAGGTATATCTTGGAAATCGATTGCAGGAATTGCCGCTTTTATCGTTTGGGTAGTTTGGACAACAATGGATATATGGAATCAAGAAACGAACACGGACGTTTCTCCTAAACACTTAATGATAATAGATGTCAAAACCAATCAACCCGCAAAAGCATGGAAAATGATTGTCCGCCGAAATGTGGTGATTGGGTTGGTAGCTGCTATTGCTGGTCTTGTTTATTTGGGTGGCTATGGGTTGCTGTTTGTGTTGGTTCCCATAGCAATTATTCAACTTATGTCGAGTTTTTTGAAACAAAGCGAACGAGGTTTAGCAGATTCTGTTTTAGGGATTCAACTTATCAATGTCAGTGATTTTGAAGCGAAAAACTACAAGTTGGAGGAAATTGGTGCGAAAACCAATGTACAAAAGAAAGGTGAAAAAACTGTATAACAGAAAATTTCCCTTAGTAAGGGTAAAAAAATAACTCCTCGTTTTCTTTTGCTAACATACCCCATCCCCTTTCAAAAGGGGAATATTGGTCGATGAGTTATTTTTTCTTTTTTACTTATCTATTTTCAATTTGAAAACTTTCTACAATCTTGTCAAAATCTTCAAGAAAATCATCACGCCTTTCGTCCCAGCCCCACAACACCAACTGAAAAAGGTGTTGTTTAGCTTCAAAAAATACCAGCCTGTACAAAATTCTTTTTTCGACTTCCCCCTCTCCTACTTTTCCCACTACCTGAATGTGGTAAGCGGGATTTCCTGCAACAGTCGCCTGAGAACTATCCAATCTCAGAGGATTGTTCAATACTCCTTCCAACTTCGCCAACTCTTGACGATAATATTCCTCCAAACCTACTTTTGCAGTTGATTGGGGTTGGTCAATAACCAAGGCATAAATATTTCGGTAGAAACTCGCATACTGCAAACTCGCATTTTCACCCAATTTTTTTTCGGTCTCCAATTTCATATAATCGGGAAAAGAAATCGCATATTCGACTTTCCCATCGTTGGTTGTTGCTTGTACTTCCTTCAATTCACCTGAGTAGCTGCAAGCCGTAAATAGAAAGCAGATTAGAGGAAATATCGAAAGCAGTGTGTATTTTTTATTCATGGAAATATTCTTTTGAAGATGCAAAGGTAGGTAAAAGAAAAAAAAGCCGAATACAATTCCTTGCATTCGGCTTTCACTCAAATAATTAAATTGGATAAGCTGTTTTAGTTCAGGTGAATATCAAAAGCTTCTCGATATTCCCTTTTCATCTTTCGGGCAATGTCTTTCACCGTTACTTTGCCATCCTTGTTGATATCCAAACCACTATTTTGTTTATACGCCAATGATGGTTTGCTATACAGCGCATAATTTTGGGATTTTCCAACTGCTACAGGATACAAAATCGCCAATCGAACGTCTGTCAAGCTTTTAAAAGGCCCTACTTCTGCTTGACGTTCACACAAGTATTGTTCTACCAAGTCCAATTGTTCATTGGCAGAGGAAGGCAGTTTTTTTACTCCCATTGCCTTATATACATGTGGCATCCATTGAATCAAACCTTTTGCCCCAGAACCTTTCATATTTTTAACTTGCGGGTTGAATCGTGATTCTGAATGAATCACTGCCATCACCCATTCTGGCGGAACATTCAGACTGCGTGCCATGATTCGCACCTTTCTTTCAAAATCTCCGTGATCGTCTGTATGTTCTTTTGCTTCTTCTATCAAATAAAGGTCTGCAATATTGTGTGTAGGATTTTCAGCTTCCATTGTTGTGAGTGTAGCAACGTCTGCATCCAAAGATACAGTGCCAGCCGATAACGGAAAAATCACCGATATAACGGCAGCGATAAACTTCTTTTTCATAGAACAAAATTTAGTAAACAAATACACGTTTTAATTACTTTTTCTACTCTTCAAAAAACTAGCAGAAGTAGGTAACAACGTGTTTTTCTACAATGTCCATATTTAATAGTATGGGACATATTTCCTAAGAGGGTGCAAAGGTAATACGAAAATTGATATAAAAAAACTTTTCCCTTATTTTTTCAATTAACCACTAAGCATTACACTTTTTTAATATTAGATAGCAGGCAAAATCTCTGAAACGGAAAAAGTTTAATGGAAGTTTCAATTTAACATTTGCTTAACAATGTTTTATGTGAAAATGTCGTACAAAAGTCAAAAAAGACATTCTATTGAAAGGGAGCAAAATTCTTTTTCTATATAGTAAATAATGTATTTTTAAAACAAAAATCATTTTCCCTAAAATTAGCTTATACATCCTAATTTTCATTAAACTAAATTAAGGTTCGGCAAAATAAATATTTTTATTATTCACTATAAACGAGCAAAGCCTTCAAGCATTTTGATGCTTGAAGGCTTTGTACAATTTTTTATTATTAGCAGAACGAAACGGAGTAGATTTGATTTAATCTCCCTGTAGAGCTGCTGCACCACTCACAATTTCCACAATCTGTGTGGTAATTGCCGCTTGTCTTGCTCTGTTAAATTTAATTTTCAAATCCTTAATTAACTCTTCGGCATTCTCAGTTGCATTGTCCATTGCAGTCATTCGAGCACCGTGCTCACTAGCGTTGTTTTCCAACAAGTAGCGGTAGAATTGAGTTTTCAAAATCTTGGGAGCCAATTCTGCAATCAACTCTTCTTTATTTGGTTCAAATTCAAAATCAGCTTTTACTTTATTCTCGTCTTTTTGGTCTACTCCTTCAGCTTCCAATTTTTGAATAGGCAAAAACTGTTCTACTGCTGGAATTTGTATGATTTGATTTTTGAAGCGGTGATAAACAACCTCTACTCTATCATACTCTTTTTTGACAAAAGCATTCATGACATGTTCTGCAATTGCAGATACATTGTCAAAACTCAAGTCACCAAAAGCATTTACATAATCTCTAACGTGATTGATTTCCTTATTTTTCTTAAAAATCTCGTACCCTTTCTTACCAATATACATCACGCTTACATTTCCTGCGGCATATTGCTTGCTGTACTTTTCTTCCAACATCTGAGTAACCAACTTACCCGCATTGTTGTTGAAACCACCACAAAGACCTCTATCTGAAGTCAATATAACAACCAATATTTTTTCGGCAGGACGTTGAACCGCATATTCAATACTTACATCCCCTTCTGCAGCTTCTGCAATATTTGCCAATATCTCGTTCAGTTTGAGTGCATAAGGACGCATTTTGATGATGCGATCTTGAGCTCTTCGCAACTTTGAAGCCGAAACCAATTTCATCGCTTTCGTAATCTGCTGAGTTGATTCAACAGACTTAATCCTCGTTTTTATCTCTTTTAATTGTCCTGACATATCTTGGAAATTAAGGTATCGGATACCTTAATAGTTATCCGATACCTAAAAACTAAAATTTTATTTAGAATATCTTGCTGCTGCTTCTGCTGCAACTTCTCTCAATACTTTTTCAAGCTCAGGTGTCATTTTCCCTTTCTTCTCAGCCAATTTCTTCAAAACATCAGGAAAACGTTTTTCGAGGCTCAATAAGTAGTCTGTCTCAAACTCTCGCACTTTATCAACAGGAACAGTTCTCAACAAGTTTTTTGTACCTGCATAAACCGTTGCAATTTGCTTGGCAACAGATAGAGGAGAGTATTGAGGCTGCTTCAACAATTCTACGTTTCTTGCACCTTTGTCCAATACAGCTTTTGTTGCAGCATCCAAATCCGAACCAAATTTAGAGAAAGCTTCCAACTCTCTATATTGTGCTTGATCCAGTTTCAACGTACCTGATACCTTCTTCATCGTTTTGATCTGAGCATTACCCCCAACACGAGATACAGAAATACCTACATCAATTGCAGGACGAATACCAGAGTTGAACAAGTCCGTTGTCAAGAAAATCTGACCATCAGTAATCGAAATTACGTTGGTTGGAATATAAGCAGAAACATCACCCGCTTGTGTTTCGATAATCGGCAATGCAGTCAAAGAACCGCCACCTTTTACGATGTCTTTTAAGCTCTCAGGTAAATCGTTCATCTCTTTGGCAATGACATCACTGTTTACGACTTTCGCTGCTCTTTCCAACAAACGAGAGTGCAAGTAGAATACATCACCAGGATAAGCTTCACGACCTGGAGGACGACGAAGCAACAAAGATACCTCACGATAAGATACTGCTTGTTTAGACAAATCATCGTAAACAATCAACGCTGGACGACCTGTATCACGGAAAAATTCTCCGATAGCACAACCAGATAAGGGAGCAAAGAATTGAAGAGGAGCAGGATCAGAAGCAGAAGCGTTCACAATCACTGTATAAGGCATTGCACCATTTTCCTCCAAAGTACGAGCAATCAAAGCTACTGTTGAAGCCTTTTGACCTGTTGCCACATAAATGCAATAAACAGGCTCGCCTTTTTCATAAAATTCTTTTTGGTTGATAATGGTGTCAATCGCAATTGCTGTTTTACCAGTTTGACGGTCACCAATGATCAACTCACGCTGTCCTCTACCAATTGGAATCATCGCATCAATCGCTTTGATACCTGTTTGTAAAGGCTCGGTTACAGGCTCACGAAAGATAACCCCAGGAGCTTTACGTTCCAACGGCATGGAGTAACGTTTGCCCGTGATAGGACCTTTACCGTCAATCGGTTCACCCAATGGGTCAATTACTCGTCCCAACATTCCCTCGCCTACATCAATAGAAGCGATTTGTCCTGTTCGGCGAGCAATAGAACCTTCTCGGATACCTTCCGATGATCCCATTAATACGACCCCAACATTGTCTTCTTCGAGGTTTAACACTACTGCTTTTGTACCAGTATCAAATTCTACCAATTCACCCGCGCGAACTTTAGTCAAACCATAGATACGTGCGATTCCATCCCCTACCTGCAACACCGAACCTACTTCTTCGAGGTCAGTTTGAGATCTGAAATTGGATAACTCTTGTCGTAAAATAGCAGATATTTCTTCAGGTCTTACTTCAACCATAGGACTAAAAGATTACTTATTGTTAATATTTTTTAATATACTTGTTTTCTACGAATTGCTTTCTCAATTTCGCCAACTTATGCGAAATACTAGAGTCGTACAATTTATCGTCAAAAGTGAGAATAAAACCTCCAATAAGGCTTTTATCTACTTTGGTTGTCAATTCAATATTCTTTCTACCTGTATGTGCCAACACCATTTCCTTCACCCTGGCCAACAATTCATTATCTACAGGTACTGCTGTTGTTAATTCAGCAGTAGTGATGCTCTTATGTGCTCTATATTGTTCGATAAAAGCATCTGCCATCTCAGGTAAAAAAGCTTCTCTGCGTTTGCGCAAGATAATCCCTAAGAAAGAATTGGTCGTTTCATTGAAAATTCCTCCAAATATTTTTGTGAGGATTTCCTGCTTTTTATCTGTATTGACCACAGGACTTTTCAACAATATTTTCAAATCTGGATTCTGATCCAATGATTTGTCAAGTAATTCTACATCGCCGTGTACTGAGCTCAACTCTCCCCGTTCTATGGCTAAACCCATTAATGCCTTAGCGTATCTTGATGCTATATTAGAAGCAGACATAACTTTGTTGTGTTTATGTTGATAGTTGTGTTTGTGTGTTTATGTTAATAGGTGTGTGTTGATAATTGTGTTTTAAACACATGCCACTCAAACACCTAAACACATGAAGACCTAAACACTTGTCTAGTTTAGATTCAAGTTCTTTATTTCCTTTGCCACATAAGCTTCTTGAGCAGAAATATCACTCAATTCGCGAGACAACAAATCTTTGGTCAAATCTATTGCAGACTGTCCAATCAAATTTTTCACCTCAATGATTGCCGCCATCTTTTGATTTTGAATTTCCATCTGAGCAGCTTCTGCAATTTTTGCAGCTTCCTCTTTTGCTTTCACACGAGCCTCATTGATGATTTCATCTTTGATTTCTTTGGCTTCACGAATGATGCGTGAACGTTCTTCTTTTGCTTCTTGCAACAATTTTTCGTGATCTGCTTTCAAAGATGCCATTTCTTCGTGAGCAATTTCCGCTTGCTTCAAAGAATTTTCAATGCGCCCCTCTCTATCTTTCAAGGCATTGGTAATTGGATTCCAAGCTACTTTGCCCAATATTGACCAAAGCACGATGAAAATAAGCACTGTCCAGAAGAAAATCCCTAAGTCGGGTGTTAGTAAAGATGCTAAAAATACCATTTTCACTGTTTATTTTTAATTTGTGTTTTTTCTAAAAAAGAGGAAGAAACTGCTCTGCCAACCATCCGTTGTAAGAGCAGTTTCAAGAGGCAATTAAATTACTTTAAAATTAACTTTATTCTTCTTAGACGAACAAAGTCAAAAGTCCAACAACGATGGCAAAAAGAGCTGCACCTTCAATAAGTGCCGCCATGATAATCATTTTACCTTGAATATCGTTGCTCATTTCAGGCTGACGAGCTACTGATTCAACAGCACCTTTACCGATTTGACCAATGCCAATACCAGCTGCAAGAGCTGCAAGACCTGCCCCGATAGCTCCACCGAAAGCGGACATACTACCACCGATTTCTAAAAGCAACATTGCTAATAAACTCAACATAATGGTAAAAATTTATAATGAAAAAAAAGAATTTTTATTTGAAGTGACTGGTATATTAGTGATTAGCAACTGGTTTTTAATCAACCTAACTTACACTATTGAATCCATTATCTGCGATTACTATTTACTAATCACCAATCAACTATTCACCAAATTAATGATGTGGCTCTGCTACCGCTTGTCCAATAAACACAGAAGCCAAAATCGCAAACACATAAGCCTGCAATGCCGCCACAAACAACTCCAACACGTTCATGAACAACATGAAAGCACTTGCTAAAATAGAAGTCCCCCATCCTGCTACATCACCTCCCAAATTGGCAATCAAAAAGATGATTCCGACCAAACTTAAAATAATGATGTGACCTGCAGTCATATTGGCAAACAAACGAATCATCAAAGCAGCGGGTTTGATAAACATAGACGCTATTTCAATAGGCACTAAAATAATTTTGACCCAACCAGGAACACCTGGAGGGTTCAATATGTGTGCCCAATAATGCTTATTGGAAGAAACCAAAATAATAATGAATGTAATCAATGCCAATGCTCCTGTCACCATCAAGTTACCCGTTGCATTTGGGCTACCGATAGGCGACATCAATCCTAACATATTGCAAGTCCATATAAAAAAGAACAGGGTCAATAAAAATGGGAAATATTTTTCCCATTTATCACCCAATCCTGGTTTTGCTATTTCGTCACGCACAAAGGTAACCAAGACCTCCATCATGTTTTGAAATCCTTTCGGCGCACGTCTATTTGTTTTGTAAGACCTTGCTACTGAAGAAAATACCAACAATAAAATCAAAGAAGCCAACAACATGGTTGCCACTACTTTGGTAATTGAAAAATCGTAGAAACTACTACGATCTGCTTCGTAAGCTTTGCCATTGTAAAGTACATAGCTTTCAGCCATTTCCTCACCTGTCGCAAAACTTTCTACAATTTCTTTAGGTAGAGAAGTATGGGGTAAAACCTGTACCTCTACACTTTCTTGAGGAAAGCTCGCATCGTTTACCCGCTTCAATACACCATGATCCATTACATATCCATTGTAGGAATTGTGCCCATGATGAAATTTGTTCGACATAAAAAAGTCTACACCTGTTTCGGGATGGTATACAATACAAGGAAGGGGAATGGAAAAATCACCGAATAAGTGCCACTCATTGGCATCGGTAATGTGGTGCATAATCATATCTCCCACATTCAACTTTTCACCATCTCCACCACCTGCCGCATATACACTTTGCCCTAAAGAACCTACAAGAACCAGCAATACCATTGCTAACAACCTGAATAACTGCATACTGTTCATTTTTAAATCATGCACTCTGCTTAATTTTATTGAAGATAGAGTAAGAATACAAGAGGTTAGATTTTATTTTCCCACACCTTTACTCTCAGTTTTCTTCTTCAAAAAGTAAGCTACTTTCGTTTTGAGGCTGCAAAGGTACTGATTAAAAAGTATAAAAAGAAAGGCAGTTTATTTTTTTTCCTTAAAACTCATAAGCCCCCATATCTGGCACTTCATCTCGCATTTTTCCTTCTGCATCTAACTCAACAGCTTCAAAGGGAATTGTATCTCCCAACAGGGTCACAAACTCATCTCTCGTCAAACCTTTATTGATGATTGGCGACGTAGGATTGAGGCGTAAATCAAAACCATCTATATCAAAGAAATAATCAGAAAAAAGGGTGTCTTGTGCGCCAAACTGTTCTTGGAAAAGGCAGTTCATAAAAGCGGAATTGTCTCTTTCGATTGTGGTACGAAGCAGACAGTTGTTAAACTTCAATCCATAATTTGCTCCTTCAATAATGACAGTATCCTGTGCAATCTCTTCTTCTACTGCTGCGCCCAAACCATACAATACACTGCTGTAAAACCGAGTGTCCATTTGATAGACAATTCCCGTATTAGCATTGTAATTATTAAGTAATAAAATTGGCTGTTCATGACCGATATATCGAGTAGAAGTATTGACAAAGGTACAATGGGCAAATTTGTAGCGACCACCACGGGTCAACAGTACATTATTGAAGGCACAGTTATAAACCACTGTATTGACACCTAAAATTGTATTATCACTACCTACGATTCCCCAACCTACATCTCGAATCGTGCTGTTTTGAATAGTCAGTGTTGCTGCTTGTGAGGGTGTTCCTGTGGTATTGAAGGTATCCACCACCACTCCAAATAAAGAGTTGCGTATCAACGCACCATTAATGAAATTTTCTTTGCTACCTGGGCTAAACACAATACCAAACCATTGTCCAGGAATACGTTGGTAAAATGCTGTTCCGAACTTGCTGTCCAATCGAGTACCTTGAAAATGCACCACATTTGCACTATCCACACCACCATTAACCTGCAAAGTTCCTTCGACCAATAAAGCTGCCTGATTGTGAAAATACACCTTCGTTCCAGCTTCCATTGTCAACCTGCAATCGGGCGAAACCACCAAACTATCCGTTATCACATAGGGCAAATCTTTTGTCCAGATCGCATCACAAATGACTGCTCCATTAGGTGCATCAGGGCCATAAAAATGAGCATTTTGTCCCCAAGCCTGCAACCGCACTTTTTGTTCGTTGCCATTAATAGTAAACAAAATCGAATCTTCCACCACAAAAGGAGTTGCCTCATTGTTGGGGTCAATGGTCACCTCTGCAAAAATATACAAACTGTCGTTTGCCCATATTTCCACATCTCGAATATCGGTCGTAGGCGTTCCGTCTACATTCATTCGGAAAAACGAAGCATCTCCTCCTCCCAAGTTGATAGATACTTGCACCCGCTTATCGCTGCGATTGTATATCTTCAATTCTTCAGTGGCAGAACCCATTGTTACAAATACGGTATCAAACTTCAAGGTGTCTTTGTCAAAATCGAGCGTTGCATTTGGGTCGTCTGAAATCACCTCATCTTTGGTACAAAAACTGAATAAGGTGCAAATCAAAATGACCGTCAATAAATAGCAATACTGCTGAAACCATTTTTTCATATTAGGTTAGAGATTAGATATTGGATAAATGAACGAATAGAATGAACATTTCGTGGGGCAAAGGTAGGAGAAAAATAGAGTACAGAGGTGACAATTACCTTTCAAATCAAATTACAAAACCCTAAAGTAAAATTCACAATCGGATTTAATGAGGGTCATCTACCTTCAATCGAACATTGCCTATTAGAAGAAACTGTTCCAAGGAACAACCCCTCCCTATCCCCTTCAATATAATCGTCTACTAGTTTGCCAAATTACTATAAAAGAAAATTCCTTACCAAACATTGAAGGAAAGCAAAAAAACGTCCAAACAATTGTTACTTTTGCAGCTTGTTTTTAGCTATAAAATTCTAATAATTAACCATACATGCAAGAATTGCCCGCAATCAGCGAAGAAGAAATTGAATTATTGAATGTCTATGGTGCGAGAGTCCACAACCTCAAAAACATAGATGTCAGCATACCCAGAAACAAATTGGTTGTTATCACAGGTATCAGCGGAAGCGGCAAGTCTTCACTGGCTTTTGATACCATCTATGCAGAAGGACAGCGACGCTATATGGAAAGTTTTTCGGCGTATGCTCGGCAATTCATTGGAAGTATGGAGCGCCCTGATGTCGAAAAGATTACAGGATTGAGTCCCGTTATTTCCATTGAGCAAAAAACGACCAACAAAAACCCCCGTTCAACAGTCGGAACGATTACCGAAATTTACGATTTCATGCGCTTACTTTATGCCCGAACAGGAGAAGCCTATTCTCATGCCACAGGCAAAAGAATGGTGCGTTTCACCGAACAGCAGATTGTTCAGCATGTGTTCAAGCACTTCAAAAACCAAAAAATTGTCCTCCTTGCGCCAATGGTCAAAGGACGAAAAGGGCATTATAGAGAGCTCTTTGAACAACTCCGAAAGCAGCGATACCTAAAGGTCAGAATAGACGGTGAGATTGTCGATATTGAACCCAAAATGCAGGTCGACCGCTACAAAATTCACGACATTGAAGTAGTGATAGACCGCCTTGCAGTAGAGCCTAAATTTGCGAGTCGCCTTACGAGTTCCCTCGAAACAGCTATGCAATTTGGCAAAGGTTTGGTGATGATTATGGAACATGAAACAGGCAAAACGCACAACTTTAGCAAGCTCTTAATGGATCCAGAATCGGGAGTTTCTTATGACGAACCTTCACCGAATACCTTTTCCTTCAATTCGCCCTACGGCGCTTGTCAAAACTGCAAAGGCTTGGGTTTTATACATGATGCGGACATGAAATTGATTGTTCCAGACGAAAATCTAAGCATCAATGAGCAGGTGATTCGACCTTTTGGAGATGTTAGAGACAACTACACCTTCAAAAAAGTGCGGGCATTGAGCCAAAAATATGATTTCACCTTTGCGACTCCCTTCAAGGATATTCCCGAAGAAGCCCGCCAGATATTGCTGCATGGTACAAATGGCAAAATGATTTCAGTCAATATACAATTCGGCAAAGAACGCTGGTATGACATGGAATTTGAAGGAGTTGTCAATACCATCAAGCGGACATACTCCGAAAAAGAGATTTCAGAACGGATTCGCCGTTGGGCGGAGGCGTTTATGGTCAAAATGAAATGTCCTGTCTGCAATGGTCAGCGATTGAAGCAAGAATCTCTTCACTTCAAAATCGTAGGCAAAAATATTGCAGATTTGTGTGAAATGGACATCGAAGAACTGCAAAACTGGTTCAACAATATTGAAGAAGATTTGACGGTTCGTCAAAAAAAGATTGCCAAAGATATATTGAAGGAAATCAGAGCGAGATTGGGTTTTCTGCTGGATGTAGGTTTGGACTATTTGACCCTCAATCGCCCTTCTCGAAGTCTTTCGGGGGGAGAATCACAGCGTATCAGATTGGCGACTCAGATTGGTTCTAAGCTCGTAGGGATTACCTATATTTTGGACGAGCCCAGCATTGGACTTCATCAAAGAGACAATCAGCGCCTCATTGAAGCATTGAAGGAACTTCGAGAAACGGGCAACACCGTTTTGGTGGTCGAACACGACAAAGACATTATGTTGGCGGCGGATTATGTGATTGACATCGGACCTGGTGCGGGCAAGCACGGTGGCAAAATTGTGGCTGCTGCGCCTCCTCAGGAATTTCTAACAAAAGGCACACTGACGACTGCTTATCTCAATGGCGACAAAGAAATTGCAGTGCCGAAAAAGAGGCGAAAAGGCAACGGCAAAAAGCTGGTATTGAAGGGAGTGAAAGGCAACAATCTCCGCAATTTGGATTTTGAATTTCCACTCGGCAAGTTCATCTGCGTGACAGGTGTTTCGGGAAGCGGGAAGTCTTCACTCATCAACGAAACGCTCTATCCCATTCTAAATCAACATTTTTACCGTTCGGTCAAAAAACCATTGGAGTACGAAAGTATTGAAGGTTTGGAGCATTTGGACAAGGTAATCGAAATTGACCAATCTCCAATCGGTCGAACGCCTCGCTCGAATCCTGCGACTTATATTGGCGTTTTCACGCAAATCCGTACCCTATTCAGTCAATTGCCCGAAGCCCAGATTCGGGGCTACAAACCTGGTCGTTTTTCCTTCAATGTGAAAGGCGGACGCTGCGAAACTTGTCATGGTGGTGGAATGAGAGTCATCGAGATGAATTTTTTACCCGATGTATATGTCGAGTGCGAAACCTGCCTCGGCAAACGCTACAATCGGGAAACCTTGGAGGTGCGCTATCGAGGTAAATCCATTTCGGATGTGCTGAATATGACTGTGGAAGAGGCGGTAGAATTCTTTGAGCCGATGCCCAAAATTTACCGTATGTTGAAAACCCTACAAGATGTAGGCTTGAACTACATCACGCTTGGTCAGCAGGCGACTACGCTTTCGGGTGGTGAGGCGCAACGTGTCAAACTCAGTTCGGAACTCCGCAAACGTGATACGGGTAAGACGATGTATATTTTGGACGAACCGACTACGGGGCTTCATTTTGAGGATATTCGACTGTTGTTAATGGTCTTGCAGAAGTTGGTGGACAAGGGCAATACGGTCATGGTGATTGAACACAATATGGATGTCATCAAAGTGGCTGACCACATCATTGACATGGGACCCGAAGGTGGCTCGAAGGGTGGAAACATGGTTTGTAAGGGTACACCTGAAGAGGTGGCTGTGCATCCGACAAGTTATACAGGGGAGTTTTTGAAGTTGGAGTTGTAGAAAGGAATGAAGGTTTATTCTTTCACAAACTTCGCTCTCAAAAATTCATTCTTCAATTTGGCTTCAATAAAGTAAAATCCACTTTTCAAGTTTCTTATATTCAGTTCTTTAAGAGGTGCCTTTGATTCCATTACCATCCGTCCATTGATGTCGTATATTCGTACTTGAGTCAATTTATCTTGAAAATATAGTACATCTGCGCTTGGATTTGGAAACAGAGAAAGTACATTTTTTGCAGTCGAATTTGAAGTCTCGCCAATGTCTGTTGTATAATTCTCCATCTCAAAGGAATAGATTTGATTTCCGCTTACTCCGTTTGAAGCGGTGCAATATACTGTGCTGTCTTGTAGTACGAAACCTTTGAGATGCAAATCAGAATCACAGGAAAAATAGGGCGTAACCGACCGTTTTGCGGCATCATAGACATGCATCATTCTTTGTGGTTTTTCAAAACGATGTGAATAAATGAGCATGGGGTTTTCCTTGCTGTTGATGGGATTTGTCCTAAAGGAGTCGAAATCTGTCAAGGATTCGGAAGAAATCGTTTCGACGTTTTCTAAAGCATAGTTGAAAATCTTAATTTGATTCGCTTCATGGTCTTCAATGTGGACTTCTCCATTAAACAAGGATAAAATTTGTGGCGAAAAATTCAAGGTTTTGGAGTTGCTACTTTTACTTGGAAAGTGATAAGATTGAAGCGAGTAGGACGTGTTTTCTATCCACGCAGGAAAAAATAAGTAGTCGTCTCCCCAAAGAGGACTTCCATATACAATGGCGGTTTGTCCTTCCGCTAAGTTTATTTCAACTTTATGAAATTCACCGAGTTTTGTGTCGTAAACAAGATAACCACCTGTTTGCGCTCGTTTGAATCGGTGAGCCAAATACCTTCTGTCGGTCGACAAAAATACCTGTTGATTGATATTTTCATCGCTGTCGGTCGTGTGGTAGTAGTTTTTGAGGTTGGTGCCATCGTAGTAAAAAAGCGAATCATTGGAGGTGAAAGCAATGGCATCATCGTTTATGTATTGAAGTAAAGAACTCGAAACGGAGGTAATTATTTCATATTCTTCAATATTGTCTTTTGAGATTTTGTAGAGCGACAAACCGTCAGAAAGATTCATAGCCGAATAAATATGTGTTTTTCCTACTACATTTCTAAAATTGCTCAACAAGCTTTTGGTGTCTTCGGATACTTCAAAAACCTCTTGATTCACTGTGTCATAGACTTTGGGAATGGAACTTACAAAGACATCAGGCAATAGAATATACTGCCCTGCTACTGCATAATCTGCTTTGATTTTGAAGGAAGGATAGCTGATGGCTTCCAAAGCAAGTTCGCTTTCTTTGCTGATAGGGTCAAAAAACCTCAAATCCACATAGTTGGAGTCAGAAGGCGGTGTATCACCGAATTCGTGTGTAGTGAAGTAATAGAATTTTTTATCAATCACCGCAATTTCTCCATCCAATCCTGTGCCTATTTCATGCACATACATTCCATCGTCCGCTTCTGAATCGTAGATTTTTATGCTTCGAGAAAAGCGGTCAAGGTCAATAATGTAGGGTAAGTTTCCTATCAACCCAAGCTGATTTCCTACGCCATAGTTTCGATTGCTTATTGTGCCTGTTTGTGTGAGTGAATTGTCTTCAAAGTCATAAGCAAAAAAGCTATGACCTGTTTCAAAATCATACTGGAACAAATAATAATCGCCTTCAAACTTCACCCAAGGGTTTGAATGACTGTAATCATTGAGCGAATGTGGTGTCAAGTGAAATGACTTTTCCTGCAAGGAGTGAATGTTGAATACCCGTATTTTTGAGCCACCTTGCGACTGTGTTTTGAACAACAACAGGCTGTCTATCACCTGATAAGAATTGATAAATGACTCCAAGGTCGCTATTTCAACTGCTGAATTCTCGTCCAAATCAAAATAGGCGAGTTGGGAAGGGCTTTGATTGTTGAGGTAAAATAGCTTGCTGTCATCGTATTTTAACATTCTGGAAAAAGGGTCTGCGCCAATGTCAAATGTTTGGACAAGAACCAATCCTCCTTCATCAAAAAGATGCAAATACCTGTTTTCTTCTTGAATCTCATAGGCAAATAATTCGCCCTCTTCTGTCACCAAGATATCCGCCAAAAATCCTTCAAAAAGAGTGTGAGATTCCACCAAGTCGTTTTGGTCTATTCTATAAGTCAATAGGGCATTTCGTTCTTTGAAATACAGTCTATCTTTGAAAATACCTGCAAAATAGGAGTTGAAGCCAGAAGCTATCACCTCTTTTTCGGTTTCTTCTTCCAAAAAACGCTTTCGGCAAAATTGTTTTTCGGTGCTTTCTCCTTCAATGTAGTAGTAATATTCACTGGTTTTGTATCGCAAATCACCTTGAAATACAGGTACAAAAGTATTTTCGTCTAAGTCGTAAATATGTGTCAATTCATTATCTACTTCCATTTTTAGCAAACTTTCGTCCAGCTCATATTCTACCTCATTGAAGTAATCCACCTCTGCCAAAATGTCTTCTTCCAAGCTTTCTCCATTCAATATACTTTCTACTCGAAAACCTTTGTAACCCAAATAAACGACCTTAGAACCATATATTTTCCAATCGTAAAAGTCTAAATCGCACAAGCTAAATGCCGATTGATAGACCATCGAAGAGCTATTTCCTTCAAATTTCCATGCTTCAATTTCTTCCACTTCATTCTCAAAAACGTGATACACATTTTCACCCATCTCCAAAACTTCATACTTGAAAGATGCGTAGGCGAAGTCTTCAAAATGAGTCAGTTGAATTGGGTTTTGACTGTATATTGTAGATGTAAAGAAACTGAATAGCAGGGTTAACAAGAAGTATTGGTTTTTCATTTGGTAGTATTTTGAGTTTAAAAACTAATGAATTGGGTTTTTATGGAATAAAGTTAGTGATGGACTAACAAAATTAAAAAGATTTCAGTTCCTCGTTGGTCATCAATGATTTTATTTGGGTAGGGTTTGTAGGGGATAATTCTACGTTTTTGCTTCATTGTATTGTGTTTTTACCCACCCCTTGCCCCTCCGAGGAGGGGATTTTTGCCTGTCGCAATTTAAAATGGAGTGGCATTTTTATAGGTTTGTAGATTGACCTCTTATCTTACTCAAACGCACCCTAACTCCTCCGAGAAGGGGATTCCGTATATAGTGCGAAAATCCCCTCTTGGGAGGGGTTAGGGGTGGGTTACGTCAAGTGTAATATTACCTTCCTCAAAATCCTCTATCCACCCTTGAATTACTCTCAAGACATTCAGCATATCCGTTTTCACCTGCATATCCGAAAAACGCAAAAAGGAAACCCCTAATTCCTCCAACTTTATTTGTCTAAGGGCATCACTGACTTGCACCTCTTCAAAATCATGACTTCTTCCATCTATTTCGATTGCCAACATTAAATCTGGAGCATAAAAGTCTACAATATAATTATCCATTGGCTTTTGGCGGTGAAAATCGTAGCCCATCATTTGCTTACCTCTCAGTTGCTTCCAAAGTAAAACTTCTGATAAGGTGCTATTGTTTCGGAGGTTACGAGCTAGCTCTTTAAGGTAGGGTTTGTAGGGGATAATTCTACGTTTTTGCTTCATTGTATTATGTTTTTACCCACCCCTTGCCCCTCCGAGGAGGGGATTTTTGCCTGTCGCAATTTAAAATGGAGTGGCATTTTTTAAGAGGTAACTATTGTAATTTTAGTGTTATGTCTCGAAGATAAGGAAAAATCAATTCCCTCCAAAACAACCCAATCCCACAAAATTTCGATTCCTAAAGTAATCAAACCAACCAAAACCCAACATGAATCGAATCTTACTTTTTCTCACTATTTCCTTTCTTTGCCTTCAAATACAAGCCCAAAACGCCCTTCAAATCAATGGTCAAATCACCTCCAAAACCACACAAGAACCGCTTGCCTTTGCTCACATCGGACTGCAAAACAGTAGCATAGGGAGCATTACCAACATTGAAGGTAAATTCCTCTTGAAAATCCCCGTTTCCAAAAAAAACGACAGTTTGGAGGTATCTTATTTGGGGTATGAAAAATACAGTGTGTCTTTGAAGGACATCGACTTCAATGAGTCTTTGCAGATAGAATTGCAGTCTTCCGATATTTCACTGGCTACCATTGAAGTAAGAGTCGATGGAGCATTGGGAATTTTGAAGGAAGCACTGGAGAAAATACCCGAAAACTATCCGACCAAAGCGGTGATGATGGAGGCATTTTACCGTGAGCAATTGCGTGAAAACGACAAGTTTGTGATTCTGTCGGAAGCCGTTTGTGAAGTTCGCAAATCACCTTACCAAACTGCCTACAAACGAAAATCAGAAGAAGACCAAGTTCGCATCCTCAAGGCTCGAAAAGGGGAGGGCTTGATTGACCCCGAAATTGCACCTTTTACCATCAACGGCGGTCCGCTCAATGGTTTAGAATCCGATGTGCTTCGCAATCCCGATGGTCCTCTCAAAACCAAAAACTTCAAATACTACGATTTTGACCTGACCGACATCAGCACCTACAATGGTCATGAAGTTTATGTGATTGACTTTGACCAAAAAGAAGGCATCAAAAAATCGCTGTTTAGTGGACGTATTTTTATTGAAGTAGAATCGCTGGCATTTGTTTCGGCGGAGGCGAGGTTGAGCGAAAAGGGCTTGCCTTACCACAAAATTCCAGGCTTTACGAATCGAATGATTTTGAAGGTGATGGGTATTCAATACACGCCTATTGAAATGCACTACAAAATCGACTACAAGAAATTTGATAATAAGTGGTATCTGCACTATGTCAACAATCACTTCGCTTTCAAATTGGTGCGTTCTCGAAAGGATTTGACCTCTATTTTGAAAGCCAATGCAGAATTTTTGGTGACAGAAATATATCCCGACAAAACGGTGGTTAATTTTTCGGAGGAAGAGACATTTGGAGAGAAGGACAAATTGGCGGAAGAATTGGGTGAGTACGATGCCGATTTTTGGAAGGACTACAATGTGATTGTGTCGGATGAGGCATTGAAGGAGAATGTGAAAAAAATGAAGAAAGGTAATTAGTTTTTCTCATTAATTCCCCAGCAACACAAACCCGCTCCAAGATTTTGGGTCAATCCCCTCTTGCTCAATCAAAGCTAGCTTGGCTTTTCGCAAGGCAGTCACAAAGTTATCTCCCTTCAAAATGTGAGTGAATAAATTCTGTGTCAATTCACTGCTTGTTTTGTCCAGGACCTTGAAAAGCGTAAACACCACATTTTTTGCTCCCGCATACAAGAATCCTCGATTGACCGCCATCATTCCTTCTCCTTTGGTCAATGCTCCAATGCCGCTTTCACAACTACTCAAAACCACCAAGTCGGCTTGAAGTTGAAGCTGATAGGTTTCTTCCATAGAGAGGATGCAGTCTGAATTGGAAGTAGGAAGTAGGAAGCGAGAAGTAGGAACAGAAGTATTACTTAGTACATCTTGCTTCTTACTTCCTTCTTCTTGCCTCTTAGATTCAGGATAAAACACCAATCCCGACAATTTGGGCTGCAAATCATTGACCATTCCATGCGAAGCAATCAACACAAAACGACTTTTTCCAACCGCTTTCACGAAATTCGCTTTGTTGGCAGATTCGTGCAAAAAGATTTGTGTGTCCATGTCTTGCGCTTCAAAAAGGGCTGCAATGTTTTCGGCTTCCGTTTTGGAATGTGGAAGAGAAACCCACGTACCGTCTGACCGCAAAGCCTCTGAACGAGTCGCCCAAGATTGGTAATTTTCGGCAACTTGTTTTTGGGCTTCGTTTGCAGTTGCATAAATAGGCGCAAAGCCTACAAAATCCGTTGAATGTGTTTTGTTTGTAGAATGAGCAGCACCATTTTTTCGGTTTTTCAGATAGTGCCACAAAGTCGCAGAATATTGATAGGAGGTTTGGCAATGATTCAAAAGGTAATCTAAGTTCTGGTACACCCCCGAGGTGTCGGGGCAGGCTTTGACAACGGCTTCACGCCCCCGAGATTTCGGGACAGGCTTTGTCAACGGTTCCTCTCCAAACGGCAACTCACAAACCAAAGCCTCAAAAGGCAAATAATTTAATTCGGCATGTAGAATAATCGTTAAATGCTTCAATTCGTCTTCAAAACCCAATGGGTCAAACAAAAAATCTGCAATCGGCTGAATGAGCCATTGATACAATTCGTGTCCTTTTTGGATAAAAGCAGCTTGGTCGTGTTCTTCAATCGCCTGCAAAAACTGCTCGATACTGGCTTCAAAATCATTGGGTTTTGTCAAAACATGCACTTCAAATTCATCCTTCACAACAACGAATAAATAGTAATTCTTTTCACCCACAAAATAACTCACCAAAACCTGCTGCTCCGAAAGAGCGCTTTGTAAATCAGCTACTTCAATGGTTTGGCTCTCGTATTTGAGTTGGAAATAATCGGGATACTCTCGTTCCAATTTTTCTACCAACTGCAAGTAAGCTTGGCGAGCATCGAATGTTTGGCTTTGAAGCTCTCGTAAAATGGGCTGCAATTCGGCTTCGTTTTTGTTTTCGTCTTGTTGCATTTCGGATTGCAGCGAACCAATGCGTTTTTCTAAATAGGTGATTTCAGCCAAAAGCGTTTTTTCTTCTTGCAGCAAATCAGCGGGAATTTGTGCAGTTGCTTTGGCTTCACTGTTTTGGAAACCCTCTAAGAGCAAAATCCCCTTGCAGTTTTCGGCAAACCGAAAAGCCAGTTTTTCGCAAGCCTGTTCTTTTTGAAGGGATTGAAGAAAGTTTTGAAGTTCCCTATCGGGATTGATTGCAGTTAATTCTTGTAATTTGTTTTTGAAGTGAGTAGGTTTTGTTTCAGCATATTTTGCAGCAGTGAGAGCCACTTCAATGGCTTTTTGATAGACTTTGAAGGCTTTTTGGGACAAGGTGAGTTTGCTTTCGTTTGCTTTGTATTGTTGCCGCAGTTGGTTGATAAACAGACTGCAAACTTGGTAATGAACCAAGGCTGCCATCAGAAGTAAGAGGTTTGAATCCTTTTCTTTTGAAGTTAGCGAATTGAATTGAAGGAAAAGAGCTTCGGCTTTGGTCTCTAATGTGTCCAAGCCCATTTGCAGGTTTTCTGGTTGATTGGAGAATTGGGGCAGAATGGTTATTTCGTAGAGTGATTTGGGCTGTGTTTTGGTTAGAGCCAAGCAGTTTTTTTGGAGGCAATCAAAGGTCTTAGAGAAATCACCCAAAGAACCACTGCAGACTGCCATTCGGTTGTACGTTCCGATTATTTCGGGATGTGTTTTGGGTAGCACTTGAAGGTAGATATTCAGGGCTTTTTGAAGTTGGGCAATGGCATTGGGAAAATCGCCTTGTGCTTGAATGAGTTGTCCGATAAGAGAGTAGTTACCAGCCGTAAAATCGTGTATTTCACCAAAGTTGTGTTGGCGGTTTTGAAGGGATTTTTGGAAATATTGAAGGGCTTGGCTGTATTGTCCCATATCCAAATAACATGCGCCAATTGTGTTCAGGCAAGTTCCTACTTCATAGTGCTTTTCGCCCAAGCTTTCGGACATGATTTTCAAGGCTTTTTGAAGATAACCCATTGCCGCAGAAGTTTCCCCTTTGGAAATGAAAATACACGCCATATTGTGATAGTAAAATCCAAATTGGGGATGGGTTTCGGATACACTTTTGCCGAGATAATACAGGGATTTTTCGGAGTGTTGAATGCCCAAATCGTACTCTCCTTTGATTTCATATAGACCGCCAAGCAGACTGTGAATATTGGCAAGGTAAGGAATGTCATCTATCTCGTTTGTTTCAAAAAAAGATTGGGCTTTGAGCATATACTTCAATGCTTGCTCGAAAGTTCCCATCATGTAATGAATCGTTCCCAACACAAAATAGTATCCATACAATCGTAGATAGCTTTCACCTTTGAGGTCAATCATTATCTGCAATGCTTGTTCGAGATACTTCAATGCCAGTGAATAAGCGGCAGTGCTTCGATACAAAATGCCCAAACTGTGATAGACCGCAGCCACTTCTTCGTGCTGTTCGCCATAGTGTTGTTGGTAAATGTTTAGGCTTTTTTGGAAGTAGGGCAGTGCTTTATCGTATTCCCCTTTGATGGAATGATTGGAGGCGATTCGGTAGTAAGAGTCTGCAATGTCGGGCGTTTCGTTTGGGGTGAATTTCCGTTTGCAGTCCAAGGCTTTTTGGAGGTAGGTGAGGGCTTTTTCGTAGTCGGGATTTGCTCCAGCTTGGTATTCTTGTCCTATTTGATCGTATTCTTTGGCGGCTGCTTGCCAGTTTTGGGCATTGAAGTAGTTGTTGGCGGATTGAAGGGAAGCGGTGATGTTTGGGTTCGGGGTGTTTTTCATGACTCTTTTTTTAGGCAGTACTAAAAATCCTTCTCCTCATCGTATTTAATCAAATAAGTTGTCACTGCAATTTCATCAATCATTTCATCTACAGCCTCTTGAATTGCTTTCGGCAATCGAATATGATTAGCTACAAAAACCACATAAACACCTTTTTTCAATCCTTCCTTGCGGCAATAATACGCCAATTGTCTTTTGCCTTTTTCAAATTTGGAAGGTCCGCCATAAATTTTGAATTCAAGAATATAGACCTTCTCCCGAATAAACAAAAACAAATCTATGCGCCCCAATCCCGCATGAGGTTCGAGGTAACTTCGCCCGCCTACTTCTTGGAGAAAAGCCTGAATATATGCCTCAAAACTATAGACCAAAGCAGCCTCTTTGAGCGACAAATACCGCTTGCGTTTGGGGTCGGTTGGGTCTTTTTCTCGAAAATACCGAAATCCTCGACGGTTGACATACGCTTTGTAGTTGTCAATTAGTTTTTGAAAGTTCAGGCTACCATCTGCATCAAAATAATCGGGTATCCACAATTCTTGGCGAATGCGGTTTTTTTCTCCATTTAAATAAGGGTAAAAGGTGTGGTATAGGCGTTTTTTATATAAAGGAACTTTAAAGATAACATACCCATCTTCATCATCGTCAATTAATCCATTGGTATATAAAGCTTTGATTGCAGGGCGGTCGATTACAAAAGGGACTTTCAATTCGATAAACAAGAGGCTTTCAACAAATGAACGATATTTTTTTGCTTTGTTAACAATATTTGCAATGTTTTTATCTATGGCTTTGCGAACATACCAATCCTCGACTTCCACATAATCTTCAAAAGTAATCGTTGCTTTTGCTTCATTTCTTTTGACCAATTCGTATGCAAATCCGTTCACCAAACCAGGCTGATTGGCAGTTATTTCACTGATTTTGGCTTTTACTTTTGGCTCAAAAAGTTGCCCTGTTTCTACCTCATGTTGTTGCAATAACTCTGCTGTTTCTGTATTGGTAAAAAACGGAATGTTGATATTGTCTGCAATATTGAAGGGGCTTGCATGGTCTTCTACTACTCCTACAATGTTGCTGACTCCCACCAAAATAACACTTTTGAGAGGATGTTTGTCTCGGTTGTGGTATAAATTTCTAATGCTGTGTAAAAACTGCCCAAACAACTTGGGATTGAGTCCTTCTACTTCATCAACAATAAAAACATATTTCCCCTTTTTCAAATTCTGAATAAAAAAAACAAAATCGTTGAATGTCTTGAAAACAGGCACTTTCAAGCCCTTTCTGCTAAACTCAAATCGCAACTGCCTCAACAATCCTTCTAGGGTTGCGCCCAAATAATTTTCAATATTCATCCAAACAACCTCATACCCTTCTTTTTCCAATTCTGCTTTCAACATCAAAAAATAGGTACTCTTTCCAGTTTGACGAGGAGCCCAAATCGTAAAATATCTTTCTCGGCTCACCAAATCTTTGCCCAAAGCAATCAAATCAGGGCGCATGAGGGTATAGTGTTCATGTGGTCGGTTGGGACCAGAGGTATTGAAATATCTATTCATTGAAGATTTTGTCTTTTTCAACTAATGGTAATCTAAAAGATAAAGATAACAAAAAGGCAGCAACCAAAGTTACTGCCTTGACCAAAGTTTTGAAAGATGGATAGTAAGAGTGTAGTTCTGAGAAATTGAAGGTAGGAAGGGTTATTTTTCTGCAAAGGAGACCAATACCATATCTTTTCGTTGGTCATTGTTGGCATGTCTGAGTTTGAGAGTGACTGTATAATTCCCAAAATTTGCCTTTTTCTCATCCACTGTGTTTTTGGGGAGTTGATTCTTTGTCGCCTTTGAAACAACCTCTATGGGCGATATGCCGCTTCCCGAAAGGGTGTAACTACTTTGTAATCCTGCACCTACTCTGTTGAAAGTTTTGAGCTGAAAGTTGTAGGTTTTTCCACCCAATTCTGCTTTGAGGATGAAAGTAGGGTCGATGCTTCCGCCTCCTTTCGGATAGAGATTCAAACCCATTCCAGCAGAGGTAATATCTCCCTTACATTCAGCCGCAAAGGCATTTTTAGAGCTTGTGATTTCGGTCAATGGCATCAAAGTACCTTCATACGAACCATTTTTTGGAGCAAGCTTAATCAGCATGTCTTTCTGAACAATTCTATCTGCGCCTTCAATTACATCGCTTACCGTCACCTTAGAATTTTTGACAGAGGTAAAGATTGAAATATGGGAAATATTCTCCAATCTCACTTTCTGAACAATTTGGATAATGCCTTTTGCCAACTCCAAAGCCACATCAAGAATAGCGGAAGCTACCTCACCTGCGGGACCTGCAAGAGAAATCGCCCCAGATGTACTTGCCACGCTGTCAAAAATATTGAGTGCCAAATTTCCTCCTTCATAAGAATCGCTTGAGATGCCAAAATCGGAAGGTGTGACCATGTTGGATTTAGTTCCCAATCCATAATTCCAATAAGAAATTTTCTCAGGTTTACTGGATGCTGTTGTTCCCGTTTTTAGACCTTTCCAACCTCCAGGAAGATTCGCTGGATAACCGCCATCCGTTTGGGTATCAGAAAGTCGGATGTATTTTCCGCCCTTGAAAACATAGTTTTTACCATTCGGTTTGAAAGCAATAGCGGCATCTATGTTGGAATGAAAGCCGCTGGGGAATTTCCATCCGCCGGGCAAGGTTGCGGGGTAGCCGCTGTCCATTTTCATTCCAGTCATACGCACATATTTATCTCCCTTGAAGAAGTACGTTTTTCCTCCTCGTAAAATAGCCGCATCAATATTGTTGTAAAAAGAAGCAGGCAATCCTTTCCAGTTTCCTTTTATTTTTTTGGGATAGCCAATTTCTACTTTCACACCCGAGATACGAACATATTCATCACCCTTAAACAAGTAAATCTTGTTGTCATTCGTATTGTAAACAGCCGCATCAATGCCTGTTTTGAAGTTGCCGGGTAATTTCTCCCAGCCTCCAGGCAAGGCTTTGGGATAGCCTGCATCTACTTGAGTGCCAGTAAGACGGTAGTATTGATTTCCTTGAAAAAAGTAGGTTTTGTTCACTCCGTGGTGAAAAAGCGCTGCATCAATCTGAGCGTTTGCAGTGTAGGTATAAAAAAGAGTAAAAACAAAAATCAGTGTGATTTTGAAGAAAATTGAATTTTTCATTGCTGATGAGGTTTTAATGTGAAAATGAAAATGGTGAATAGGTTGAATATGCCCCTTAGTTCCACTTTTGTAGAAAAAGGGAACAGTTGAGTTGATTTTTTTTTCATTTCCTTCAATGCTTTCGCTCAAAAACCTATTCTTCAATATTTTAGCTTCAAAAAAATATTTTCATTATCTTGGGATACGTTTTTTTGAACAGAAACTCTTAGATAAAAAGGAAGCTCATTTGGATTAGGTATTGTTTTGTAAAATGAGTGCCAAAGGTGAGTGCGGCAAGTTCTTTTTTATCTAGAAGTTCTTGTTCACCACTGTTCACCTTTTCCAAAAAAATGGTACTAAATGGACAACACTACTCAACTCGAAAATTGGCTGCAACAATTCAAACTCGGCAAAACAGAGGCAATCAATTGGTTGTACGAAAACTACCGAGACGAATTTGTCGTGTGGGTATTGAAGCGACATCAATGCACGGAAGAAGAAGCCATTGATGTGTTTCAAGACAGCGTAATTGCCTTTTACCGAAATGTGCGTTTAGGAAAAATTATTACGCTTCAAAGCAGCATCAAAACATACCTGTTTGGAATCGGCAAAAATCTGTTGTTGAAGCGGTTTCGTGCCAAAAGGCTACAAACGGTTTCGATGGAAAAGACAGAAAATGTAGTACCGAATGAGGAGGAAATGCCTTACGAGAAGCTGCAAAATATGGAACGGGTCAAATTGATTCGTCAATTGCTGCAAAGGATGAAAGAACCTTGTCGTTCTATTTTGAAGCTGTTTTACTTCAAAAAATACGCTATGGAAGCCATTCAAACTGCGATGAATTACAATAGTTTGGAGGTGGTCAAGACTCAAAAAAAACGCTGTATGAAACGATTGAGAGGATATACGGCGAAGTATTATGAGGAGTTGAGGTGATGGGCTTCAAATATCGACTTCAAGTATCGGACACCTTTATTGGTTTCCAGCCAAAAAATAGTTCGTGTTTTTTTTGTTTTTGAGTATTTTTAAACATTTGAGCAAGAATTACTTATATGGATGTTACCCACAAGATATTTCCAATATGACACACTCTTTTTTGTCATTCTGTAAGAATCTTGTGGGTTAAAATAATCAACTTCATTGATAGCTTAATGCTTTTGAAAACCATAAATTAAATATTTAAAGTCAATAAGTAGCCGATACTTTTAAAATCAAAACGATGAACAAAGAACTACAAGAAGAATTGACATTGAAATACTTGTACGGGCAGTTGTCCGATGAGGAAGAAGAACAGTGGAAAGTTTTTCAAGAAGGTGACAGTGCCATTGAAGAAGATTTGGCTTTCTTTGCCGACTTTGTCAGTGCGACAGAATTGGAGGGGGAAGCGGAAATAAAATTGAATCTTCAAAACTTAGAGGCGAATCTTCAAAAAAAGAAGACCTCTTCTTCAAAAATTGACCTGTCTCCTCAACGCATTTTGGAGAAAATCAATGAAGCGATTGACTTCACTTTGGACGAACTGACGGCTTTGTTTGCACCTATTCCCAACTATGAATTGGCAACATTGCAGCCCAATCGAAGTGCTAAGGTGAAACTGACCGCTCCTCAAAATGGAGTGAATATTGAAGGAGGTATTTTGACTTTTGTTTTTGAAAAACCTACACCCGAAATCCTGCAATTGAAGATAGAAAACAATCGACAAGAATTGTTATTGGAAACTACGATTCCAAGAGGAAGCGAATCCTTTGAGCTGCAATTGGAGGAAACGACCTTTGTAGCAGGGCGTTTTTATTGGAAATTGGTGGGGAGTGAAGGAACGCAGATAGGCGTATTTTTTGTGCGGAAGGATTTGCAAGGGTAATTTTTATGGTACAGTATTGCGAACCTTTGGCGAAATATGAAAGTGGAAATCGATTAAAAAAACACCCTCTCCACCAGCGTTTTATCTTCAATAAAAGGATTCACTTTCCCATCTTGATATTTCGCAATAAAGCGATTTCGATGCACTTCAAAATCATCTACGGGGTCTGCAATGTGCCACTTCAATAAGGTATTTTTCTGTCCTTCAAAAAAAGAATCATTGAAGCCGCTTTGGTCGTGATACATGGTGTAGAAGTAAAACATCGCTCTTGCTATGTCTCCTTTCACATTTTCTTTGGGTTCAAAATGCCCCGAATCCGTATCTAATTCACTGTAAGCATCTATATTTTTAGTAGGTATTTCATCTTGCATCACTTCTCCAATGTACCACCTATCCGTTTCGTGGTCAGGAACCTCCCCAAAAGGATAATTGCTTCTCGCACTGTTTACTCCTACCCTTGTTGGAAAAAGGTGGTGCATATCGCTTTTGGCTTGTCCTTTTGCTCCCATACTTTGAGGCCATGTGTGTTCACAGTTGATGCCTTGATCAAAGGCATTTGTGCTTGGATCTTCGTTGGGGTTGAGCCAAATTCGGTAATCGGTGTAAATACAAATCAATCTATCTTCATGATAACGAGCCGTTTCTTTGAACAGAACATCTCGACAAGTTCCATACCCCAAGACATCACGAGGCTTATAAGCGCTTTGCAGTTTTTGTAGTAATTTTGTTCCTTTTTCGTGGGGAAAAATATTATCCTCTGAATTGAATTTTTCTTCTACTTGACGAGTATTATTGTATTGTTTTTGTAGATGGTCACAGTTGTAGAGAAAGAAAACAGTGAACAAAAAAAGAAGCATTTTTGAAAAAATAGGCATGAAAGAGAATTAAAATGAAAATTAAATGAAAATTAAATGGAAACAAGCATCAAAACTTCAACTCATTTGACTGAAAACTGTTTTAGAAGAAACTAAATAAAGCTCTAAAACCTACAAAAACACTAAAATTACGTAATTTTGCAGAACGTATGAAACACATTAGAAATTTTAGTATAATAGCCCATATTGACCATGGCAAAAGTACCTTGGCGGATCGGCTCATAGAGATTACATCAGCTGTTGCACAGCGAGATATGAAGGCACAACTCCTTGATAACATGGATTTGGAGCGAGAACGTGGAATTACCATTAAGAGTCATGCCGTTCAGATGGATTATATCCATGAAGGACAGCCCTATGTATTTAATTTGATTGATACTCCAGGACACGTTGATTTCTCTTATGAAGTCTCAAGGGCGATTGCAGCTTGTGAAGGAGCATTATTGTTGGTAGATGCCGCACAAGGTATTCAAGCACAGACGATTTCCAATTTATATTTGGCAATTGAGCAAGACTTAGAAATCATTCCGATTCTTAATAAAATTGATATGCCTGGGGCAATGATTGAGGAGGTTTCTGACCAAATAATTGACTTGATTGGCTGTGATTTGGAGGACATCATTCCTGTGAGCGCAAAAACGGGCGAAAATGTAATGGCGATTTTTGATGCCATTATCAATAAAATTCCTCCTCCAACGGGAGATATTGATGCTCCATTGCAGGCATTGATTTTTGACTCTATGTACAATTCCTATCGTGGGGTCATTGCCTATTTCAGAATCTTAAATGGCAAACTCCGCAAGGGAGACAATGTAAAGTTTGTGAACACGGGCAAAGGGTATGATGCCAATGAGATAGGCATTTTACGTCTGGATCTTGAACCCAAGAAAGAACTTTTGGCTGGTGATGTAGGCTACATTGTGACAGGCATCAAAGAGTCGAAAGAAATCAAAGTAGGTGATACGATTACCCACACCAACAACCCTGCTCCTTCGATTCAAGGATTTGAGGATGTGAAGCCGATGGTATTTGCAGGTATTTATCCAATGGATACAGAAGATTACGAGGACTTGAGAGATTCACTCGAAAAATTGCAGCTCAACGATGCATCCTTGGTCTATGAACCCGAAACCTCACTGGCTCTGGGCTTTGGTTTTAGATGTGGCTTCCTGGGAATGTTGCACCTCGAAATCGTACAAGAACGCTTGGAACGAGAGTTTGACATGACAGTGATAACAACTGTTCCCAACGTTAGCTATTTTTGGGTAGATAGAAAAGGAGTGCGTTTACCTATCAGTAATCCTTCTGATATGCCTGACCCTACAATGGTCGAACACATCGAAGAACCCTATATTACTGCTCAGGTCATTACGAAGCCCGAGTACATTGGACGCATCATGACACTGTGTATCGAAAAACGGGGTGAATTGAAGAATCAGGTTTACTTGTCGGAAACAAGGGTGGAGTTGAGTTTTGACCTTCCGCTTGCTGAGATTGTTTTTGATTTTTACGACCGATTAAAGTCTATTTCTCGTGGATATGCTTCTTTTGACTACCAAATGGATAATTACCGTCCTTCTGATTTGGTGAAAATGGACATCTTATTGAATGGCGACAAAGTAGATGCTTTTTCGGCGTTGATTCACCGCAGCAAAGCCTATGAATTGGGACGCAAATTGTGTGTCAAATTGAAGGAATTATTGACGCGTCACCAATTTATGATTGCGATTCAGGCTGCAATTGGTGCAAAAGTGATTGCTCGTGAAACGATTAGTGCTTTGCGTAAAGACGTGACTGCCAAGTGTTATGGTGGGGATATCACTCGTAAACGTAAATTGTTGGAGAAGCAGAAAAAAGGTAAGAAGAAGATGCGTCAAGTGGGAAATATTGAAGTGCCTCAAAAGGCGTTTATGGCAGTATTGAAGTTGAATGATAATTGATTTGAATGGCTATATGGCTCATACTGCTGTACATTTTTAATCCAACCACAAAAGGCACAAAGAAAACAAAAGGAAAGAACTGAAATTCAACCATCTCTTTTGATACTTTTGTGGTTCAAAAATCATTTTGTACAGGAGTATGTGTATAGCTATATGGCTGAATTGTTGGAAACAACTATCACAAACACTTGAACACACAAACACAACTATCAATCTAAAAACAAAAATATGCAAATCCTTAGTGGAAAAGACCTTTCCAATATTATACAAGCGCAGGTAAAAGTAGAAGTGGCAGAATGGGTGGCGAATGGCGGCAAGCAGCCACATTTGGCGGTTATTTTGGTGGGAAGTGATGGAGCAAGCGAAACTTATGTGGGTCACAAAGTGCGGATGTGCGAGCGATTGGGCATCAAATCTTCTTTGGTGAAACATTCAGACGAAATCTCGGAAGAAGATTTGTTGGCGGAAGTCGAAAGACTGAACAATGACGATGATATTGACGGTTTTATCGTGCAGTTGCCGCTTCCCAAACACATCAATGTAGATAAGGTTATAGAAACGATTGACCACCGCAAAGATGTGGACGGATTTCACTCCATCAATGTGGGGCGAATGGCGCAAAATGTTCCCTGCTTTTTACCTGCAACTCCTTATGGCATCATGCAGATTTTGGAGCATTACCAAATTGATACTCAGGGTAAAGAGTGCGTGGTTTTGGGGCGCAGCAATATCGTGGGGCGACCTGTTAGTATTTTGATGTCAAACAATGGCAATCCTGGCAATGCTACGGTGACGGTTTGTCACAGCCGCACGAAAGATTTGAAGAAACACACCTTGAATGCCGATATTTTGATTGTGGCTTTGGGTATTCCCGAATTTGTGAAGGCGGATATGGTCAAGGAAGGAGTAGTGATTATTGATGTGGGTACTACTCGTGTAGAAGATGCTTCTCGCAAACGTGGCTACCGTTTGTCGGGTGATGTGAAATACGATGAGGTAGCACCAAAATGCAGTGCAATAACACCTGTTCCTGGTGGTGTAGGGCCTATGACGGTTATTTCTTTGATTAAGAATACCGTGAGAGCTGTGAAAGGGGAAGTTTATCCTAAGTAATTTGAATAAAGTCTATTAAGAAGCCGTTTCGTTTGTAATCAACTGTGAATTTAATATTAAGGCTCTTGAAAATGCGTAAAGGTGAAAAGTCCTAAACTTCCCAAATCTATCCTCTCCTCAACTGCCTTAAGATCACCTTTGCCTGTTCATTGTCAGGCTGCAATTCTAAAACCCTTTGTACCAACTTTTTAGCCTTCAATTCATTGCGGCGAAGTAAGTACAAACCCGCCATATTCAACAACGCAGGCACATAATCAGGGCTCAATGTCAATGCCTCTGTATAAAGCCGTTCTGCTTCCTTCAAGGCACCTAAATTCACTTCTACAAAACCCAAGTTGGTTAAAGCCGCAATGTGTTGTTGGCTTTCGCCCAGAATAGATTCAAACAGTTTTTTAGCCCCTTCGATATTGCCCAATTCCATCACTGCAACACCTAATTTGTTTTTGAAGTCAAGATTCAATGGAAGAATTTCCAAGGATTTACCGAAATAATCGGCTGCCTTTTCGTACTGCTTTTGCTGCAAAAAAGCTTCACCAATTCGGTAAGCCGTCCATCCATCTTTGATTTTAGAAAGCGGCAATGTGTTCGCAGCTTCAATAAGGGCTGCAAAATTTTCTTGGAGATAGAGCAAATGCACCTTGACCTCCAACAACTTCAATGGATTTCGCTCCTGACTTTGCTGCAAATAATATGCTGCCGAATCCAACATAGAAGGTTGGGGAGAATAACTTTCGTAAAAATGCAAATACGCCTTTGCTCTCGTCCATTCATCCACTGCAGCATCCGTTGCAGCTTGCAAACCAATGAAGTTTTCGATTTTGTTTTTTTCAGATTCAGGAATTGGTTTGCGAATATAGTGATCGTGAATCGTAACGTGCGGAATGTCAATACTGCCCGAAATCGGCATGTGACACCCCGAACAATCGTTGTTGTTTTCAGCGATTCGCTCGGTTTGGGGAAGAGAACAGTTTGTTACGTCTATTCCCATTGAAGCGCTGTTTCCATCCACAGTTGAAGTCGGCTGACTATTTTTATGGCAGTTGATGCAGGCATCATTGAAGGTTTGGCGAGGAGTGTTTTTGACGCTGATATGTGGATTGTGACAACTAAGACAGGTCATATCACTCTTTTTGAAGCATGCACTTTTTTCCATTCGATGCGCATGAGAAGCCATGATAAACTGTGTTTCATTGCCATCGTATTCGGGTAAAAATACGTCCATGACCTCATGAACAAACATCGAAGGCTTGAAATCGTCAAATTTTTTGCCTTCCTTCAATACTGCAATACCTTGTAAATGACAGCGTTTGCAGAGATTCAACTGCATCGGGCGAGGCAATCGCTTAGGGTTGACAATCGTGTAATCCACATATTTTGAAGTATCCACAATGTTGTTCGCCAACTTTTCTTTTACATGCAGTTCGCCCGCTCCATGACAACGCTCACAGTTGATGCCATTCGGAACTTTCAAGTATTTGTTTTCAGAACCTTGCACAAAGTTTGGCAGTGCATTGTGACAGGTCATACACTCCAAGCCAATCATCCTATTGAAGCGGGAACTAAATCCGCCCTCAAAACCCGGCGCCAAATCCCACATTCCTTTTTGAGTATAAAAGGTAATCGGTGCTTGATACAAATACCCATTGTCGTCAAAAATATGGGAGTTGGTATGCTGCCCAGAACCCACGATGTATTTCACATATTGATTGCGCTGATAGACTGTATCTTTGCTTTCTGCATCCAGTCGAAACTCCTTGATATAGAGTGAATCTTGTTGCCAGAAAGGTTTGTAATAAAAATTATTGAGGCTATCATACAGCACTATATGGTCGCCAAAAGTTGCCGCACTTTTTTGGGGAGTCGCATGGTCAAACGATTGTCCCATGCCTGTCTGGAGAAAAGTTTCATAGATTTCTTGGTGACAACTTTGACAAGCTTTCATTCCCACATATTTGACCGTATCGTGTAGATTCAAATAGGGTAAATCAGACGTAGGCTGCTCATTGATATTGCCTTGATTTGAAGGAGATTGACAAACCACAAACAAACCCAAACAACCAAAAAGAAGAAGTAGGATAAGCGTATTGCGTTTCATATCAACTCCTCACATTCAGCAACTTCTGCAATGCGGTCATGTATTCTCCAAAAGCTGCCCTTCCGTGTTCGGTAGCCTTGTAGGAAGTGTTGGGTCGTTTGCCAATAAATTTTTTCTGAACAACAATAAACTGTTTCTTTTCGAGCGAAACGGTATGACTGGCCAAATTACCGTCTGTTACGCCCAAACGTTCTTTCAAAGAATTGAAGTCCATCCATTCATGTACCAACAATAGAGACATAATGGCGATACGTATTCGGCTGTCAAAAGCCTTGTCCATTTGATTGATAATGTCTTTCATATACAAAGGTAAATTTAGAAACAAAATGCTTTGCCTTGTAAAGTTACTACAAATTTGAGAATTGAACTCAAAATTTCAGCATTTTTTTTTCAGAACCGCATCAATTGTTCTTTTTCAAAAACCCATTCGGGTGTAGCCAAACTCCCTTCAAAGTCAGTAGAATACCAAGGCGTACTTTCGTTTGGGGCAACATTTGGGTTCTTCAAAATGTGCATTTCCTGAGCAGGCATATAACTCTGCGCCAGCATAAACACTTTTTTGCCTGTTTCACGATGAACAGCCACATCCATCACCATCACCGCATGACCTGGGAAACCACCTCGAATAAACACATCTCCCGCTTCAATATCCGTCAAATTTCGGACAGGCTTCAATTCTTTGCTCAAAGACTGTGTTCCTGCAAACTGAAAAACCTTGGTCATGTATTTTTTGAAGTTGGTATAAGAAGCATCAGGTTGGGCTTTCTGCAACCAACTGACTTTGTTACCATTGATAACAGGACGCACACCTTTTTTCCATTCTTGGTAGTCGCATTTGTCGCCATTCGTAAAATTGAAGTGAATCGCTGAATGTTGTTCAGTAGCCAGTAAATATTCGGCTCGGAGTCGCATCACTGCATCCGCACATTGCTGCAAATCCTGCTTGCCGACATCCATGTTTATCACGGCAAATTGTGCTTGTTGATTCCCCTTTTGCTGTCCATTGAAAAGATAAACAGGCGGATTTCCTTCTTTCAGCGGCAAATGTCGCAACCATTCTGCAAACGAATTGGAGGGGACAGGAAGGCGTTCATAACCTACCGGTAGTGCTATTCGATTGACCAACATATTTGCAGATTCATAGCTTTGAAGCCACGGAAAGCGGTATTTTTGGGGAGTCAAATCGGTTGTGGCAGGCGATTTTGCAGCCAAAAGACTTTCTTCAGAAACAGCCGTTTCTTTTATCTCAACTGAGTTTTTTACTGTCGTTTTTTCTTCTTTATTTTGAGGACTTGTTGAAGAAAATGTTTGATTTTGACTATTTTGGCAACCCAACAAGGTAATAATGACTAGCAATAATATTTTTTGATACATCGTTCTTTTTTTATTTATAAAATGCTGCCCAAAATGCGACACCATTGTAAAATTCAAATTCAAGTGACAAATTCAAAACAATCATCGTTGGTTTTGAGCTTGTTTTTCTTTATGCTGTTTTTTGCCTCCTGCAATAATAACAGCGAAGAAGGTCAAATTATTACCAAAGACAATGCTCCAACCAATTTACTGGAAGGACGTTGGAGAGGAACGATTGGCTTAGGATCGGAAGACTTGCCCTTCAATTTTGACATCACCGAGCAGAAAGATGGCAAATTGAAAATGACGATTATCAATGCAGATGAACGCATTGACGTGGATGATGTGACTTTTACAGAGGATTCGGTGTATATAAAATTGCCTGTATTCAATTCTGAATTGAAAGGAAAATGGCATCCCATGCGAATCATGGGTGAATGGCACAATTACGCCAAAGGAGACGATTACAGCCTTTCTTTTTATGCCCGACACAACGACAGTACTCGCTTCGATATGCGGACGGTGAATGACCCTACGGCCAATATTGAAGGACGTTGGTCAGGGATGTTCATCGCAAAAGACCGCTCGGGTAAAGATGATGCAATAGGAGAATTTAAGCAAGATGGAGAAGTCATTTCGGGAACGTTTATGACTCCTACGGGCGATTACCGATACCTTGAAGGTTTGATGATTGGCAAGGAAATGAATCTTTCTACTTTTGATGGCGCACATGCTTTTTTGTTCAAGGCAGAAGTGCAAGAAGGCGGTGATTTGGTCGGAACTTTTTGGTCGGGCAATCACTATGTAGCAGATATGCACTTTTCTCGCAACGATACAGCAAGCCTCATTGACCCCCACAAAATGACCCTACTCAAAAAAGGCCATGACAAGTTCAATTTTAGGTTTCCTAATTTGCAGGGGAAACAAGTTTCTTTGGACGACCCAAAGTACAAAGACAAGGTGGTAATGGTACAGATTATGGGAACTTGGTGTCCAAACTGTATGGATGAATCGGTTTTTTACAGCGACATTTACAAACAATACAAAGATCAAGGCTTGGAAATGATTGCGCTTGCTTATGAGAAAGCGGACAAACTACAAGCTGCAAAACCACTATTGGAAGCCTACAAAAAGCGTTTTGACATTCAATACGATATGCTCTATGCAGGTAAGGCTACTAAAGACGCTGCTTCTGAAAGTTTACCAATGTTGGATGAGGTAAAATCTTTTCCGACCACGATTTTCATTGACCGAAACGGTGACGTTCGACGGATTCATACGGGTTTTACAGGTCCTGCAACGAGTGAATACGATAATTTCAAAAAGGACTTTACGGCCTTTTTAGAGGAATTATTGAAGGAGGCGGTTTAGTGAGGCAAATTCCAAATTTATTATATACAAAAACAATGACCCTAACCCACTCCATTCTCCAAAACCTCATCTCCTACCCTATTTTAGGTGGACAAAGCAATATCGAAATAATTCAATATATTAAAAAATATTTGCATAATTTAGGCGTAGGTTATCACTTAGCCTATAATGACGAAAAAACAAAAGTAGCCTTGCATTGCAGAATCGGCCCTGCCGTAGACGGCGGAGTGATTTTGTCTGGACATACCGACGTTGTGCCCGTTGAAGGACAGGCGTGGGATACAGACCCTTTTGAATTGGTAGAAAAAGGCGGCAAACTGTATGCAAGAGGTTCGGCGGATATGAAAGGATTTTTGGCTTGCTGTTTGGCCAATGTTCCGAATATGTTGGCGGCAAACCTTCAAAAACCCATTTACCTCGCCTTTTCCTTTGACGAAGAAGTGGGTTGCTTGGGTGGGCCAATGCTTGCAGAAGCGATTAAAAACACCTATACCGAAAAACCTAAATATGCCATTATTGGAGAACCGACTTTGTTGCAGCCTGTGGTTGGGCAAAAAGGAATTGCCGTTTTTGAAACGGTGGTGAATGGTTCGGCAGGACACAGCAGCGGCATCAAAAAAGAGGTCAGCGCAATTCATGAAGCGGCTCGGTTGATTTTGTGGCTCGAAAACAAAATGGATGAACTCATTGCAGCAGGGCATACCGATGGCCGATTTGATCCCAATCACAGTTCCATACACATTGGCATAGTGGAAGGCGGTGTAGCGCACAACATTGTAGCGGATAAATGTCGCTTTTGTTGGGATTTGCGAACCATTCCAAGAGATAAAACAGCATATATTTTGGCAGACTTTGAAGCATATTGCAGTGAACGCACTCAGATTCTTCAAAAACGGTTTTCCGATTTTGTCATTCAAACCACGCCGCATCACCCACCTGTTCCGCCTTTAGATACGCCTGAAGAACTATCTATTGTGCCTTTGATTCGAGAATTGACAGGCGTAGACAAACTACAGACGGTGGCTTTTGCAGCAGAAGCAGGCCAGTTTTCGGAAGGTGGATTTGAAGCAGTGATTTGTGGACCAGGTTCTATCACCCAAGCCCATCGAGCCAATGAGTTCATCAGTTGTGAACAACTGGACAAAGGAACAGAATTTATTCAGCGCTTGGTGGACAGGATGTGTAAGGAATAATCTCGCCATTTTTATCCATATTTTAATTTCACATTCCTCACTAATGGGTATCTTGCAGAGGATTCTTTTTATCATTTTATAATTTTATAATTTTTCAGAAACATGAAGACAAATTTTAACTTTTTACTCTCTTTTTTGGTCATCGGTTTGGTTGCATTTACGCTTAGTGCCTGTGGTGGAGAAAGTTCTCACAGCCATGATGGACACGAAGGACACGACCATTCTACTGAAGAAAAGCACGATGCACACGAAGGACACAATCATGATGCACACGAGGGTCACGACCATGATGCACATGAAGGTCACAATCACGGAGACGAAGCTGGTGTGGATATGACGAGCAAAGAATATAGTTCTACTTATGTATGTCCAATGCACTGTGAGGGTAGTGGGAGCGATGCTGCTGGCAAATGCCCTGTTTGTGGAATGGATTATGTGCTGAATGCTGAACATCAAGAAGATGGGCATAAGCACGAATAATTAGAAACAAGAGAAAGGATGTGAGAAGCAAGATTTATTTGTTTTTTAAGAATGTGGTCTTGCTTCTGATTTCCTACTTCAATGCTACACCCTTATCTTCAATACTTTAACCCCACAAATCGCCCGACTTCCTCCAAATTTCACCTCTTCGATAGTCGGCTGCAAATCCTCTAAAGAGTTCAAAAGCATAGAGGGCAAAATCATGCAAGCATCCCGAATCAAGGGCGAACCCAAACAAGCGTGTGTGCCTCTGCCCAAACTCAAATTTATAGCTTTATTTTGTTTCAAATCCAGCAAATTAGGTTCATTGAATATATCTGCATCTCGATTGGCGTGAGAAAGCAGCAAAGCCAATCTATCTCCAGACTTAAAAGTATGTTCTCCTACCTGCACATCAGTCGCTGCCAAACGATAGACAAATTGAGCAGGTCCCGCATAACGCAACAACTCATTGAGCCATCGAGTAGGCTCTTTTACAAATCTTTGAGCAAAATTCGGTTGTGTTAATAAGGTCAAAAGTGCATTTCCGAGCAGAAGCGGTAGTGATGTAACAAAACCTACAAATAGCTGAATAGTAGGCGATAAAAACATCGAGTGAGCTTGCTTATTTTGTACTAAAAGGCTCACCAAATCGTCTTTGGGAAATTGGCTTCGTTTCTCCATCAATTGAAGGAAAAATTGAGATAAGGCAATTGTTGCCGTTTCTGCTTTGGGCTTGTTATTCCCATCGGTCATCAAAAAAACGGTGTTTGCGTATTGCAGTAAAAGCTCCATTTCTCTTTTTTCTACTTCAATTCCTGTTAAGGTTCTCGCCATTTTTTGACACCAAGGCAAAACGATTTTTTGTTGAAAGTCAAATATTTGTCCTGCTTTTATCGAATGACAAATCTCCTCCGCTATTTTTGTCATTTGCGATTTTGACCAAGTCGATTTCTTCTGAATGGTTTGTGAAAAATGAGGGCGGTAAGAAGAAAGGTTGGCGTGAATAGCATTGGAGGCTTCAAATGAATCTTTTACCGAAGTCGCATTTGCAGAAAAGCGGGCATCTTTGAGAATTGTATTTACCTCTTCATATCGCCACACAGTCCAAGCCGCAAGGGTTTCGTTCCATTCGATTGCAGTAGAAGGTTTGGGAATTTGTGGTTTTATCTCCATTCTTATTGTCGTTTTCACTTCAAAGTGGAAGAATCTGATTGTTCTTGATTTCAGTCATCACAAAAGAACTTTGTACCCGACCTATATTCGGCAATGCAGCCAGTTTTCGGGTAATGAAATGCTGGTAATCCACCATATCTTTGGAATAGATTTTCAATAGATAATCGAACATCCCTGCAATGTGATAACATTCAATCACCTCGGGAATTTCTTGAATGTCCTCCAAAAATTGATTCAAATATTCCTTGTTGTGTTTTTCTAATGTCACCGAACAAAAAGCGACCAAATTGAAGCCCAATTTTTCTTTGGCAAGTCTTGCAGCATATCCTTCAATATATCCTTCTTTTTCCAGCCGTTTGATTCGATCAAAAATCGGTGTATTGGTCATTTTGAGGGATTTTGCAATTTCCTTGATTTTGATTTTGCCGTTTTTTTGCAGCAATTGAAGGATTCTCTTGTCGATTGCATCTATCTGATAATCCATATTGCAGATTTTTTTTCTTTTTGTATAAAGTTAATTTCTCGTAAAAGATTAATTTTCTTCAATAACCTCTTATATCTACGATTAATTCTTTTAATAACTTCAAATATAGAAACAAAATCTTTAAATCAGTAATTTTGCAGAGTATTTTTCAACAAACAAAACAGCCAAAAAATGAACAAACACCAATATTTTCCAGAAAGTTTGATGATGTCTTATGGTTACAAACCCGAACTCTCAGAAGGGGCATTGAAACCACCTGTCTTTCAAACTTCTACCTTTGTCTTTAAGACTGCTGAAGAAGGTAAAGCCTTTTTTGAATTGGCGTATGGGCTTCGAGCAAAAGAACAAAACGAAGAATTGGGCTTAATTTATAGCCGAATCAACAATCCGAATTTGGAAATATTGGAAAATCGCTTGTGTTTGTGGGACGAAGCAGATGATTGTGCAGTGTTTGAAAGCGGCATGTCTGCCATCAGTACTGTTTTATTGGAGTTTTTGAAGCCTGGAGATGTGGTCTTGTATAGTTCACCTGTTTATGGAGGCACGGATCATTTTATACATCACTTACTTCCCAAAATTGGCGTTGAAGGAATTGGCTTCAAACCGAGTCAAAGCAAAGCAGAAATCATTGAAGTGATGGAACAATCAGGAAAAGCAGACAGAGTGGCTTTGATTTACATCGAGACTCCTGCAAATCCTACAAATGCACTCATTGACATCAACTGCTGCAAAGAGATAGCCGAGTATTTTAGCACAGCAGACAAGGCCGTAAAAGTGGCCGTCGACAATACTTATATGGGCCCTTTGTGGTCGCACCCTTTAAAACATGGGGCAGACATTGTGATTTATTCTGCTACAAAATACATTGGAGGTCATAGTGACTTGATAGCTGGGGCAGTATTGGGAAATGCCGAAACCATGCTGAGAGTAAAAACTTTGCGAACGTTTTTGGGTAATATGGCAAGTCCTCATACTTGTTGGTTGTTGTTGCGAAGTTTGGAGACATTGAAGGTCAGAATGGAACAGCAAATGAGAAATGCTGAGAAAGTGGCTCACTTTTTAGATCAACATCCCAAAGTCGAAAAGGTCTATTATTTAGGTCTATTGAAGGAAGAAAGTGCTGCCTACAAAATTTACAAGCGACAATATACCGCCCCTGGAGCGATGATTTCTTTTGACATTTGCGGAGGCGAAAAAGAAGCATTTCAGTTTTTGAACAATCTGAAAATGTTCAAATTGGCGGTTAGTTTGGGAAGTACTGAGGGGTTAGCGCAGCACCCCGCTACAATGACTCATGCAGGAGTAGATCCAACGAGTAAAAAGGAAATGGGTGTCACCGAAAAATTGATTCGTTTGTCTATTGGCATCGAACATTTTGAAGATATTATTTGGGATATTGGACAAGCTCTGGAAAAAGTAAGTGCGATTGACATTGCAAATAAAAAAACAACTTATAATCAAGTGTTTATGCCGAAAACGGCATCCTTAAAAGAGGTGAGAATTGCAGAAATGGTGTAGTTTTTTTAATTTACATAACGATTTATTTGTATCATTGCGAGTAAGAACGGTTTGTTTTACTCGCTTTGTTATTAAAAAAAAGAACAACTATGCAATTATTAGATATTTTAGCAATTGGAGCACATCCTGATGATGTGGAATTTTCTTGTGGCGGCACACTGATCAGTCATGCTGAGATGGGTAAAAAAGTTGGCGTAATAGACTTGACGAGAGGGGAATTAGGAACAAGAGGTACCCCTGCCCAACGACATCAGGAAGCGGCTAATGCGGCTAAAATTATGGGCTTAACGATAAGAGACAATATGGGTTTTGCAGATGGATTCTTCACCAATGACAGTATGCACAAAATTGCACTGATCAAGAAAATTCGCCAATACCGTCCTTCGATTGTCTTAGCACCTGCCTTATATGATAGACACCCTGATCATGGTAGAGCAGCTGATTTAGTAGCAGAAGCTTGTTTTTTAGCAGGCTTGCGAAAAATAGAGACCCTCGATGAAAAAGGCACATTGCAAGATGTGTGGCGACCTACCGCCGTTTATCATTATTTGCAAGATACTTATATAGCTCCAAATTTCGTAGTAGATATTTCTGATTACATAGAGAAAAAACTTGAAGCATCGAAGGCGTATGTATCACAAGTTCACAATGAAAAATACAAAACAGAGTTAGAAGAACCTGAAACATATATATCTAATCCAGACTATTTAGATATTATATATGCCAGAAGTAGAGAAGTAGGTAAACAAGCAGGTTGCAGATTTGCAGAGGGATTTGTGGTTAAACGTGTAGTTGGAGTGAAAAATTTGTTTGATTTAATGTAAAATTAATGTCCGTTAATACATTTTTTATTAAATTTACCCAAAATTAATTCTCCATAGCGTTTTTTTTGGTTAACCCCTTCAATAAAGTTTTAAGTCCCTAATTTCTATTACTTTTGCATTTGTTTTCATATTCCTGTGACTTTTGGTTGCTTTTTGTGTCCAAATCTTTGTTTTCAGGAATATTCATACTAAATCAAAATTCATTTATTTTTATAACTTATAAACATATAGCTATGTTCAAAACAAGACTCTTTAATGTTTTATTAATTTTACTTTGTGTTAGCACTGTAGCTATGGCACAAAATGCATTTGACGACATGCCTCCTGTTCCTACGAACTATGGTACTTGTTATGCAAAATGTAAAATTGCAGATCAGTACGAAACTGTAAGCCGTCAAGTATTGGTGAAAGAAGCTTCTACTAAGAAAGTCAGTTCTCCTGCCGTTTACGAAACAAGAGACGAGACAATTATGGTGAAAGAAGCTTCAAAGAAGCTGATTCCTGTACCTGCAGTTTACGAAACTGTTACAGAACAAGTAATGATCAAAGAAGCCTCTACGAAAGTAGTTGATTCAGCTCCACGTTACACTACTACTACCGAAAGAGTATTGATTCAGCCTGCTGTTGGTCAATGGGTAAAGAAAAAGAAAACACCTAACTGTTTTTCTGCTAATCCAGAAGATTGTTATGTAATGTGTTGGGAAGAGATTCCTGCTAAATACAAAACGGTCTCAAAACAAGTATTGGCAAATCCTGGTAGCTCTAATGTAGTCGAAATCCCTGCTGAGTACAAAACCATCAAGAAGCGTGTATTGGTTTCTCCTGCTACAGTAAGAGAAGTTGAAGTTCCTGCGGAATACACAACTATCAAAAAACGTATATTGGTTTCTCCTGCAAGCACCAATGAAGTATTGATTCCTGCTGAGTACAAAACTGTTAACGAACAACAATTGGTTCGTGCAGGTGGATTCACTCAATGGGTAGAAATTCTTTGTGCTGCTGATACGACTCCTGGTGTGATTCGTCGTGTTCAACAAGCTTTGAAAGACCAAGGTTACGAACCAGGTCCTATTGATGGTGTTATGGGTTCTCAAACAAGAGCCGCTTTGACAAAATACCAACAAGCTAAAGGCTTACCATTGGGTAACCTAAACAAAGAAACTCTTTCTTCTTTGGGTTTGGGTTATTAATACATTTAAATTAGATTTTATCTGGTGAATACCCCATAAACTGAGGTTATTCTATACAGAAAATGGGCAGTTAGTTCGATGAACTATCTGCCCATTCTTTTTAGGAGCACACATAAAAATTAGAACTTTGGACGGAAGAAGTAGAACATAAAAAACTATACATAATGCTATGCAAATAAAAAATTTAACCAAATTAAGGGTTTAGTCGCAAATGGTCAATTATCAAAGACTTAAATCCTTCTTCTTGCCTCTTTGCTCCTTCGTCCGAAGTCCGAAGTCCGAAGTCCAAATTCCAAAATATTTCAGTTTGCCTTCTCAAAAATAGTAAATCTATGTCATTACGATTTGCTTCAATAAGCCCAAAGAAAATATGAATAAATAGGTCAAACAAAAGTTAGCAGTCAAAGAAGGTTTGTTTAAGAGATTAAAATCACGAGTTCCCAACAAAAAACATTGATAATCAATTATTTATTTCAATAATATCTCCTTTTAAATCTTGCATCCTTCAAAAAAAAATCAGAAGTCTAAGCATATTTCTTCTAAAAAAACACTTCAAAATGACAGTTTTTCGTACATTTGTTTTCATTCGATAATTGCAACAAGATGTTCTCCAAAAAAGAATCTTTACTGCAATTTTTCACCATTCCATTATTGACTAAACAAGTGGTACATGCCCAAAATTTTACGCATCATCAACCGTTTGAATTTAGGAGGTCCAACCTTCAATGTAGCTTTATTATCAAAGCATCTATCTCCCTCTTTTGAGACACAGATAGTCGCGGGGATGAAGGAAGAATCAGAAGCAAGTTCAGAGTTCATTCTCAATAAAATGGGATTGAAGCCTCAATACATACCCAATATGTATCGCTCGGTTCACCCAACGAAAGACTATGCGGCTTACCAAGATATCAAAAAAATTATCCAAAAATACAAGCCCGACATCGTCCATACTCATGCTGCAAAATCTGGCGCATTGGGACGATTGGCAGCAAAAGAATGTGGCGTACCTGTGATTGTTCACACTTTTCATGGTCATGTATTTCACTCTTATTTTGGCGCACTCAAAACCCGCTTTTACTTAGAAGTAGAACGTTATTTGGCAAAGCACAGTAGTAAAATTGTAGCCATCAGCCCCAAACAAAAGAAAGAGCTGAGCGAAGATTATCAAGTGTGTAAACCCGATCACATTGAAGTCGTTCCTTTGGGTTTTGACCTTTCCAAATTCCAAGACAACCAAATAGACAAGCGAATTGATTTTCGCCAAAAATACCAAATTGCAGACGACGAAATCGCTATTGCAATTGTGGGTCGCCTTGTACCAATTAAAAACCACTCTTTGTTTCTCAATGCTTTGAAGCAATTACTCAACAACAGTTCGCAGAAAATTCGAGCATTCGTTGTAGGTGGAGGTGAGGAGAGACACAATATGGAAAATTTGGCCACTGAACTAAACATTCCCTTTGCGACTCCTGAAAACTTTCACAAAGCTCCATTGACTTTCACCTCTTGGATTACAGACGTAGATGAGGTGTACGCAGGTGTAGATCTCGTTGCATTGAGTTCGCTCAATGAGGGAACACCTGTGAGCCTTATTGAAGCACAAGCCGCAAATAAACCCATTGTGACAACCGATGTAGGAGGGGTAAAAGATGTGGTCATTCCCAATCAAACGGCTTTGTTATCTCCTTCAAAATGCGTAGAGAGTTTTGCTCACAATTTGCAGGAATTGGTAGAAAATTCCACATTGAGAAATCAAATGGGACAAGATGGATACCAATATGTTGCTCAAAAATACAGTTACCAACGTTTGACAGGAGATATGGCACAACTATACGATAAGTTGCTTTGGAAACATGCTCCTGTATATAAAAGGATATACCCAATATCTACCATTCCTTCTACAATGGCAATAGCTAGCAATCAGGTAAGAACTTCTTCCTTGACCTTGGAAACTGCAGTGGCATCTGCGACCAAACGCAACAATGACTTTATACGCTAAAAATCAAATGACTGGTAGGCTTTTATACAACTAATTTAATTGTCTTGAGAAAATAATCACCCGTTACCAATATACTAATCACTAGTATGAATTTAAGCGACTTCAACTTCAATAGTACTTCCTTTCAATTGGCTACTTATGCCCTTTTTTTTGTAGTAGCGGTTTTTTTTACCATTGTTTTAAGCTTACTCTTTCTAAAGTTTCTAAAAAACATTGGCACACGCCAACAAAACGGACATGAAAACTTGGTGCGTTGGGCTTCTCAAACCAAACCCAAAATTGGTGGTTTCTGTTTTTTCATGCTTTTTTTACTATCTGTTTGTTCTTATTTTTTACTTCCTTTTCACTCCGAATTATTCTTCAATAGCGAGCTTTTGGCACTTTTAGGCAGTGCAAGTTTGGGGTTCATTGTGGGCTTGGTAGATGATTCCTACAATACCCCTCCTCGATTCAAATTTTTGGGACAGTTGGCTTGTGCAATTGTCATGATTGCAATGGGCGTTCTGATACCTATTTCAAATATCTGGATTATCGATGTATTGTTTACCGTTTTTTGGGTGGTGGGTGTGATGAATTCTATCAATATGCTAGACAACATGGACGGCATCACAGCGAGTGTTTCTGCCTTTATTTTGGGGGCAGCCTTGGTCATATTATATTTACAAGGTGCACTAACAAGTTTTTATGTTATTGTAATTGTAGGGGTTTTGGCGGCTTTGGTGAGTTATTTGTACTTCAATTGGCATCCCTCCAAAATGTATATGGGTGATTCGGGGAGTCAGTTTTTGGGAGCTTTTTTGTCGGTTATCAGTATCTTATATATGTGGCAGTTTAGAGGAGAAATGACCGATACCGTAGGTCTTTCATTACAACAATTTGTTTTACCTCTTTTGGTTTTCATGTTGCCTATCATAGACACAACGACTGTTTTTGTGCGCCGAATCCGTCGGGGTCAATCTCCTTTTGTAGGTGGTCGAGACCATACTACGCATCATCTAGCCTACTGTGGATTGAAAGACAATCAAGTGACATGGGTATTTGTAGGTTTAGCTACTATAACTGTTGTTTTTACTTATTTTATTGTTCTACACTTTTTGACGAATACTTGGAGCACCATCCTTTCTTTTATGGCTTTGGGCTATGTTTTGGCTGTTTTTGTGGGAATGCAATATTTTTATGAAGTGGGGAAGAAGCGGAAAGGGTAATCTCCTCCAATTCAAATCATACCAACTATCACAACTCACTTTCTTTCTTTTGATATGATTTATTAATCAACTTCAATAATTTGTTTATTTGTTCTTCTCGGTTAGCTCTATTATCTTTTAAGTAATCAAGATTTCCTTTCATTTTCAAATAGTTAAGTTGCCTTTGTGCTTCTTCTGTTTTCTTCTTTTCCAAATATGCCAATGCCAAATACCAATAAGTTTCTGTCTTCACCTCTATCTTCAAACTGTCATTAACAACGATACTTTCAAAGTCTTTTAACGCTGCCTCTTTGTCATTTAAGTGATAAGTCGAAAGGGCCTCATAAAGCGTGTATTCATTCAAATAAAGTACTTTATTGGATTGATAAGTATCTTCAATCTTCTCTTTTACATTTTTATAATTGGCTTGTTTATACTCAGATAATACATAATCTTGAATATTTTTAGCTTCTTCTGCTTCCTTTTCTGAAAGAATCAGCCCATTAAGGTTATCAAACATAGTAGTGTGAATACTTGAAGAAGGAGGCTCTAAAAATGCCTCACCAACGATTGTTATGATTTCGGAATAACTATTTTTGTCAGTGATGAGAATCCATATACATACAAAAAAAACTACTCCAATTAAAGCAGCAGCTATACGTATAATAAATTCTCTTTGAATTCTTTTTGAAGTTGTTTCTTGTGCTTTTTTTTCCTGAACAGATTTTTGGGCGTTTTTAATTAAATCTATACTCTTTTCTAAATGAGGGTATTTAAAAAGTTGAGTTGTTGCTCTCATAATTTCAACTTTCTTATGAAACTCGGCATCTTTTTCCATTAAACCTTCAAATAACTGCACTTCTTCTGAGTTGAGATTACCATCTATATAATCAACAATCGCATCATCAGATGATAAATCACGTTGTGGGGAATTATTCATAAGATAGGTTTTTTATCGCGTGAATGAATAAGTTTTCATAATTTCTGATTATTAGTTCTGTTATAAGAAAGTCTATTAAGTTCCAAAATCATAACTGATGCCAACGAGAATCTGCTTGAATTGCATCTTTAATCTTTTGTAAACACCGTCTTTTATTTTGTCGAATTGTTGTTGCTGTCTTCCCTAATAAGGATGCAACTTGAGTTGCATTCAAATTTTGATAGTAAAACAGATTTAGTAACTCAGTGCACTCCTCTCTTATTTTATATAAATATTCCTTAACCAATTCCAGATATTTAGCTTTTATGCCTAGTTCTTCTAGGAATTCATATTGATTGGAAGAATCTTCATCTGGAAACTGCTCTGTAACTTCAATATTTATATTTCGTTTTCTTAGTAGCCTATACCATTTTCTAGAATAAACCCTATAAAAAAAGCCTGCAAACTTGTAGTTGGGGTTGTAGCTACCTCTTTTTATTTGTATGATAACCTCGTACAAACAAATGTTATATAAATCATCCCCGTCCATTTTTGAATTAATTGAACCTTTATTGCCTACAAAGGTAATCACCTTATGCCTAAATTTCCTATCCAAAAATTCAAAAATTGCAGGATTATCATTCTTCAATCCTTCCACAATTTCATCATCAGAATAATTCTCCTCTTTGTTACGCCAAGGCCAACTGAACAAGATTATTATTGAAACCATATTATATTTAATAGGTGAAACTAGTTCACCAAAAATATAAAATATTTAACATTTTATTAAATGTATGAGGCATGACATTTCAAACCTTTAACTGACTATCAGTTAAGTTCAGTTCCCTTAATAACGAAATATAACACCACAACTTTCCCAACAACAAAAATACTTTCCCTACGACAACATCCTTATTCCAATCAATTCAAACAAAACTGAAAAACCTCTTTTCCATCAGAAATAGGTAAAGACAAAGTATAAGCGGGAGTATAAAAAATACGTTGGTCAACATATTCGGGAAGTTCTTGACTCAAAGTAGAAGTTTCAAAAGCATCTACCATGTCTTCAATTTGAGTAGCCAAGCTTTCAAAAGGAGGGTATTTTTGAAGGCAGAGTTGAAAATCACTAGGAGTATCCATCACTATTTCGGTAGGCAAAAAACCAATACTCAAATTGTCTATTGCAGCACTCATCATCACATCTTCAAATAAATGATTCGTCCCCCAACGAAGCTCCATAATCTCAGCACGAGGAAAAGCGCATCTCGAACAGCCGAATAAATAGCTTCCTCCATCGAAGGTTGGTCCGATTACGAGATCCTTCGATCCTAATATACGTTGGGCAGCAATAAGTGTCTCTGTGGAGATGTTCAAATAGTCATTGCCAATCACAATGACCTGCTCATAATCCATACCAAAGAGTTTGTCAAAAGCATAGACGAGTTTGTATCCAAAATTTGCTCCAATCAGGTTGGCTGTATCTATTTTATAAACAGGCAATCCTGTAGATTTGGCGGTTTGCATCAGATGCTGACCCACTATTTTTTCCAGAATATTAGAGTCATTATACTCCATATTCAACGCCAAATTTTTAGGACTCAATATACTATGAGGAGTTTGGGTGAATAAAAGTATCGCAGTTTTTAAACAATTGTCTTTCATTCTAAAGTAGATTTTTAACTTTGGGCAAAATAACTAAGTTTTTATGACATTACGCTGTCTCAACTAGGACACTAATGAGCAATAATTATGCTAAGTATATGTCAAAAACTATATTTTTTCAAAAAAAGGTTCAAAAATCAATTTTTCCTTCTTGAAAATTCGTTTATTATTTTTGCAGTCAAACCGTTAACCATTTCAATGATATGAGCCAATCTCCTAGCCCTCCTAAAATTTCTTTTTTCCAAGCACTCTGGAAAATCAAAGATTTTGCAGCCAACCCTATTCCCAGCATTACCAAAAGCATGAAAATCTTTGGAGACACTTATACGACTTATTTGGGACCAAATAAAGTACTTCTGACGCAAAATCCAGCTCATATTCAGCATATTCTCCAAAAAAACCACAAAAATTACCACAAGTCAAAAATCATTAAAACCCTTGCCGACCAGATTGGGCATGGCTTATTGACCACTGATGGTAGTTATTGGCTTAGACAAAGGCGATTGATTCAGCCAGGTTTTCATCGCCAAAAATTGCAGGCCTTGGTGGATATTATGCAGCAAGAGACACAAGAATTTATCGAAGAATGGAAAGCCTACGCTAAAAGAGGAGAAGTGATAGATTTGTCCAAAGAAATGATGAAAATCACCCTCCGAATAGTCGCCAAATCCTTGTTCGGAACGGGCATTACGAAAGAAGAATTGGAGGTGATAGATGAGGTGATTACCGAACAACAGAAATTCATTGTTTCCAAAGTACGACAGCCTTATCTTCGTCCCTGGTATTTTATAAGTGGCGAAAATAGGCGACAAGCAAAATTTTCAGGTAAGCTGGACAAGCTACTTCGAGGCATCATCAACAATCGAAGGAACAGCGAAGAGCAACAAGACGACCTCTTGGATATGTTGCTCAGTGTTCGCTATGAAGACACAGGAGAAGGCATGAGCGAACAGCAACTAAGAGACGAAAGTCTGATTTTGTTTGTAGCAGGACACGAAACTTCTGCCAACGCCTTAGCTTGGACTTGGTATCTTTTAGGGCAACACCCCGACATTGAAGCCCAAGTATTGAAGGAAGTTCAAGAAGTTTTGAGCCATCGCTTGACAACTTTTGCAGATATTCCACATCTTTCATACTCCAAACAAGTGCTTCAAGAAGTCATGCGTTTGTATCCTCCTGCTTGGATCATGGACAGAGTACCTTTGGAAGACGACAAGTTAGGAGAATTTGATTTGCCAAAAGGCACGATTGTCAACTTGTTCATTTATGGCGCACACCGCAATCCTAAATACTGGGAAAACCCTGAACATTTTGATCCCAATCGTTTCACCAAACAAGCCATAAAAGAACGCCCGACCTTTAGTTATTTTCCTTTTGGCGGAGGTCCTCGTCTCTGCATTGGACAGCAATTTGCCTATATGGAAATGCAATTGGTTTTAGCAGAATTGATTCGAAATTTCCAAATTGAATGGGTGGACAATCAAAAAATAGATATTTTGCCCTTAGTTACCTTGCGCCCCAAAAGCGAAATGTGGGTTCGATTGAAGATAAGGGATAAAAATTAGGAGCGCTGAAAAACAAAATTTAAAATTACTTCAATGAAACGTCCTTTTTCAATACTTTGTTGGATACTACTTTGTGTAGCTCCACTCCCTTCAATAGCGGCTCCTACCCTATCGAATCAAGCAGAGGTGAGTTTAATGACCTGCGATTCGGGGGAAGATTTGTACGCAGCTTTTGGGCATAGCGCCATACGGGTTCACGACCCCATAAAAAGCATTGACAATGTATACAATTACGGCACATTCGACTTCGACACCCCAGGATTTTACGTCAAATTTATGCGAGGAAAGCTCAACTACAAAATGGACAAAGACCCATTTAGACGATTCCAATACGCTTACAATATCAGAAATCGAGCAGTCGTTCAGCAAACCTTAGCTTTGGATTCGGCGGCCAAACAGCAGCTATTCGATATGTTGGAAGTCAATTACCTCCCCGAAAATCGCTACTATCTATACGACTTCTTTTTCGACAATTGCTCCTCACGAATCAGAGACATATTCGTGGAAGTATTGGGAGACTCTTTGTTATTTGAAAGCGAATTTATTGAAGAACAAAAAACCTTTCGGCAGCTATTGGATCAAAACTTGACAAGCAAGCAATGGTCTGATTTTGGGATAGACTTGGCTTTGGGTGCGGATGTGGATCAAATTGCAGAACCCGTCAATTATATGTTTTTGCCCGAATATTTGGAATCTGCTTTCGACAATGCTTTTGTCCTCAAAAACGGAGAGAAAATCCCTTTTGTCAAACAAAAAACAACCATTGTCGACAAACCACCGATTTCGTCCGATTACCCATTTTGGAAACGACCTATTTTCGTATTTTCTCTTTTGTTTCTTCTGATATTGGCATGGTCATTTTACCGCCCACCCAATCTCGACAAACTATATTTGGACAAACTAATTTTTTTGATTGTAGGTACAGCAGGCTTAATCCTCTTTTTGTTGTGGGCTGCAACGGATCATTCAACGACTGACAACAATTTCAATATTTTATGGGCAAATCCCATACATCTTCTTACATTTATCCTTCTCTTCAAAGCTTCAAAAATCAGACGGATATACCTTTATTTTCTATTCTTTGCAGTACTAAACACCTCTTTTTTATTACTTTGGAGCCTACTGCCACAAACATTGCACATCGCCTTTATTCCCATTATGCTCACCCTTATTTTGAGATGTGGAGTGCTGTATTATTACTTCCGCAAAACAACCCTAAAGGAAGATTCTGTAACCGAACAGTTGACAGCATCGCTTAAGGATATTGCCTCAAAATAACTCAATCGATTTTGCATACAGCAAATTTGCAGAAGGAAAAGTTGCATTTCTTTTGTCTAAAGGCTAACATTTGTTAGTTTGCATCATTACTTCAAAAACTCAATATCAGAATGACAGTAGGAATAATAGGTTCAGGTTCTATGGGTAGCGGCATTGCACAAGTAGCTGCAACTGCCGATTGGAAAGTATTGGTCTACGACCTGTCCAAAGAAGCGATTGAAAACAGTCAGAAAAAACTCATCAAAATACTCGCCCGTTTGGTCGAAAAAGGGCGTATTTCCAAAGAAAAATCCCTTAACATTCAAAACAACATTTCCTATATCAATGATTTTGAAGAATTTGCTCCCTGCAATCTAATCATAGAAGCCATCATCGAAAATACCGAAATCAAAAAAAAGGTCTTCAAAAAAGTAGAACCGTTGGTTTCAGATGATTGCATTATAGCCTCCAACACCTCTTCACTTTCCATCACCTCCCTTGCAGCCTCCTTAGAAACCCCTGAAAGATTCATTGGCATTCACTTCTTCAATCCCGCCCCTTTGATGAAGCTTGTAGAAATCATTCCTGCCGTTCAAACCAAATCCCAAATCACTGAAAAGGCAAAATCCATTATTGATGCTTGGGGCAAATTAACCGTATTGGCAAAAGACACACCTGGCTTCATTGTCAATAAAGTGGCTCGCCCATTTTACAGCGAAGCCCTGCGAATATACGAAGAAAGTATAGCCAATATCCCAACCATAGACTGGGCAATAACCCACATAGGCGGTTTTCGAATGGGCCCATTCACTCTGATGGACTTTATCGGTCACGATGTGAATTATATTGTCACCGAAACAGTTTTCAAAGCCTTCTATTACGATGGCAGATACAAGCCTTCTTTTACCCAAAAAAGATTGGTCGAAGCTGGCTTCAATGGCAGAAAATCGGGCAGAGGATTTTACGACTATTCTGCAAATGCAACAGCCCCAGAACCGCATAAGGATGAAACGAAAGGGCAAAAAATTGTGGATAGAATAGTCGCCATGCTGATCAACGAAGCAGCAGACACCTTGCAGTATCACATCGCTTCAAAAGAAGACATCGACCTCGCCATGACCAAAGGTGTAAACTACCCCAAAGGTTTGTTGAAATGGGCAGACGAAATTGGTATTGAAGAATGTGTACTTCGCATGGATGCCCTTTTTGAAGAATACCATGAAGAACGCTATCGTTGCAGCCCACTGCTTCGAAAAATGGCAAAACAAGACAGCACTTTTTTTGAATAAGTAAAAACCTAAAATCAAACATGGCATATATAATAGACGGCATTCGCACTCCCATTGGGAATTTTACAGGCACTTTGTCCCCCATTCGCACCGATGACTTGGGGGCTTTGGTGATTGAAGAAGTCGTAAAACGCAATCCAAACATTCCGAAAGCGGCTTATGATGATGTCATCATGGGTTGTGCAAATCAAGCAGGAGAAGACAACCGAAATGTAGCAAGAATGTGCTTACTTTTGGCAGGTTTACCATGGTCTGTTCCCGGTGAGACGGTCAATCGCTTGTGTTCATCTGGCTTGTCCGCCATCATTCACGCCAATCGAGCCATCAAAGCAGGTGATGGAGATGTATTCATTGCGGGAGGCGTAGAACATATGACACGAGGGCCTTGGGTCATTTCCAAAGTTTCCAAACCCTTTGGCAGAGATGCGCAAATGCACGACAGTAGTTTTGGGTGGCGATTTGTCAATGGCAAAATGCACGATTTGTATGGCACAGATGGCATGGGAACAACCGCCGAAAACTTGGTGGATAAATATCAAATCAGCCGAGAAGACCAAGACGAATTTGCCTATTGGTCGCAAATGAAAGCGGCAAATGCCCAAAAAAGTGGCCGCTTGGCAAAAGAAATCATTCCGGTCGAAATTCCCCAACGCAAAAAAGCTCCCATTCTATTCGAAAACGATGAATTCATCAAACCTCACACTTCAAAGGAAGTATTGGCGAAGCTTCGTCCTGCTTTCCGCAAAAAAGAAAATGGTGGAACCGTTACCGCAGGCAATGCTTCGGGACTGAATGACGGAGCAGCAGCTACCATCATCGCTTCAAGCGCTGCAATAGAAAAATACGGTTTGAAGCCGATGGCAAAAATTGTAAGTTCGGCCGTTGTAGGCGTAGAACCTCGCATCATGGGTATCGGGCCCGTTTCGGCTTCCAATAAAGCCCTTCAGAAAGCGGGTTTGACGATGGATGATATGGACATCATCGAACTCAACGAAGCCTTTGCAGCGCAAGCTTTGGCCTGTATCCGAGAATGGGGATTGAAGGACAATGATCCTCGAATCAATCCCAATGGTGGGGCGATTGCGATTGGCCATCCTTTGGGCGCAACAGGCGCAAGACTCGCCTATTCTGCAGCATTGGAACTGCAATTGACTGGTAAAAAATATGCGCTGATTACCATGTGTGTTGGCGTTGGGCAAGGCTATGCGGCGGTGCTTGAAAGGGCTTAGCAAGGAAGCAAGAAGTAGGATTTCATTCTACTGTACATTTTTAATTCAACCACAAAAGGTACAAAGAAAACAAAAGTAAAGAACTGAAATTCATCTATCTCTTTTGTGCTCTTTTGATACTTTTGTGGTTCAAAAATCATTTTGTACAGTCGTATGGAGTAGGATATATTTATTGTAATACGAAAAACCAAAATCTCTTTGAAGTAATGAAACGTCCATGAATGAAATGATTATTTTATTCATGGTAGGTTCCATCTGACTTTTAAAAAACGATAATACACAGATGAAAAAAATTCCACACTACGTTAGAGGACAATGGATTGAAGGGACAGAAGATGGAACACCCGTTTTTGATGCCATCACAGGTGAGGTGTTTTCAAGTGTTGCCATTGAAGGATTGGATATTCCCGAAATTCTACAATATGGACGCACCAAAGGAGGGGAAGTTTTGCGTAAAATGACCTTTCAGGAGCGTGGCAATATGTTGAAAAAATTGGCACTCTATCTTACCAAACGAAAAGAGGAGTTTTACGAATTGAGTTATCGAACGGGGGCTACTCGCGCCGACAGTTGGGTGGATATTGAAGGAGGGTTCGGCAATTTATTCGCCAATGCGTCTTTGAGAAAACTCTTTCCCAATCAATCGTTTCATGTGGAAGGCACACCAATTGACTTGTCTCGTGGTGGACGGTTCATGGCGCATCACATCATGGTGCCCAAAAAAGGCATTGCAGTACACATCAATGCCTTCAACTTTCCTGTTTGGGGCATGTTGGAAAAATGTGCTGTCAATTGGATGGCAGGCGTTCCAGCAGTCGTTTTACCAGCCCCCTCCTCTTCCTACTTAGCAGAAGCAGTAGCAAGAGCAATTGTCCAATCAGGCATTTTACCCGAAGGTGCATTGCAGATCATCAACGGAACGGTAAAAAACATCTTAGATACCGTAGAATCGCAGGATGTTGTCACTTTCACAGGTTCGGCTGCAACTGGGCGATTATTGAAAGCCCATCCACGCATCATCCAAGAAGCCGTTCCTTTTACGATGGAAGCCGATTCTTTGAATGCCTCCATTTTGGGCGAAGATGCAGTTCCTGGCACCCCCGAATTCAACCTATTCATCAAAGAGGTACGAAAAGAAATGACTTCCAAAGCTGGGCAGAAATGCACCGCTATCCGTAGGATTATTGTACCTGAGAACCTTTTGGAGGATGTACAAATCGCTTTGGGCAATGCTTTGAGTAAGGTTACTATTGGCAATCCACGATTGAAAGAAGTTCGCATGGGAGCTTTGATAAATAAACAGCAAGTCGAAGCAGTCCGAAATTCGGTGCAAGACATCTGCAAAGAAGCGAAAATCGTTTATGGCAGTTTGGAAGAATTGAAGGTCGTGGGTGCGGATGCGGAGAAAGGAGCATTCATCAGTCCGATTTTATTGCGGACAGATTATCCTCTGCAGAATACAGCCGTTCACGAAAGAGAAGCATTTGGTCCTGTGAGTACGATTATGCCTTATAAATCACTGGACGAGGCTATTCACTTGGCACAAATGGGCAAAGGATCTTTGGTCTCTTCTATTGTGACTTTTGACGACCAAATTGCAAGGGAATATGTTGTCAATGCAGCTTCGCATCACGGCAGGATTTTGGTCTTGAATCGAGAAAACGCCAAACAAAGTACGGGGCATGGTTCCCCTTTGCCGTATTTGGTGCATGGCGGTCCAGGTCGAGCAGGTGGTGGCGAAGAAATGGGTGGTATCAGAGGCATCAAACACTATTTGCAGCGAACTGCTATTCAAGGAACTCCAACGACTATTTCGGCCATTACAGGCATTCACCAAGCAGGTTCTAAGGTCGTCGAAACTCCCAAACACCCTTTCCGTTATCACTTTGAAGAGATTGAAGCAGGGATGTCTATTTTGACCCACAAGCGCACGATTACGGACAGTGACATCCAAAACTTTGCGAACCTCACTTGGGATGTTTTTTATGCCCACACAGATATTACCTCTTTAGACGGAACAATTTTTGAAAAAAGAGCAGCACATGGCTATTTTCTATTAGCCGCCGCCGCAGGTTTGTTTGTCAGTCCTGCAAAAGGCCCAGTAGGTGCCAATTATGGGTTGGATGAATGTCGTTTTATTCGCCCGATTTATCACAATGACACCATTCAAGTCCGCTTGACCTGCAAAGAAAAGGTAGAAAGAGACAGTCGAGGAAAGGAACATCCTTCGGGTGTGGTGAAATGGTTGGTAGAGTTGTTTGATCAAGATAGTGAATTGGTAGCCTTTGCGACGATTCTGACTTTGGTACAAAAGAAATCACCATTTTTTGATTACAGCATTGAAGCAGTAGAAGAAAAGCTATTGGGCTTAGTAGAAGAAACCCCTCCAAAATGGGGCATCATGACGGCTCAGCACATGGTCGAGCATTTGGGATTTTTTAATCAATTGGCATTGAAAAAGATTTCAATGGAATTGATTACTCCAATAGAAAAAGTCGACAAATACACAGAGAGTCTCTACAACTACTATTCGATGCCCAAGAATTTTCAGCTTCCCATTTTGAAGAAAGGAAAAACGGAAGATCTCCGTTTTGAATCTTTAGAAAAAGCAAAAGCAGCTCTGTTGGCGGGACTACAAGAAGTGGAAGCGAGGTTTAAAAATGACCCGACTTATAGAGCTTTCAATCCTACATTCGGAAACCTCAATAGATATGAGTGGAAGTTGTATTGTCAAAAACATTTCCAACATCACTTTGAGCAATTTGGAATTTTGTAGTTTTCACTTTTTCTTTTGCATTGATATTCATCTGCTTAATAATTTACGCTCATGTTAAGAAATAATTAAATCGTAAACTATACATATTTTTGAGTAGAAAAATCATACCTTTGCAGCCGTTTACAAGGCAACTTATTATTTATTTTTCTAAATTATCAAGGCAGTGCGAGAAGAACTTTTTAAGTGGTATTCCCCCAATCTTAGCAAAGATATTGAAATGCAAGTATTTGGACACGCAGGGTATCCTGTGATTGTCTTTCCTACTACCATGGGACGTTACTACGAAGCCAAAGACTTCAAACTTATTGAGTCAGTTAGATGGTTTGTAGAGCAGGGTAAAGTAACAATTTACTGTCCCGATAGTATCAATGAACTCAGTTGGTACAACAAAAAAATTCATCCTTCCCAAAAAGTCCAAAACCATATATGGTATGATAAAATGGTCGTGGATGAAATCGTCAATAAGATTCGTCACAAATCTCCAACGGGTCGTGTAGCCGTTGCAGGGTGTAGTTTTGGAGGCTATCATGCAGCCAATTTTGCCTTTCGTCATCCCGAAATGGTCAGCCATATGTTGAGTATGAGCGGATCCTTTGACATCAAATCTTTTTTGGATGGTTACTATGATGACAATGTTTACTTCAACAATCCAATTGATTTTATACAGAATTCTGACAATCCTGCTATCTGGAATATGAAAATCGTATTGGGTACTTCTGAATGGGATATTTGTCGAGTAGCCAATGAAGAAATGTCAGCTATTTTGAAAAGAAAAAACATTGATCATTGGTTAGATATGAGAGGTTGGAAAGAACACGATTGGCCTCTTTGGCGTGAAATGTTCCCTCATTACCTTTCGATGCTTTAGCATGAATAGTTAGACGATGCTACTATAATTTTATAAACCCCATCGTCATTTACTATCCACCTATTCCCACAATGAGATTAGCCCTTAATCACACAATTTAGTCATTTATAATTATCAACCAATAAATATTCTTAACAAGATGAAAAAGATAGGTATTCTGTTTGGACAAGAAAATACCTTTCCACAAGCTTTCATTGACAGGATCAATGAGAAAGCAGTAGAAGGAATTGTAGCAGAAGCGGTTAGCATTGATAAAGTGGTACAAGGTGAACCCACTGAGTATGCCGTTATTATTGACCGTATTTCGCAAGATGTTCCTTTCTATCGTGCTTACTTAAAAAATGCAGCTGCATGTGGTACGGCAGTTCTCAACAATCCATTTTGGTGGAGTGCTGACGAAAAATTCTTCAATAATGTATTGGCGAAAAAAATAGGTATCCCTGTACCAAATACAGTGTTATTACCTTCAAAAGAACGTCCTGATGATACATCAGAAAATTCATTTCGCAACCTTCAATTGTTGGATTGGGAAGGAATTTTTGACTACATTGGTTTCCCCGCTTATATGAAACCTTATGCAGGTGGTGGCTGGAAAAATGTGTACAAGGTGGAGAATATTGACCACATGTTTCAGTGTTACAATGAGACAAATCAGTTGGTTATGATGTTGCAAGAAGAAATTAAATTTACCTCTTATTTCAGATGTTACTATTTGAATGGCGACCGAGTACACATCATGCCTTATGAGCCTCGCAACCCACATCACCTTCGATATGTTCAAGAGCCACAAGATTACTCTCCTGAACTATTGAAAACCGTTGAGGACTATGTAATTGCTTTGAACCATGCCTTGGGTTATGACTTCAATACTGTGGAATTTGCCATTCGTGATGGCGTTCCTTATGCAATTGACTTTTGCAATCCTGCTCCAGATGCAGAATTGACCTCTGTAGGTGCGGCTAACTTTGAGTGGATTGTAGAAAATGCTGCAAATATGGCAATTGAGCGAGCATTGAAGCACAAAGAAGGTGCAAACAACCTGACTTGGGGTACTTTCATGCAAAACAACATCAAGGATTTTACGGCAATGAACGTAGAAGGTGTGAATCAAGCGACAGAAGCGGTTCAAAAAATTTACAGCCATATCGAAAAAGAAGTGGAAGTCGAGGTAGAAGAAGTGGCTTCAATGGATAGTGCAACAGCGCAAAACAATTTGTTGAACAGTATTGGTACTGCTACGGAGGAAGAAAAGGAAGATTTGAAGAAAATCAAGGGAGTAGGACCTAAATTGGAAAAAACATTGAACTCCATCGGCATTTACACTTTTACGCAAGTAAGTAAAATGACCGAGCGTGAGTATGATTTAGTTGACAGCCTAATGACAAGCTTCAAAGGTCGTGCTAAAAGAGATCAATGGGCAGAACAGGCACAGGCTTTGTTGAATGAAAATTAAAATCCTTGTAAAAATCATAACTTTTATAGATTTTTATAACTAATTTAGATGTGTTAGATTTGAGAAAGTCTAACACATCTTGTTTTATAGGAAAAATTAAAAAACAATACGATATGAGATTGGCAATTATAGACATGTACAATGGGGAAGAAAATCAAGGAATGAGATGTATAGGTGAAATCATTACAGAACATTCACATTCTTTTGATTCTAAAGTGTTTGATGTTCGTGGTAAGTGTCAAATTCCCAAGTGTGAGGACTTTGACATTTTCATTTTTACAGGTGGTCCGGGGAATCCATTGGAAGGTGACCCTAAATGGGAAACTCCTTATTACCAGCTCATTGACGATTTGTGGCAATACAATTTGAAGGTATCCAAAAACCAAAAAAAATACGTGTTTTTTATCTGCCATTCTTTTCAAATGGCTTGCCATCACTTCAAATTAGGAAAAATCACCAAAAGAAAGTCAATGTCGTTTGGGACCTTCAAGGTCTTTAAAACAGAAGACGGACTGAAAGATGATTTCTTCAAACCCTTACCCAATCCATTTTACATCGCCGATTTCAGGTCTTATCAAGTGGTCGAACTAAACGAAAAACAACTCGAAAAAATAGGGGCAAAAGTACTGTTCCGAGAGAAGAAACGCCCGCATATTCCTCTCGAAAGAGCCATTATGGGTGTGCGCTTTTCTGAAGAAATCTTGGGTGTACAGTTTCACCCTGAAGCAGATCCAGAAGGAATGACCAAACATTTTATGGATGAAGAACGCCAAAAATACATCATCGAACATCATAGTGAGGAAAAATATCAACGTATGATTGACCATCTCAACGATCCAGATAAGATTCCTTTGACCCACCAAGTAATATTACCTTCTTTTTTGGATAATGCAGTGAATAGTAGAAGACAAAGGCTTAGTCAATAATTAGAAAACATTTGTCTCCTATGCATTAATCCACTAACTATCAACAAATTAATTAGCCCCAAATAGCCAGTAGCCGCTAATTGCTATTTAACCCTATCACTAATAATCCACTACTATTCATCCTGTTACTAATAACCAATCACCAATCATGATATCAAACATTCGTCAGGGATACAATAATGCTTTTACGGCAGAAAAATACCAATCTTTCTTAAAAGACATTGAGCAACAGCACAATCATGTTCCTCCATTTAGAATTGCAGAATCTCCCGTTTTTGTTTCTAAAAATCTGAAAAATAGAATCATAGAGGCTTGTGAAGAAATCACTGACTCTATCTGTCAGGCAGACTTCAAGGAAAAAACACAAGGAGCTTTGGATTTGAGCATTGAAGTTCCAAATGAAGACGACCACACGTTGTTCCTCCAAATGGATTTTGGAATCTGCAAAGACGAGAATGGAGAACTGTCCCCCAAACTCATTGAAGTACAGGGCTTCCCTTCTTTGTATTTCTTCCAAGATTTATTAGCGAATATGTATCGCAAACATTTTGACATTCCCCAAAATTACCAATCACTTTTGGGAGGCATGAGCTTTGAAGAGTACCGGGAATTGATGCGTGAAGTTATTGTAGGAGACTCCAATCCCGAAAACGTAGTTTTGCTCGAAATCGAACCCAAAAAGCAATTGACACAAATAGATTTTTGGGAAACGGAGCGTCAATTGGGTATCAAATCTATCTGTGTAACGGAGGTTCTCAAAGAAGGTCGGAAACTGTTCTACTTAAATGATAAAGGAGAAAAAACCCATATTCAAAAGATTTTCTACCGAGTAATTTTTGATGAATTGCTCCAACGAAAAGATTTGAAACGAAATTTTTCCTTCAAAGACGATTTAGATGTAGAATGGTTGGGACATCCCAACTGGTTTTACAGAATTAGTAAATACACCATGCCTTTTTTGGAGAGTCAATATGTTCCCAAAACACATTTTGTAGGAGACTTGGAGACTTATCCCGAAGATTTGGAAAACTATGTATTGAAGCCTTTGTATTCTTTTGCAGGAGCTGGAGTAAAATTCCATGTCAAAAAATCGGATTTGGATGAAATACCTACCCAACACTTGAATGATTACATTTTGCAGGAGAAAGTAACCTATGAGCCTGTCTTAGCAGCGCCTGATGGTGGGGTAAAATGCGAAATTAGAATGTTGATGCTTTGGAAAAAAGAATGGGAACGCCCCAAATTGGTAAACAACTTAGCTCGATTGAGTAAAGGAGAAATGATTGGCGTTCGCTACAATAAAGACAAAGAATGGGTTGGAGCAAGTGTTGGTTTTTTTGAAGAGTAAAATCAACCATAACCCAAAATATATTTTGGAAACTACGATAAACAAAACACCGTAAGTAAAAAAGAAAAAATAACTCATCGACCAATATTCCCCTTTTGAAAGGGGATGGGGTATGTTAGCAAAAGAAAACGAGGAGTTATTTTTTTACCCTTACTAAGCCGATTATTTGAGGTTTATTTCCCTTCAAATAATCGGCTTATTTATTGTATTTTTCCAATACTTTATCACAAGCTTTGTCCAAAAGTTCATAGACTTCTTCAAAGCCTGCTCGCTTATAATAGGGATCGGGTACAACTCGATTCATACCCGGATAGACTTCATTGAGAATCATCTCTACTTTGTCCTCTTCGTCACGATCTTCTGCTTGTCGAATCACATCCCGATAATTGGAAGTGTCCATCACATAAATCAAATCAAAGTTGTCAAAGTCCTTGACCGTAAACTTTCTGGCTCGCTGGTCGCTGATATCCAAACCATGTTTTTGAGCCACTTCTATGGACCGAGTATCTGGCTTTTCGCCAATATGCCATGCACCTGTACCTGCCGAATCAATTTCCCAATCCAAGCCTTTTTCTTTGATTTTGTGCTTTAGAATACCTTCTGCCAAAGGTGAGCGACAGATATTCCCTAAACAGACCATTAATATTTTCATTTGTTGCGATTTAAAGTAATATGAATTTTATTTCGTATGAATACAAAAATAAAAAAAAAGGCTCATTTCTGGGCTACTACAAAGGGGTTTTAAACAAAGTGATAGAAAGTGATTAATTTTGTTTGAATTTACCGATTCTTGAATCCTAAATACCCTATATTCCAATGAATGAATTTCCAAACGAACAAACCACTCCTACCGCCAATCAACGATATGAAGCCTACTTCCAGAAAACAGGGATTAGACTCACAAGTCTGGCTGATGAACCGTCTAATTTTGTAGCCAACATAGCAAAAAAAATACTGAGTATCTATGACAAAAAGGAAATTGTGAAATATGGGCATCTCTTGGGAGAATATCGAGACATTCGAACCATTCTACCCGAACGCATACAGTTCCACATTGGCGAGTTTGTAGCATACCAAAATGCTGCTGCACACTATGAATTGTTGGTAGGGGAATTGGACACAGCATCTATTCGGTTGAAGAGTTTGACCGAATTGGGAGAGGCAAATAAATTGACTCAAAGTCTTGTTCATGAAATTTCATTGGCCCGTATCGAAAGTTTCCAAAAAAACTTGGAAGAACAGCAAATCGTTACCAAACAGGTCAAAGGCTCTCCAAAAGTAGAATACACTTCCACAACAGAAGCCCCAAAATTGAAGCATTCTGAACTTCAATTCGTTTATACAACATCCATTGAAAACACTGATTTTAGGGAAGCAGAAGGGCTCGTCAAAAAATACGGTACATTTTTGATACCCGACCTCGAAGCTATTTTGGCGGACAGTATGTACCGCTACGAACACTTCAAAAACACTGATTTACCTGCCGAAAACCGTTCTTTCCCACTTCATACCCTCTTTTTATTAGCAGCTTTAGAAGCAAAAGACAGTTTGCCGAAGGTGTTGGATTTCCTCCGAATGGGCGAAGAATTCACCCAGTTTTGGTTTGGAACAGATGTGGACTACCTCCTATTTGCGCCACTTTATTCACTGGCTAACCATCAACTATCTACCTTAAAGGATTTTGCGGAGGAGGAAGATATTTATACTTGGAACAAGGTTTTGGTCAGCGATGTCGTATCACAAGTAGCACATCATCAACCAAAAAGGAGAAAAGAAGTGATAGAATGGTACAAAGAGGTTTTTACACGTTTTATCAAAAACGCACAAAATGAAAAATTAGTGGACACTGTTTTCATTACGAGTGCTGCAAAAGCAGTTACAAAGCTGAGAGCTATTGTCTTATTGCCGCTTATTGAAGTGCTCTATAAAAGACAATGGATTGACCCCAATATTTATGGTGATTTGAAAAAGCACAAGACCGACATTCAAAAACCGATTTCAGCCAGTACCTTAGAACCTCTACCAAGCAACTTGCAGGAATTTTATACAGAAGAATACCGCAATAGAAAAGCAGAACCTGAATTGGGATTGGAAGAAATGGTCAAAAACCATCCACTTTTAGACAGCCCCGAAGCCCAAGCCTTTATGGAAATGTACACCAATGAGGGGGAGGAATTCGACTTGGAGAAAGAAGAAGCCTTACTCAAAAGAATCAAGCATTTGCCGCCTACTTCGCAGGAAGAGGAATAAATATTTTTTTCATTCAACCTTCAAAATTCCCAAATGCCCCAATACCTCGCCACCGACCTCGAAGACACCATTGTAGCTCTTTCTACTCCACAAGGAGTGGGCGCAATAGGAGTAGTGCGCCTTTCAGGAAAAAATGCTGTCCATATCTGCAATGAAGTATTCAGAGGCAAAAACCTCTTGGAACAAGCCACACACACCATACACTTCGGAACGATTCGGGACGACCATGACAAAATCATTGACGAAGTAACCGTCGCCCTCTTCAAAGAACCTCACTCCTACACCAAAGAAAATGTGGTCGAAGTGAGTTGTCACGGTTCGCCTTACATCATCCAGAAAGTCATCGAACTCTTTATCAGCTATGGCGCACGCTTGGCAAAACCGGGTGAGTTCACCCTTCGAGCCTTTATGAATGGGCGTTTCGATTTATCGCAAGCAGAAGCCGTAGCAGACCTTATCAGTTCACAGTCCGAATCTGCTCACCAAATCGCTTTGCAGCAAATGCGGGGTGGCTTCTCCAACCAAATCGAACAATTGCGGGAACAACTCGTCAATTTTGCAGCTTTGATAGAGCTGGAGTTGGACTTTGGAGAAGAAGATGTGGAATTTGCAGACCGTCAAAAATTGGTGGATTTGGTGACGACCATTCAAACTTTGATTCGCCGACTGCGAGAGTCTTTCACCCTCGGCAATGCCATCAAAAATGGGGTGACGACCGTCATTGCAGGTCGCCCAAATGCGGGAAAGTCCACTTTGCTCAATGCAATCCTGAACGAAGAACGTGCGATTGTTTCAGACATTGCAGGTACGACCCGTGACACGATTGAAGAAGTGGTCAATATCAAAGGCGTACAATTTCGCTTGATTGACACTGCGGGTATTCGAGATGCACAAGACCAAATTGAAGCCATCGGTGTCCGAAAAACGATGGAAACGATTCAAAAATCTACCATTTTACTCTACGTTTTTGATATCATTTACACTTCTCCCGTAGAAGTCCACGAAGACCTCAAAAAACTGCAAAAAGAGGGTTTGGAAATCATTGCAGTTGCCAACAAAATGGACTTAGACCCTTATACCAAGCCCGAAAATTATGTAAGCGAAATCATTGACGCAGAACACATCATCACCACCTCTGCTCTCAATCACATGAATATCGAACACCTCAAGGATTCGCTCTACGACATCGTTCTCGCCAAAAAACTCAACTCCGAAACTACGATTGTTTCCAATGTGCGACACTTTGAAGCGCTGCAACAATCGTATGAATCGCTTGACCGAGTTTTGAATGGTATTCACAGTGGCATTACGGGTGAATTACTGGCGTTTGACATTCGGGAGGCACTTCATCATTTGGGCGAAATCACTGGGCAAGTCGATGTAGATAGGGATATTTTGGGGACGATATTTTCTAAGTTTTGTATTGGGAAGTAAGGCTATTTCAAGTAAATCAAACTTTGAAGGACAAATACCGTTAGAAATAGTACCAAACTTAACTCTAAATAAAACCACTTTGAGAGTCAAAAAAATATTTATTGCTTTGGTGGATATCAGTGGGTATACCAAATTCATCAAACTCCACAAGGTAAGCCTGCTACACGCCGAGCAAATTGTTTCTGACTTATTGAACGAAGTGCTTCAAACGGCTCAACATCCCCTTATTGCTCACCATATTGAAGGTGATTCTATTTTTTTTTATGCCGAATCAGATTCCAGCCCAGAAATGGCAAAAGAGATTTACAAACAAGTAGAACTCTTTCATGAAGCTTTTTCTCGAAAAGAAAGCGAACTTATTAGCAACTGTACCATTTGCATTTGCCAAGCCTGTCGAAAAATCGGACAATTGAAGCTCAAAACCATTTTGCATCATGGACAAGCAGCTTTCGTTCGGGTTGGACAGTTCAACAAAATAGCGGGGGAAGATGTCATCTTAGCCCATCGCCTACTCAAAAATTCTATTCCTTCGAGTGAGTATATACTAATGAGTAAGGAATTTTATGAATTGCGTGGAGAGGCGGATACAACAACAGGTTTTGTTGAAAATCGACTTGAAAACTATGCTGATTTTGACTCAGTCGATGTACGTGTTTTTTACTTCAATGCGGTAGAAAACGCTCAATCCGTACCAAAAGCAAGTATTGGAATGAGATTGTATTCGTGGATAAATATGAACGTATTGGTTTTGAAGGATTTCTTCGACAAGAAGGAAAGAGTGTTTCGGAATCTTAATTAAATGCCCGATAAAAAGATGACACCTACTTCATTCTTACGGAAATGTCACCTTTTTATCTTTTTTAAATTCCAAAAAATTGAGGATTTTCCTACATTTGTTCCTATGAACCAAACCAAGTAAATGCAAAAATTAGACCTCGAAACCCTCAAATCTTGGCTGTGGACTTCCGCAGATTCATTTACTTGCCTGCAATTTAAGATAAACCCCCGATATTTGAAGCTAAATATACTACCAAAAGGTTGCTCTTCCTAACAAAAATAAAAAAATGACCTCATTCCAAAACATCCAAGAATCCGCAAAATCCATTCAATCCCGAACCCAAAATTTCAAGCCTCGATTTGGCATCATACTTGGCACAGGTTTGGGCAATTTGGTCAATGACATAGACATTGAATACGAACTCAGCTATGCCGATTTACCACATTTCCCTGTTTCGACAGTAGAAAGCCACAAAGGAAAATTGATATTTGGACACATTGAAGGAGAGGCAATTGTGGCGATGCAAGGACGCTTTCACTTCTACGAAGGTTATACCATGCAGCAAGTCGTGTTTCCTGTTCGGGTGATGAAGTTGTTGGGCATCGAAAGGCTGTTCATTTCCAATGCAGCAGGCAGTTTGAACGAAAATATGAATGCAGGAGATTTGATGATTATCAAAGACCATATCAACTTGCAGCCCGCCAATCCTTTGCGAGGCAAAAATTTAGACGAATTGGGTGTGCGTTTCCCCGATATGAGTCAAGTCTATGACCCCGATATGATAGAGAAAGGTCTGGCGATTGTCGAAAAATACCAAATCAACTGTCATACAGGAGTGTATGTGAGTGTATCTGGACCAAATTTGGAGACACAAGCAGAATGTAAGTATTTGCACATTATTGGAGCTGATGCCGTTGGAATGTCGACCGTACCAGAAGCTATTGCAGCCGTTCACGCACAGATTCCTGTGTTTGCCATTTCGGTGTTGACCAATGAAAATTATCCGCCTGAAAGGGTGAAGGAAGTTACTGTTGAAGATGTTATTGCAGTGGCATTGAAGGCAGAACCCAAAATGACTTTGATTATTAAGGAGATGATTGGGGTGTTGTGAGATGTAAGACCGCTTTGCTATGGGAGGTAAGACCGTTACACTGTATGAAGCAAGACCGTTTGGCCGTGAGAATCAAATATATAATCTCACCTCCTGTATCCTACCTCCCACTTCTTGCTTCCTACTTCAACGACTTCTCAAACTCCACAAACTGCGCTTTTGCATCTTGAAAGAGTTCTTCGTTTAGCTTAAAATTGCCGTACCAAATATGGTTGAATAGATAAGTCAGCCTTGAAAAAGAAGTACCAAAAACGGTATTGTTTAGCTCCAATTGATAGTCGTAGTTGGTTTTGTAGGGTCGCCAATGAATCAGTTCCTTGTCGGTCATCAGCTTCAAGTTTTTGAGGTAAAAAAGGCGGACCGCTCGCCTAAATTTCCGTTTTTCGATGGCTTCATTGATGAGTTGGTCAAAGTTCAATTCGTGGATATTTTCCTCCATCACCTGATATTGAAGACTCTGCTGCTTGGGTTTCTTTATAAACAAGGTGGCGAAATTGACATTTAGTAATCGCTGTACCACATATATCAACGCCACTATCATCAATATAAACTTGCCATATTTCCACAAAAAATCCAGTGTCTTCAAAAATGAGCTGTTTTCTTCCCTACTCAGCCACTCAAACAAACGCTGCATCATACTGGGACTTGGAGGAGGTCTATCGTAGTAGAAATCGGAGTCATCGAGGTAATTTTGCAGTTTATCCTCCTCAAAAGTACGCACTTCAATAGAATGGTTTTCAGACTTTTGCAGTAAAAGCGAATCTATTTCTGCTTGTAACACAAAGAAAGGACATACAAATAGTACTCCTATGATAATGAGGTTTGCTATTTTGCTCCGAAGAATATATGATAAAAAGGACTGCTGCAAATGAATAAAATTTGTCTTTTATGAAGTAGAGAAATTGTTACTGCAATACTACAATAATTTCCAATATAATTTACTCAAAAAAAAACTCCACACTAATAAATCTAACGATTCCTTGCAATAATTTCCTTCGACAAACTCAAATAGTCTTTCGCACCGTTGCTTTTTTTATTGTAATTAAAAATATCCTTCCCTAGCGACGGCGCTTCTGCCAAAGCCACATTGTCTCGAATTTTGGTTTTGAATACCTTGTCTTTGAAGAAGTTTGACACCGTTTCGGCAACTTCTCGGTTGAGAATTTTTCGTCTATCGTATTGGGTGAGAAATACGCCACCCAACTCCAATTTTCGATTGAGTCGGCGTTGAATTTTGCGAATAACCGTCGTCAACTTGGTCAATCCCTGCAAAGCCAAATACTCTGCTTGAAGTGGAATATATACCGCATCGGCAGAAGTCAAGGCATTGACTGTCAATAGACCCAATGAAGGAGGCGTGTCCAAGAGAATATAGTCGTATTGGTCTCGAATCGGTTCTATCAATTCCCTCAAAATGAACTCCCGACCGGGTTCTGCCCCCAACTCGATTTCGGCACCCGACAAGTCCAAAGTAGAAGGTACGACGTCTAAATTTTCGCTGATGGAAGTCCACCGAAGTTCGTACTTACCTATCAGTGCTTCATAGATATTGAAGTTGACTTTGGTGATGCCAAAACTTTGCGTTAAATTCGCTTGTGGGTCCAAATCAATTAACAATACTTTTTGCCCCATTTCTGATAATGCAACACCTACATTCACTGTAGAAGTTGTTTTGCCTACGCCGCCCTTGTGGTTGCTGAAAGTAATGACTCGACCCATTTTTTAAAGATAAATTATGAACGATAAATATTTTTAGGAATGGTGAAAATCAATATTTCATCCAATACATGTACTATTAATTTACTGTATCTTACATTCCTGTTCTCACTGCTCTTATCCAAAATCTAAAGCATTTGCTAAGTTAAAGGATATTAGCAAAAAAACCAAAAAATTAGTTATAAACCAATAATATGCTTCCTTTTTTCAAAAGTCTGTTTATTCACCAACGTTTTTTTACCCTGCTCGGTTTTGTTGTGCTGCTCTTTTTGCTCGCCTACTCCTACCCCAGTTTTTTGGGAATTGCACAACTCTGCATATTTACCTTAGTAGCTGCATTGGCAATAGACATCGTGCTCTTATACCGCCTCAAAAAAGGAATATCAGGCTATCGAGAAACGCCAGAACTTTTCTCAAATGGCGACCCAAATGCTCTGCATATTTACCTCGAAAATTACTACCCTTTTGAAATTCAGGTAGAAATTATAGACGAACTGCCTTTTCAGTTTCAAAGACGAGATGTTTCCTTCAAAGAAAAAATGCAAACGGCAACAACCAAAAGCATTTTCTATCAACTTCGACCGACTGAAAGGGGCGAATACCAATTTGGAGCACTCAATGTGATGGTCTCTTCTCCTCTATCGCTTGCCAACCGACGCTACGTTTTTTCGGCAGATGCAGTAGTGCGGGTCTACCCTTCCTTTATCCAAATGCGAAAGTTTGAACTGATTGCATTCTCCAATCAAAAACTGGATTATGGCATCAAAAAAATACGCCGCATTGGTCACAGCATGGAGTTTGAGCAGATCAAGGAATATGTGGCAGGTGACGACTATCGCATCATCAATTGGAAGGCAACTGCTCGTCGCAATCAACTAATGGTGAATCAGTTTCAGGACGAAAAGTCACAGCAGATTTTTTCGGTAATTGACAGTGGAAGGGTTATGAAAATGCCATTTGAAGGGATGTCACTTTTGGATTATGCCATCAATGCAAGTTTGGTAATTTCGAATATTGCCATCAAAAAAGGGGACAAAGCAGGTTTGGTAACTTTTGCCGAAAAGATGGGCATCGTGCTACCTGCAAAAAATCAAGTGCGGCAAATGCGAACGATTCAAGAGGGACTTTACAATCTGCAAACCCGTTTTTTGGAGTCGGATTATGAAAAACTCTATGCCAACATTCGCCACAAAATCAACCGTAGAAGCTTGCTACTACTCTTCACCAATTTCGAGAGTCTTACTGCCCTGCAAAGACAACTCCCTTCAATACGTAAAATCGCCAAACGGCATTTGGTCGTGGTGATTTTCTTTGAGAACACCGAACTCAAACACCTCATCGAAGCTCCTGCAGATGGCGTATTGCCCATTTACCAGAAAACGATTGCCGAAAAGTTTGCCTTTGAAAAACGGCAGATTGTGAAAGAATTACAAATGCACGGCATTCAAGCGATTTTGACGAGCCCACAAAATTTGACGGTGAATACGATTAATAAGTATTTGGAATTGAAGTCGAGGGGGTTGATATGATACTTGATTGATTAGCGAAACTTTGCCAATGGAGACTTACAGCACAAGTTTTGGTAACAGTTGAAGCGAAAACAGAACGTTGAGATACAGAGGGTTTTTTAAGCGCTTGTCATACAAGTATACCATGTTCTCTGATTTGCATATATAATGGATTCAATTGGTTATCATATTTATCTCTATTCGTTGGCACTACTTGAATTACTTTGCCTTTATCCATTAGGAGTTGAAAAGTGATGTCACTGATTTTGTCAATCTCTGCAAAAGGGGCAATTTCATCATCATTCAGTACCATCAATACGTCTATATCTGAATCTTCTCTCGCTTCATTTCGAGCATAAGAACCAAAAAGAATCAAAGAAGCCAAACGCTTCCCATACAATGTTTCTAAGGATTGTTTTAGTTCTGTTAGAATAGGTTGTTCATAAAGGTAAAACACATTATCTCTATCAATGGTTTCAATTAAGAAAATTTACGTCCACGCCACTTTGACAATTGAAGTTCAAAAACTCCCAACCAATGCACTCCAAAGCCGATTCATTTCACCAAGTGCATAATCCACCCATTTCACCAGCATTTGATAGCCCGTTTCACTGAAAGAAAAATAGAGCATGGCAAAAGCCAACAAAAGCACCAATACCAAACTGAATCCTGAAGCATAGCGACGTTTGACCCACTTGACAGAATTGACTCGGCGATGTAATGGACGGTAAGAGCCTCGATTTGAGACTTCTAAGATGCGCCCTTTATAGGCTTTTTTGCTGGTGATATTGTAGCGGGTTTGTTCATTGATGATCAAGACCGATTCGACATCATCTACGAGATCTTGTGAAATGCGGCTGTTTGTAGGCAATTCTATCAGTCCCATACGAATGACTATTTTACCCAAGCCAAAACTATGTTTGATAATGCGGTTGAGTTTGTGATGGGATTTGAGGCGACGATAGACACTTTGACGATACGCCATGCCAATGTATAGGGGTTTGTATTGCCCAAAAAGCAGGAAAGAACGTTTTCGCAAGACCAAATAGAGATATTCGTCTGTGCGTTCTTTGTAGAGTTTTAAGTCTTCAACAGCAATGTCTTGAGACCAGTGTACGATTACTTTTAGCATGAATAATGTAATGGAGAAAGGGAAAGTTTACATCCAAGTTTCACAAGCTACAACGGTATTTATTGAAGAAACTTGTCTTACTTTGAAATACAATTATTAGTTATTCGCTAAAAATAATACTTTTATTGTCGTTTTTTTCATATCGAATGAAAAAAAACGAATATAGGAGGTTTTTTTACTGTTCTTCAATAAGCAGTTGTCTTTGCAGTTTCCTCCAATAAGGCGGGATGTATATTCTTGTGAATGGTAAAAAAGAAGGTCGTTCCTTGTCCGACTTCCGATTCAAACCATATTTTTCCTCGATGAAGTTCTACAATACGTTTGCAGATAGACAAGCCAATTCCTGTGCCGGGGTAGGTGTTTTTGTGGAGACGCTGAAAAATCATGAATACCTTTTTTCCATATTCTTTTTCGATGCCAATACCATTGTCTTTCACCGCAAAGAGCCAATAGTTTTCTTGTTCCTCAGCTGCAATGTGAATGTGAGGTGGCACGTCTGACCGAAACTTAATAGCATTGCTGACCAAATTCTGAAAGAGTTGCAATATTTTCAATTCATCTATCACCAAAGAAGGCATGGCGGCGTAAGTAATTTGAGCTTCATTCGTTTCGATGGCATATCGTAGATTGGATTTGCATTTTTCGACAATGTTTTTGAAGTCCGCTTGTTGGAAATTGGTTTTGCGGGTATTGACTCTTGAAAACAAGAGTAGGTCTTCAATGAGATTTTGCATTCTCGACACCCCTTCTACGATGAAGTCAATATAATCGTTGATTTCGGTGTTGATTTTTCCTTTGTATCGGCGAGCAATCAACTGCGCAAAACTGCCAATCATCCGAAGAGGTTCTTGCAGGTCGTGTGAGGCGATATAGGCAAATTGCTCCAATTCTTTGTTAGAAATTTCGAGCGCACGAGCTTTTTCGTTGAGTTCTTTGGTTCTTTCTTGCACCCTTTGTTCCAGACTGTTTCGGGCGGTTTGAACCTCATCGTCTCTCAGTTTGATTTGGGAAAGCATTTCGTTGAAGCCGCTAGACAACTCAGCTATTTCGTCCGAACCGCTTTGTTCTACTCGTATATCGTAGTTTTTTGATTCGGATACTTGCCGCATACTCGACACCAATTTGAGAATAGGCTCAGAGATCGATTTTTGGAGAATGGTCGACAAGCCAAAGGCTACAATGAACCCAATAAATAGAACAATAGCAGAAATTTTGAAGATGTCTTGCAGTATTTGGTCTGCTCTGGATTTGTAGCGAATGTTTAAGCGGCCTTCGTATTCTTCATTGAAGAAGATATTGTTATAGACATTGTAGTAGTTTCCATCTACATCGTGCCAAAGGTCGTTTGAAGAATCCGTTTGATTGTAATTGTTGTAATAGTTTTCTCCTTTTTTTGCATAACTCGCTATTTCCTTTCCCTTCGCATCAAATACGGTGGCACTTATGACCTCAGGCTGCGTAGAAAAGTTGACCAAAATTTTGTTGATTTCCTTTTGACTGTCTTCAACATTCAAGCCCTGATTGAGAAAGTCCAAATGAACATTCGTCAATTCTCCTGTCACTCGACTACTAAAATAAAGGTTTTTTATCTCATTGTCTTTCAGTTCGTTGAAATAGCTCAACCCAAAAAACAAGCCACATAGCATGATTGCTACAACAGCTGTTAGTAACTGAATGATAATCAGTTTATTTTTGATGTTCATGGAACTAAGCATATTGCTTATGGTTTTGTATGATGGATGGCAACAACATCCTACTGGTCTTCGTGGCTCTCTTTGATGTATATGACATGTAAAATGTTTATTCGCTAAATAGGTTATACGAACAATGTGCCAAATGTATTCAAAAACATGTCATTGTTCTGTCCTTTTTATTAAAAGCAAAAAGTATTCCTAAATTTAAACAATTAGTTTGAGAATAAAAAGAGAATGGTTAAATTGCTCATTATCACCTTACAATTGTAAAGTGGAACACATTTACAATTCGATAATTATTGGCAATTTAACCATTGAAAAAGAATGAAAAGCGATATGGAAAATCCAAATTAAAACTGTTCCAGCTTGCTGAAAAAGAAATCACCTTCAATTTTGGCATTTTCATCAGAGTCTGACCCATGTACTGCATTTTCGCCAATGCTTGTTGCATACAGTTTTCGGATAGTACCTTCTGCTGCATCTGCAGGATTTGTCGCACCAATAAGTGTACGGAAATCTGCTACGGCATTGTCTTTCTCTAAAATAGCTGCAATAATAGGTCCAGATGACATAAATTCAATCAATTCGCCATAAAAAGGACGTTCTTTGTGTACAGCATAAAATTCGCCTGCTTTTTCGAGCGACAATTTGGTGAGTTTAGTAGCGACTAAACGAAACCCTGCTTCTTCAATTTTCGCCAAAATCGCACCGCCATGATTCTTACGCATTGCATCGGGCTTAACCATTGTTAAAGTTCTATTCCCTGACATAGTATTAATAAAATTTAGTAAATATTGTGAAAAATGGCTGCAAAATTAGCAATAAATATTCAAATAGAATACAGATTTTTAGGACAATGCAAATACATCTGATTTTCATTTTGTTGTAATTAACTTCCAGTATTTTTTGTTTTGAACTTTTACCTTTATTTTTGCCATATCTTTAACAAAAGATATTCTTTAATCAAGCCTCAATAAAAAATCAAATAAACCCAATAATGAGCGATATCGAACCTGTTAAATTATTATTACAAAACTCCAAGCGTATTGTACTCACTACTCACACTCGACCCGATGGAGATGCAATGGGTTCTTCCTTAGCGCTCCTTCATTTTTTGAAAGAGCAAGGACACGATGTATCCCTTATTACCCCGACCAATTATGCCGTTTTTCTTCACTTTTTGCCGGGGGATCATGAAGTCATTATTTATGAAAACCACCAAAAACGCTGTAATAAGTTGGTAGCTGCTGCCGAAGTATTGTTTGTTTTGGACTACAATTCTCCCAAACGTGCCAAACCGATGGACAGAGCTATCCAAAAGTCTACAGCCACAAAAATTTTGATTGACCATCACCTCGACCCAGAAGAAGGTTTTGGAGACTATGCTTTTTGGAATGTAAAAGCGAGTTCTACTTGTGAATTGGTTTATGAATTCATCTCTCAAATCAGTAGCCCTGAAGTCATCAACAAAAAAATGGCTACTTGTTTGTATACAGGTATCTGTACAGATACAGGCAGGTTCAAGTTCAATATCAATCCAAAACTCTACGAAATAGTCGCCGATTTGGTGAGGAAAGGAATCAACATTGACAAAATCCATACACAGGTATTTGATACTTTTTCGGAAGACAAGTTGCGATTTTTAGGCTTTTGTTTGACAGAACGCATGATGGTTTTCCCTGAATACAATACGGCCTTCATTTATGTAAAAGAGCGTGATTTTCGAAGATTTAACTATCAAGAAGGAGATAAAGAAGGCTTGGTAAACTATCCTTTGAGTCTGGCAGGCTTCCGTTTTGCTGCATTAATTACCGAAAACGATGAAATGGTGAAGCTATCATTTCGTTCTAAAGGTAACTTTTCTGTTAATGAGTTTGCACGCAAACATTTTAACGGGGGAGGACACAAAAATGCTTCAGGAGGATTGTCTCACCTCTCACTCGACGACACAATAGATAAATTTATTGACCTCTTGCCACAGTATGAAAAAGAATTGACCAATTAAAAATATCCACAAATGAAAAAGCTTATCGTTCTTATCTGTTTATCCGCATTCTTATTGACCAACTGCGATAATCTACAAAACTCCAATCAGTCTAACAAACAAACACCTCCAACCAACCTCAATGAACAAAAAACGCAAGCGATTATTGACAAAGAAAAAATTGAAGAGTATTTGGACGGACGGTTTATATTGGACAAAGCACAACAGACTTCTTCGGGGATTTACTACCTAATCGAAATCGAGGGAACAGGTATACATCCTTCTGAAGAAAGCACCGTTGATATAAAATTTCAGACCAGCTTGTTGGATGGCACTACTTTTGAAGACTCTAAAGACTTCAAAGAAGACGGAATTGTGTCGTTTGGCATTAGTGAACAGTTCATCACAGGATGGAAAGAAGCCATCCTCTTACTCAAAGAGGGCGGCAAAGGAACTTTCATCATTCCTTCGGGTTTGGCGTATGGTAAGCGTTCTTCCAACAAGTTTCCTGCAAACTCCGTATTAATTTACAATATTGAACTCATTGACGTGAGGTAATTTAGGTAAATAAAAATTCAAATACTCTTTTATATGAAACCCCATTTCCTCTTCTTTTGCAGTCTTTTGGCTACCCTATTTTTTGCAGCTTGTCAGCCAGATACCTCTACTTCAACACCCAAAGAACCCTGTGTAAACCCTTCTTTTGGCGATTATATCAAATTGGACTTAGAATACCGTTCTCCTGATGATTCTGTCTTGTTCAGTACCTTCAATAAACAAAGCTTGGAAATAAAATTTCAAGAAAGCTTTTTCAAGGGCTTGCTGAACGAAGGGCTTCAAAAAATGTGTCCAAATGACAGCAGCGTTTTCCCTGTTGACTCCAAAGCCTTACTGGGCGAAAACAATCCCATCACAAAAAAAGCAAATAAAATCAATCTCATTCTCAAACTCTATTCAGTCAAATCGGATGAGGCTTATAAGGCAGAACGCATGACTCAAAAAAACGAACAAACCGTGAAGGATGATTCATTGATAGTCACCTACATGAGTCAGCAAAACCTGCAAATGGAAAAATCAAAATCGGGTGTGTATTACACCGTTTTAAAGGCAGGAGAGGCGGAACACCCTACACTGAAAAACAAGGTAAAAATTGACTACAACATCAAACTACTATCCGAGGATGTAGAAGTAGAATTTGCGGAAGAAGGAGGCAAAGAAATAGGTTTGAACCGATTACCCAAGGGCATGAGAGAGGTCATCATGATGTTGGGAAAAGGAGGAAAGGCCAAAGCATTGATTCCATCTCCTTTGGGTTATCAAAACCGTCAAAGAGGACGAATCCCTCCCAACTCTGTTTTGAAGTATGAAGTAGAATTGCTTGATTTTGAAGAAGCCAACTAATCGCAGGCAGTAAGTATTGAAGCCTTGCGTTTTTTTGATATTTACATTTGAGTTTCTAATCCCGAGGTTTTGGGACAGGTTTTGAATTTGCCTTACCTCTTCGCTCCAAAGCCCAAATAGTTCTTGGCATTTTGAAAAATAAAGTGGAAATTTACATTTTAAAAATACATTTCACCAACCAAAATATCAAATCAAAATGACTAAACAAATCCTCACACTTTTGCTAATCGTCTGCATGACGGCTTGCCAAGAAAAACAAACTCCGCAAGAAGCCCTGCAAGCAAAAATAACTACTTTGGAAAAAGAGCTCAATGCAAACGGCACTTTTCAGAAGTCTGCCGTACCTTCTGTTGTGGCAGCTTACGATGAATATATTGCTCAATTTCCCGAAGATTCCATGAGCACTGTTTATCAATACCGTACTGCTGAGGCTTATCAAAAAGCAGATGATTTGGATAAAACTATTGAAATCTACGAGGAAATTCTATACAACAAAGGCAAAGAAACCAACTTTGACATCAAAGCGGCAATGGGCACAGTTCGAGCCTATGAAAAATTTGCCAAAGAAAGAACCAACGATCCCAAAATACCTGAATATCTCTTCAAAGCAGCTGAAATCCAACGTTCTTTGAAAAATTACAAAAAGGCAATTGAAGACTACGAAACCATCCAAACCAACTATCCTGATTACGAGAAAACACCTCACAGTACTTTCCTTTTGGGTTTTATCTATGAAAACGACTTGAAAGACACTGACAAAGCAAAAGCGATGTATGAGCAGTTTTTAGAGAAATATCCCGAACATGAACTGGCGGATGATGTCAAATTTTCTCTCGACAATTTGGGCATTACCCCTGAAGAAATCATCAAACGCTTTGAAGAACAAAACAAAGCAGGAGATGCCAATAAGAAACCTGCAAGTTAATTCAGTGCATGTTAAATAGTGACTTGTGATGAGTCATAAAACACTCATCACAAGTCACCAATCAACTAATACAAGCCACAAAGCACTATTACTATCAACATTCTACTCACAGGCGCACGCGCCCCTGCTACTTTACACCTTGCTCGATTGCTCGGCAAAGCAAAACATAAAGTGTTTGTTGCAGATACCTTTCGAGGACATTCTGCAGGATATTCCAACAGTGTCATCAAAAATTTGACCTTCCCCTCTCCTACTCACAAGTTCGCCGCTTTCCGCAAAAAAATCAAAGAACTTGTCCTTCAATACCACATCAATTTAATTATTCCTACTTGCGAAGAAGTCTATTACTTCGCTATGCTGAAAGAGGAACTACAATCGCATACTGAAATCTTTACAAGCAATATTCAAACATTGAAGCTACTCCATAGTAAGCACCTATTTATCCAATGTTTGAAAAAATGGCAACTTCCATTTCCAATTACCTTCATTGCAGCGAACCATAAAGAACTTGACTCACATCGTCAAACTTTGAAGCGGTATGTATTGAAGCCCGAATACAGTCGTTTTGCGGATAAAGTAGTGATAGACAGCAATGGGAGTTTATTGAAGGAAGCAATCGACATTGAAGTAAATCCTTCTAAAAAATGGGTCGTGCAGTCCTACATTGAAGGAACTCACTTTTGTTCGTACAGCATTGTAAAAAATGGTCAAGTATTAGCGCATACAGTATATCCAATTTCACATCGAGTCAAACAAGGAGCAGCTTTGTATTTTGAGCATTTAGACATTCCCGACATCGAAACAACCGTCAGCCTTATTGCAGCCGAAATCAACTATACAGGTCACCTCGCATTTGACTTTATACACTCAGAATCAGATGGAAAGTATTATGCAATAGAATGTAATCCTCGTTTGACAAGTGGCATTCACCTTTTTGACGAAGCGGACAAATTAACAAATGTATTCTTCTACGAAAAGAAGGCAATTTCTCCCTCTCCTTTGTATGGAAATCCGAATCGTCAATGGATGATATTTTTTGGCATGTTACTATATGCCGTACCAAATCTAAAATCCATACAAGAAGCAAAGAATTTCTTTTTAGATATAAAAAACGCAAAAGATGTTGTATTTTCGTGGGCGGATTTGAAGCCATTTATCAAACAATTTTCCGCCTTGTATCATTTTTATCATGTATCTAAGCAACAGAACATTTCTATACTCGAAGCTTCGACTTATGATATAGAGTGGAATGGAACGGAAGATTAAGGCAAGCTAAATCCTCTACTTCAAACTTAACTTACTTGTTTATAGAAAATTACCTCCATTCAAACAAAAAGTAAGTTTTGAATTTTGAACCCCGAGGTTTCGGGACAGGTTTTGAATTTGCCTAAGATTATCACCCTCTTTATTTATTATAAACATTAATTTGAATCTATTTTTGCATTGAATGTAAAATAGCAAGAAGCTTATTATGTCTGGAGAAAATAAACAACTACACATATTGGTGACGGGTGCTACTGGTTTTGTAGGCAGCCGTTTGATAGAACGTATAGCATCTGACGGCCGTTTTTTGAAGGTATTGTCCACAGGACGAGACGAGCAAAAAGGAGAAATTTTGGTTTCACAAGGAGTTGATTTTGAAGCAGGAGATTTAACCGAGCCAAAATTTGTAAATCGCATTACCCAAAATATTGACGTGATAGTGCATTGTGCAGCTTTGGCAGCACCGTGGGGCAATTACCAACATTTTTACGATGCCAATGTGCTTTCTACTCAAAACCTGATTGATGCGGCCAAACTCAACAAGGTCAAACGAATCGTCCATATTTCTTCGCCCAGCATTTATCACACACTTCATGGAGACCAGCTCAATGTCAGCGAATTAGACATTTTACCCAAGAAAATGATCAACAACTATGCAGCTACCAAACTAGAAGCGGAAAATTTGCTAAAAGATGCCTTTCACCGAGGTTTAGAAACCATCATTCTTCGTCCAAGAGCGATTATTGGGCGGGGAGATGCGCATATTATGCCAAGAATTATTTCCGCCCATAAATCAGGTCGTTTGTATATCATTGGCGATGGCAAAAACAAGGTAGATGTAACGAGTGTATCCAATGTGGTGGATGCCATTGATTTGAGTATTTTTGCGCCCAAGCAGGCTTTGGGCCATGTCTTCAACATCACCAACGATGCGCCTATAGCTTTATGGGAAATGATTGAAGTGGTCTTTGACAAACTCGACCTAAATCTTTCGCAACGCAAAGTTCCCTATTTCGTAGCCTTCAATATTGCCCGACTGCAAGAATGGAAGGCAACACTTACCCGAAGTCAAAAAGAACCCACTCTGACTCGCTATGGTGTAGGAGTGTTATCCAAAACTATGACGCTCAACATCCACAAGGCCAAAAACCTACTGGGCTACCGTCCTCGTCAAAGCAATTTGGAAGCAATAGAAGAATTTGTATCTTGGTGGCAAAATCAAAATGCAAGTTCATGACTCCCGAAAGAAAAGCAAGGTTTGCAGAAGTATTAGACAGGCGACAAGCCAATCTCACCGTTATTTTGGAAGACATCATTGACCAACACAATATTTCGGCAGTGATGAGAAGTTGCGATTCTGTCGGTATTGGCGAGATTTACATCATCACCAGCGACCGACTCAAATATTGCAAAATTCGCCCCGAACATCCTCTACAATCTTGGAAGGGTAAAAAAATCTCGGCAAGTGCCAACAAATGGATACAAATACATCTTTTTCAAAGTATCCAAGAATGTATGACTGCTGTGAGAGCCAAGTACGATTCCATTTTCAGCACCCATCTTTCGGAAGATGCCAAAGATTTGTATGATTTGGATTTGACCCAATCCATTGCCTTATTGTTTGGTAATGAACGGGATGGACTAACTCAAGAAGCGCTCAGTCATGCAGACGGCAATTTTTGTATTCCACAGGTTGGCATGATCAAAAGTCTCAACATTTCTGTGGCGTGTGCGGTGACACTCTATGAGGCATATCGCCAACGAAAAGCTGCAGGTTTGTACGATACCATGAGCATAGATTCTGCTGAAAAACAGGCTACTATGGATGCTTGGATATTGCGGGATTTTGAATCAAAAAGAAAGGGGAGGTAGGTTTGGAATGGATTAACTAACACCATTCATTTTTACAAAAAAAGCCACCCTCAATTTCCATCCCCAAGAAAGAGAAGAAATCAAAGGGCGGCCTCAAAAGTCCTTATCATTTTGGTACAAATCAAAACTTAAATATCGTCTATCGCATATCATACATCCAACCTATACGGAACCCATTTTGGTACGCATAATCAGATGGATTTAAGAAGTATGATTACATGATGTATGAATTTTGATTTTCAAAACACTACCCCCAACTAATACCCTTCATTCTGAACCATCACATCACCATTGATCTGCAATTCACGATTCGGAATAGGGAATATGTACTTCAATGGATTACCACCCGTAGCTGCTTCGACTTGATTCGTTCGCAATAAATCAAAAGAACGGTGACACTCAAATGCCAACTCCGTTCTACGCTCATTCAAAACCGCCGCCAAAAAAGTCGTCAAATCCATGCCACTACCGTAGTTGTGTGTAGCATCTCCAAATGCCCGTTCACGAAGCGTATTCAAGGCCGTCAAAGCCTTATCTGTCACCGCATTATTTGCCATTGCGTCTGCTTCCGCCAAAATCAAATACATTTCTGCTAATCTTGAAACAATAAAATTATCATCATTGCTGCTCAACCTGAAATATTTGTTTACAAAAGCACTCGACACAGAATAAGGAATGTCAGTATTCCCCAAAGTAGCGGTCAAGCGACTGTCCCCCTCTTCAAAAGCATTGTAAATACTTTCTGTAGGAGTGAAACGCTGCAAAGCTCCTTGTTCAGAATCGTAGAGGTCTCTCGCCAAAACATTATCATCCGCCAAAGCTGGGCCAAAGTCAATCTCAAAAATAGACTCACCACTGAATTCAGTTGTAAAATTGGAGGCAAAATTTCCATTCAAAGCAAAGTTGCCGCTATTGATAACCGACTCCGCCGTTGAAGCCGCCTGAGCGTACTGTCCCATATATAGGTAAGCCCGTGCCAACAAAGCCGTTGCCGCCCATTTACTTGCACGCCCATCTGCGTTGTCATCATCCAAACCCGCTGCTGCTGCTTGCAAATCTGCTACTATTTGAGCATATACTTCCGAAACCGGATTTCGACCAATCGACTGCAAATCACCAGGCCCTTCAATCGGTTGCAATACAATCGGTACACCCAAATCTTTGGTAGGGCTACTCGCTGAATTCGTTGGCGGTAATGCATAAGTCCGCACCAAGTCAAAGTAACCCAATGCTCGCAAAAACTTGGCTTCAGCCACAATGCTCTCAGCACCACTAATAGAAGCAGCTCTTTCGATAATGTTGTTTGCTCGATTAATCATCGCATAGATAGCGTTCCAGATACGCTCAGTAGTAATGTTGTCCGATGTGACGTTTAGATTGTCAATGTCGGTATAAGAAGTAAATGTCGTAGTTGCCAACAAGTTGTCTGCAATCAAATCTCCTGCCACTGCAAAACTGACACCGTAATAATCTCTTTGTACAATATTAGAAATGATTTGGGTTTGCAGTCCATCATAAGCGCCAATAAGCGCCAATTCTGCTTCATCGACATTCGTAATAGCTGTTGCCGCATCGAATCGGGCAATCCCTATTGGTTCGGGTTCTAACACGTCTTCGCATCCCATGAGGGAAAAGAACAAAAGGAAAAAGAAAAGATGTTTTATATGTTTCATTTTATTTATTGTTATATTGTTGAATTGCTATACTCCGTTAGGAGTAAAATATTTGCAGAGATTTAAGATGTAAGACTCTTATTGTTTCCTTTTTTTGTCTTACTTCTTGCTTCTCACACCTCGCTTCTCTAAAACCCCAAATTCACCCCAAACGTAATCGTTCGAGCCTGAGGATAGGCGTAAAAATCATAGCCTCGATTCGTCCCATCTGCTCCACCCGAATTTGCCTCTGGGTCAAGACCAGGATAATCCGTACTGGTCATCAAATTTTGCCCTTGAGCATACAAACGGATTTTCTCCAAGCCCAATTTTTGAGTCAAGTTAGAGGAAAAATTGTACGCCAAAGTCAAGTTTTTCAAACGAATATAGGACGCATCAAAAACCATGTGACTACCTTGCCGAGTATGGTCACCAAAAGCAAAAGGTTGAGGAACATCCGTATTGGGATTTTCGGGAGTCCAATAATTGGCCATTTTCGCCAACTGTGCATCAAAAGGACCAAAATCAGTGGCATAAATGGATTGCAGCCAATACAAATCGTTGCCGAAGGAGTAGGAAAAGAAAGCACTCAATTCAAAACCTTTAAAGGAAAAAGTGTTAGTGATTCCGCCAAAAACGTTGGGCCAAGGCGAACCAATGACCTTTTTGTCATTACCTGTAATGGCTCCATCTCCATCCACATCCGTAAAAATCAAATCCCCAGGAACAGCCGTATCTGCTTGTGGACTACCTGCAATTTCTTCTTCACTTTGGAATATGCCAGTTGATTCAAAACCATACAAAGCAGCAGGTACTTCGCCTACAATAAAGGCATTGGAGTCCCCTCCCAAACCATAAAACAAAGGTTCATCATTGTTCAATGCCTTCACAACCGGTTTGTTGTAGCCCAGATTGAAGTTGGTGTTCCAGTTGAAGCCTTCACCTCCATTGGTGATATTGTAGGTCGTCAAAAGAAATTCAATTCCTTTGTTTTCGATTTCGCCAACGTTTTGTTGGATTTGTGTAAACCCAGTTGTTCCAGAAATTGGACGAGGAAGAAGAAGTTCGGTAGTCGTTTTGATATAGTAATCTGCTGTCAATGCTACTCTGCCTTTGAAGAAAGCAAGGTCTAACCCTGCATTGAACTGTGCGGTTTCTTCCCACGTCAAATCGGGATTCCCCAACTGTTCGGGGGCCGTTCCTGCGCTCCCCGCATAGTTTCGACCTGCGGCATAAAGTCCACGAGACGCAAAATTACCGATGGATTGATTACCTGTAAGCCCATAACTCAATCTCAAATTTACGTTGCTAATCGTATTGGAGTTGGCTAAGAAAGGTTCGTCTGAAACTGTCCAACCCAATGAACCTGCGGGAAATAGCGCATATCGGTTGTTTTCTCCAAATCGAGAAGAACCATCCAACCGTAAGCTGAAAGAAGCTCTGTATTTGTTGTTGATGCTGTAATTGAAGCGAGAAAAATACGAAACAATACCATAATCCGTATAGGATGAAAAACCATCTGTATAGTTCGTTGCTGCATTGATGGTGGTGAATTCTACATTCGGAAAACCTGTGGCTTGAAGTGTAGAACGCTCAGTGTGATTGTCTTCCCAACTGAAGCCCAACAAAGCATCAAATTTTTGGTTGTCGCCTATTGCCGTATTAAAGTTTAAAGTATTTTCGTTCACATATTTAGTGAGAATCGCCGTTGAAGTATTGGCTTCCCCATCTGTTCCAACAGCTTGCCCAACCAATGGATTCCAGAAAAAATCTTCTTTGAGGAACAACATATCTGCTGACCATCGAGTGGTAAAAGAAAGATTTGGTGCAATTTGGTAAGTCGCTGCAATATTGCCTAACATGCGGTGCTGTACACTCAACTGTTGGTCGTATTCTGCAATTGCAAGCGGATTGTCGTAAGCTCCTAATGTCGGACCAAAGTTGCCATCGTCGTCATAAGCAGGTACGAAAGTCGGTAAAGCGATCGAATTAGCGAATGGAGAATAAATCGTGTTATCGGATACAATTCGCTCATTTTCAGATCGTGACAACCCCAAACTTAAACTTAATGAAAGTTTTTCGCTGGCTTGATGATCAAGATTGAAGCGACCATTGAAGCGCTTATAGCTCGAACCAATCACAATTCCTTCTTGGTCAAACATCGAAAAACCTGTGTAAAATCGGGTGTTTTCACTCCCTCCTTTTGCTGAAAATTCGTAGTTGCTAATCGGTGCTGTCCGTAAGACTTCTTCTTGCCAATCGGTTGTAACCACATTGGAATAGTCCCAAGTGCCTGATTCTTCGTCAAATATACCACCATAGGATTCTACGGCAGATTGTCCCAACAAATCCGCTACGGTCAAGCCATAAGGTTGTAAGGCAATGTCGGAAATCCGTAAATGTTCGGGCCCCGATAAAAACTCAAGGCGGTTCATATCTTGTTGAAAGCCACGATAGGCATTGAAGTTGAACTTGGTTTTTCCCTGCTGCCCTCGCTTGGTGTTGATTATGACTACGCCATTTGCAGCCCTCGAACCATACAATGCTGCGGCTGCGGCATCTTTCAATACGGTGATGGATTCGATTTCGTTGGCATTGATGTCTGCCGTTGCGTCAATCTCTTGACCACTCAAAATGTCGTCTAAACCAGATGGGTTTCCTGTGGTAATCGGCACGCCATCAACGATGTATAGTGGTTGATTGTCCCCTAAAATGGAAGTTCCTCCTCTGATTCTGACGTTGATAGCCGAACCTGGAGTTCCTGAATTTTGGAGGATGTCCACTCCTGCAATGCGTCCCTGCAATCCCTGTTCGATGCTCGTAACAGGTACGGTTTGGAGGTCTTCAATGGACAAATTAGCAACCGAACCTGTGATGTCTCGTTTTTGCTGTGTGCCATAACCGACTACCAAAACTTCGGTCAAATCTACACCAGCCTTCAACGTCGCATCTATCACATTAGAAGCTTCAATCGGGAAAGTAACGGATTGAAAACCAATAAAGCTGATAACCAATTGTTTGGCATCTTGGGGAACGACTAAAGAATATTTGCCATCAATATCTGTGACGGTTCCAATCGTTGTACCGGATACTACGACATTCGCCCCAATGATGGGCTCGTCTGCCGAGTCTGTCACCGTTCCTGTGAGCGTGCGACTTTGTGCCAACGCCTCCAACGAAACGATGGAGAATAAGAGTAAAATGAACCATAAGTGTTTCATAGTTTGATTTTTAAGTTTAAAAAATAAGTATTTTGTTTGCCAAGGCTATGGAGGAAGATCCTCCTATCCTCCCTCAAAAGAGGGGAATTAAATTTTGATTCATCCTGTCCATAATAAGAAGGTTGCATTTTCTTCAAAACATACCTCTCCCACTAATCTATTTTTCAATGAAAAATTAGATTTACGTATTAAAAATGAACAGCAAATTAAAAGTGGATATACTTTTCCCTTTTAAGTGAAAAATTCAAAAATGAACCTCACTACTTGTCAGACCGAACCCGCAAAATTTTTCCGATTATGATGGAAGAATACTTGATAATCAAGAGTTTTGTGTTTTATTGATGGTTCAACACAAAATTCTCAATGTTATTGATGGAATATGTAACATTGATGGAGAAAAAAGGAGCTGTTGCTCGCTTGTTGTGATAGGGAAGATGTGGGTATGCGCTTAAACGTTGCACTATTTTGTAATTCTTAACGTTTCTTAACAAACCTTCCTTGGCTTTACGAAAAATACTTTTTGAATAATCCAATTGTAGAAAATATTTTGTTTTTTACTTATTTTAAAATAAATATAAATATCTTAGCTTTGATATTTTTCAACTACCAATACCTATAAAAAAATGAATAAAATTCACATTTTAACACTCATTCTTTTCTCTACTATGTGCTTATTCAATGCCTGTAAAAACGATGATGATGACATGGCAGGACTCTCATGCGAAGAGTATCATTGGGAATATACAGGCGAAGAAGCTCCTGATACTTGGAACACTTGTTTTTTGGATTGCGGAGGACAAGACCAATCTCCTGTCAATATCAATGTTTCCGATACCTCTCCCGATGCGGGTTTGACGACATTGGAGCTAGACTACAAGGATGTACCGATTGAAGTACTCAACAACGGACATACCATAGAGTTTGAACATGAAGCGGGCAGTACTTTTCGATTGAACGGCGTAGATTACAATTTGCTCCAATTCCATTTTCATACCCTTTCTGAACATACGGTCAATGGAAATCACTTCCCTATGGAAGTTCACTTAGTGCATCAAGACCCTGCCACTGGAAATTTGGCGGTTATCGGTATTTTCTTTGAAGAAGGAAATGAAAACGCATTTTTAGCAAGCTTTGATGATGACTTACCTACTGCGGCGGACGAACATTACTCTTCTGAGGACCTGGTCAATGCCACCGATTTATTGCCTTCCGATTTGGGCTACTACACTTATGATGGTTCGCTTACCACACCTCCCTGCTCAGAAGTAGTCACTTGGTTTGTGCTAAAAATGCCTATCGAAGCATCGGCTTCCCAAATTCAACAAATGCACGATATCCTTCACGATAACTACCGACCTGTTCAAGATTTGAATGGTAGGGTGATTAGGGAATCTATTTAGATGAGCTTGATATAAACAATCAAGGCATCTCTTGGTAAACTCCCATCATCTTATCCGCTACTTCTTCCTGCCGAAATTGCTGCACATGGTTCCAGCCTGCTGCCATTAACTGAATACGGGTCGCCCCGTCACACATCGCTTCTTCCATCGCACGAGCCAATTCTTCGGCATCCAAAGGTTTGACATACAACGCCCCTTCTCCTGCCGCTTCTCGAAAACAAGAACAATCATTGTCAGAAGTAATCACGGGTGTTCGGCTAAACAAAGCTTCAATAATCGGAATGCCAAAACCTTCAAATAGAGAAGGATAAACCATTGCCAATGCTTTGCGATAGATATTCGGTAGATGTTCATTCGGGATGTTATTGAGGAAAGTGACCGAATTTTGGAGGTCGTGTTGCTGGAGGTAATCCACCACTTTTTGTTTGTAATCACCGCCATTTCCAATCACCACCAAATGTGGATTCAAACTGCCTTTCATGATGTTGAGGGCTTTAGCGATGGTTAGCAGGTTTTTGCGCTCGGTGATAGAACCGACATAGAGCAAATATTCTTCGGGCAAATTGTAGGGAACTTCAATGTTGTCTTGTTTGAAGAGTCCATGCTGCAAGAAAATGGCATCATCATAATCGTAGAAACTTGGATGACAACTTTGATAGACCACTTCAATTTTGCTCGCTTCAATGCCCAAAAATTCGATGATGTCGTTTTTGGTTTGTTCGCTGATGGCAATTACCTTATCGGCTTGCTGGCAGGCGTGTTTCCATTTTTGGCGGTAAATAAAGGTGTCTATTTTGGAGTAGAGTTCGGGGTAGCGGAGGAAAATGAGGTCATGAATCGTGACGATGCTTTTGGTTTGCGGGCGGCTGCGGTGAATGTTGCGAGGAAGTTCGTGACTCAGTCCATGATAGATGTCCAATTGGTCGTCTTTGATTGAGCTGCCCAATTGAAGGCTGCGCCAAAGACTGCCGCTAAAGAGTTTTTGGAAACGGGTTTGAGGCGTTTTGACAGTGACGTTTTTGAAATTTTGAATATCTGCAAAAGTGGAGTTCTCAATCGGTTTGGGACTGTACAAAATATATTGATTGTCAGGGTAGTATTTGACCAAACTTTTGATGAGGGTTCGGCTGTAATTGCCGAGTCCTGTATTGTTGAAGAATGCTCTTTTTGCGTCGAAACCAATTTTCATAGAGGAAGTGTGTTTAGGTGTTTGGGTTGGTAATTGTGTTTAAGTTTATAGATTTGAAAAGCTTGAGGTGGTCATATACAATAAGTGTATCTCGGTTTTTTTGAATTTGAATTTGAGTTTTGAATTTTTCCTACCTCCCCACCAATGCAAACCCCGCCCAATACAAGGGTTCATGTCCTGCTGTAATCAAATCCAATTTGGCTTTTTGAAGTGCCTCTGAATAGCTGCAATTTTCTTCTATCACATAACGAAAAAAGTTGGGAGTCAGTTGACTGGCAGCATCTGGAACTTTGAATAGGGAGTAAATGATGTTGTTTGCTCCTGCATACAAAAATCCTCGATTCAATGCCAACATTCCTTCCCCTTTTTGCAATTCTCCTATCCCACTTTCACAACTGCTCAAAACCACCAAATCGGCATCCAAAGGTAGGTGAAATGTGTCGGATATGTAGAGTTTGCTTTCTTCAGTGATTGGAGATGGGTGATTGGTGACTCGTGACTCGTCATTGGCAAGAGATATATTTGATTTCTCACCTCTTACCTCTGATTTCTTGCTTCTCGCAAAATAAATTCCCGAAAGCACTGGATTTTTTTCATTGTAAAAACCATGTGAAGACAGGACGATGTATTTTTTACCTTGCAAATGTTGAATGAAATTTTGTTTGGTGGCTTGGTGGTAAAGCAAAGCTGTTGAAGGCAATTTATGTTTGGTGAAAAGTTCGTGTATTTTTTGAATTTCGGCTTTGGAATCGGTGAGTTCTTTTAATTTTCCATCTGTGTTGAAGTCAGATTTGAAGGTGAGATTTGTGCTGGAGTTGTTAATGGTGTTTGTTTTTTTTGTATGTGTTTGGGGGTTTAGCTGTTCGGTAAGTGTGGTGTTTTTGTCCTTTTCTTTTTGGGTGATTTCGTCAAAATTTATTGGGGCAATCCCTAAAAAACTTTCTACTTGATTGACCTTCGACTTGTTTTTTTGACCATCCAACCAAAGTGTTGCAGAATAGTGATAGGAGATTTGGAAACAGGTAATGAGGTAATCAAAGTGTCGTAAAGTGTTACTCTTTATGTCCCCTTTCCTACTTTCTACTTCCTGCCTCTCATGAACCAACACATCAAACGGCAATCTATGCAAACAATCATCTGGTATCATCACCAACTGCTCACAATCCACTTCTCCGGACAAAACAGGCTCTAACAATTGTTCATACAACTGCCCGCCCAAATCCTTCAAATCGTCCTCATCCCCCATCCCAATGGCATCGTGAATGTACTCAATCGTATCCGTCAAATCTTCGGGCTTGGGAAGATGATGAAAGTGATAGTGTTGTTTAGAAATGGCAAAAATGAATAGGTGCTCTGTTCCAATGAAGTAGGTAACAAGTGTTTTTTGAGGCGAAAGCTCTTGTTGTATTTTTGAAGGGTGGGCAGTTTGAAGATCATATTTGAGTTGGTAATACTGGGGGTAGTTTTGTTCGATTTCTTCAATGATTTGATCGTATTGAAAGCTAAGGTCGAAGTATTTGCCCTGTAAATAACCCATCATTTTTTCTTGGTCAGTAGTGGCAGTTTGATTGTTGATTTGCAGCTTCAATTGTTGAATTCGTTTGTCCAAGGACGAAAGTTCAGTCTGCAAATTTTGTTCTTTTTGGAGAATTGCAGTAGGAATATTTGCACTTATTTTGGCAGCCGTTTCTTTGAGTTTGCTGAACAAAACATAACTTTTACTCAATTCCGCAAAGGCAAAAGCAGTATAAAAGTACTCCAAGTTTTGGGTCTTTTGATAGAGCAAACAGGCGGCATAAATGGCATATTCATACGTTCCAACTACTAATTTGGCATGGATGAGTTTGGAGTCAGTGGTTTTGTATCTACGGCGATTTTCATTGAGAACCTGAACCGACTTTTTGAAATAGGCCAAACTTGCTTGTAAGTTGTGATCGTTTGGACTTGGAGTTTCAAGACTTTGCTTCAAAAAAATCCTAGCTTTGTAATTCAACGCATAGCCCAATTTGATACCATGATAGTATTTTTCTAAGGAAGGAACTGCGTAAATATTGGCTTCATTGAAGGAAGGGATAGCTGTTCTGAGAACGGTGTGAAAGGCTTCAATGGCTTTTGGATATTGTTCTGTTTTTTCATAGTATTTCCCTAAGGTGTTGTGAATCACAATTCTTTCGACAGGTTGGTCGGGCGTTTGTTGATGGATTTGAAGGGCTTTGTGTAGATAGTCAGAGGCCGTATCAAATTGTTGCATTTCGAGGTAGCAGGCTCCAAGATTTCGATAGATTTTTACAAGTGTAGGGTGGTTTTCGTGGGTGATAGTTCGCCTAATTTGAAGCCCTTTTTCATAATTTTCGAGTGCATCTTTGAAGTGTTCCATTTTCATCAAACAGTAGGCGATATTTTCCCAACTTTGAGCAACTAAGGGGTGTTTTTCTCCAAAAATACCCATCCGCAACTTCAAAGCTTTTTCGTAGTATTGAATCGCCATTTTGAAGTCTGCTTGTTGGCTGTAACTCCATCCGATGTTGTTGTAAGCATTGGCGGTTTGTGGATGCCTTTCACCATAAGTGCTCAGCCAGATTTGCAAAGCTTTTTGGTAGTAAATCAAGGCGGTATTGGTGTCACCAATAAATATGTAACAGGCCCCCATGTTGTTGTAGCTTTGGGCGACTTCATTTGGATACTTTTCGGCAGCGTTTAGTCGAATATTGAGGGCTAATTGGTGGTAATTCAAAGATGCTGAATATTTGCCCATTTCACTCAAACACCAGCCCATATTGTTGTAAGTATTGGCTAACTCACGAGGATGTTCTTTGGTTTGTTCGAGAATGGTCAATGCCTTCAAAAAGCACTCGTAGCTTTGTTCGTATTTATTTTCATCCCCATATACACAACCCAACATATCGTGGGTTTGGGCAACATTGAAGTTTGTATTAGAAAGATGAACCTCACCCGTTTTTTGCGCTTCAAAGAGATACTCAAAGGCTCGTTGGTATTTAGAAAGGTATTTGTGAACAATTCCCAATTCATTTTGGGCACGTACATAAGCTTCCCAATCAACATTCTGTTTAGCTAATTGGGAAGCATCTATAAGTGCTTCAATTGCAGCTTGGTAATTTGCTTCATTGAAGTATTCTTCTGCTTTCTGAAAGAGGTCTTTTATCAATGATTTGATTTTGATGGAAGAATTGGATGCGAGGGTTTTTCAAAAGGTATCGGATACCTAGGCAAATTCAAATTAAAAACTCAAATGCAAATTCAAACAATACTTTGTAAGCGAGCAAAGTAAATTGCAGAAATGTCTAATTTAATATTTTAGTTTGCCCTATCTCCAAATTGTATTAAAAACTATTCGACTTTGACCTTCAATTTTGCGGTATTTGAGTTCCCTTCCGAAACACTCAATTTTTTATTGAAAGACCCCAAAAATGTTTTGCTTTGGTCGGGAGCATAAACCTTTTGTTCATTAAAATCCACTTTTAGTTTCATTTGGTTGCTACCATTATTAGGATTGATTTTCAGGGGTTTGATTTTACCAGTTTTTTTATCCTTGAAAGTGAGTTCAATGTTAAAGGTGGCCAATTCTACATAACAAGGCACATCAATATACCAGTTAGGACTGATTTTTCCTTTTCCACTTTTCTTGAATTTGAAGGTATGTGATTTTTTGTAAGGAGCGGTGATTTCTGTTCGGACGGAGGCTTGATAACTCATAGTTTCTCCCTCATTGACTGGCAACTGTGTCAAATCGAGGTCAACAATAAAAATTCTGTAATGTGGTCGCTCACCAGTGTATGCTCGATTGTGTCCACATTCTGAGCCTGAGTGTGTTTGAGAACCTAAAATACCATAGTATTTGGTCGAATCTATTTTTTCAACGTTGTTGTCGTTGTTTTTTTGTGCAATTATGTGATTGGGAGTCAAAGCAATCAAACATAATGTACAAGCAAAAAGGATTAAGAACTGCTTCATTTGTTGGAGGTTTTTGGTTTAAAAAAGTAATACAGAGTGTGAGGAAGCAAGTTTTCAATGGTCTAAGATACTTAAATTTTCTAAGACTTGAAAGGTCATTTTATTAGACGTATGAAATTTTGATTTTGGAAACGAAAAAGCTCAAACTCAAGTTTCAAATGCAAATTCAAGAGGAGGTTGAGTTTTTAATCCCGAGATTTCGGCACAGGTATTAAATTTGCTTTAGTATTTTCTATGCCTTCACCACCATCTGAACCGTATCTCTGCCTTTTTGAGTCATTAAAACATCCCGCCCTTTGGTATATAATTTCACCGAAGTTGGAGTATAATGCCGCAATGTTACAATCTCAACGTTAGCAGTCGTTTGCAGGTTGTAATCCTTCAATAAATCTATCAACAATTCCTTGATACGATTGGGTTTGTAGTCAATACAAGCTTTGAAGCTAATCGCTCCATTTTGACTCAAATTGGTCTTGATGCGATACTTTGCAAACAACTGATAAATGTGTGCCAAATTGTCTTCCGCCATAAACGAAAAATCTTTGGAAGAAATGGATAGGAGCAGTTGGTCTCGGTCGAAAACGATGATGGTGGGCAGCAAGTCACGGGTTTCGTCTCCGTGAATTGTAGTGCCGACTTCTGCCGTATCTATAAAAGAACGAACATGAAGCGGAATATTTTTGTTTTGAAGGGGCTTGATGGTTTTGGGGTGAATCACTTTTGCTCCGTAGTAGGTCATTTCGACGGCCTCATAGTAAGACAACCTTGGAATCGGAATCGTGTCTTTGATGACTCTGGGATCGGCATTCAAAATCGCAGGAACGTCTTTCCATACAGTCATCGAATCCGCATTGAGGGCATTGGAAAGAATTGCAGCCGTATAGTCCGAACCTTCGCGCCCAAGAGTGGTTGTAAAATTCTCAACTGTTCCGCCCAAGAAGCCTTGTGTAACAATCAATTGTTTTTCTAAAACAGGTATAAACCCTGCTTGTACATTGGCAGTCGTCAAGGACCAATTTACTTGTCCTTCTCTATAAGTATTGTCGGTTTTGATATACTTTCGAATATCCAACCATTGATTGGCAATGCCTTTTGAGCTCAAAAAATGGCTGATAAGTGTAGTAGAAAGCAGTTCCCCTGCCGATACAATTTGGTCGTAAATAAAATTGAAAGGGACTCGATGATGCTCATTTACCCATTCTTCAATTTTGGTAAAAATGCCCGCTAAATCTTCCTTCAATGCTTCGGGAACGACTTCAAAAAGCTCTGCGGCTGTTGCCAAGAGTTCATCTTTTATGGCTTCAAAAAGTGCGGTAGCTTCTCCTGTTTGGTCGTAATAAGCATTGGTAACTGCCTCTAAACCATTGGTCGTTTTGCCCATTGCAGAAATGACGACTACCAATTTTTCATTTTTATATCCTTCTAATATTGCTGCTACATTGCGAATCGCATCTGCATCTTTCACCGATGCGCCTCCAAATTTAAAAACTCTCATAAGAATCAATCAAAAAATTAAAATAAAATAAAGAAATGTAGTTTGTAGCAGGCTTTTATTGTTGTGTTTTTGCGGCATCGAAGGTACAACGAATCGGGCTAAAGTAGGTTAAAAAAAATGTGTCTTTGTAAGAAAAGGCATAAATAATGAAAAAATTCAATACTACTGGAGTTTGCTATCCTCAACTTCATTATATTATGAATAATTCTCAAAAATTGAAGGAGGTGAGTTAAATTTGAGTTTTAAGAAGCCAACAATTCCTCTACCAATCTCGTCACCCCAACTGTTGCTTTTTCTTCAAGTATTGTCAGGTTTGGAATACTACTCACCCCTTCAGGAATGTAGGGATCAATCAAATACTTAGGCGCATTTTCATCCACATAGTGTATCAAAGAAGCTGCGGGGTAAACCGCCATAGAAGTACCAATCACCATAAACATATCTGCATCGTGTGCGTGCATCAATGCCTGTTCTATCATCGGCACTGCCTCTCCAAACCACACAATATGTGGTCGAAGTTGTGCACCTTTATCACAAAGGTCGCCCTTCTTTATTGCTTTGTTTCCAATATCATAAACCAATTCGGGATAGCGAGTGCTGCGAACTTTGGTGATTTCTCCATGCAAATGCAAAACCTTTGTTGATCCACCTCTTTCGTGAAGATTGTCCACATTTTGGGTGACTATTTGTACTTCATATTTTTCTTCCAATTTTGCCAAAGCTTTGTGCGCTGCATTGGGTTCCGCTTTGAAGGCATCCGCACGACGAAGGTTGTAGAAGTTGAGGACGAGTTCAGGGTTTTTTGCCCAACCTTCTGGGGAAGCGACCTCCATAATATCGTGACCTTCCCACAATCCACCACTTCCTCTAAAGGTTGCAATACCACTTTCAGCACTAATTCCTGCTCCCGTCAAAACGACTATTTTTTGTTTTTTCATTGTATTTCTGTTTTTATGACAAAATTGTATAAAAAAGCGTATTTTTGCAGCAAATTTGAAAAATAAAATAAAAATTTAATCTAATTTTATTAATTGATATGAATACATACTTAACATCCGAAGATAAAAAAGCAATCTACAAAGAATTCGGAGGATCAGAAACAAACACAGGGTCTTATGAAGCGCAAGTGGCTATTATGACCAAAAGAATCAACCATTTGTCTGAGCATTTGAAAAAGAATCACAAAGACCATGTAACAAGAAGGTCGTTGATATTGATGGTTGGTAAAAGACGTAAATTCTTGCGTTATCTTCAAAACAAAGATATTACCCGTTACAGAGAGATTATCCAAAAATTAGGATTGAGAAGATAATATTCTGTGAAATGAGCATAGAAATTGTAGTTAAATACTCAATCTTTATGCTCATTTTTTTATTGAAGCTTCCGAAGTTAGTAATGAATGAAAATTAAAATACACATTTGCATTTTAATTTGAACTCCAATTAAAATACGGGACAAGTTTTGAGTTTTCACCAAATCGCTATCCCTCCCACAATGTAACCTCTATTATACAGTTCAGTAGCGTTTTGTTCCTTTTACAACGAGTCGATGACGAATAATAATACTTAGAAATTGATAGATAATATATTAAATCAAACATGCGGTTGTCGCATGATTAAACCCTTTAAAAATAGCTTATGAGCAATTGGAAGGTATTCTCCAAAACGATAGACCTTGGAGATGGAAGAGAAATAACTATAGAAACAGGTAAATTAGCACGACAAGCAGACGGTGCTGTGTTGGTGCGTATGGGAGATGCAGTCTTATTGGCTACGGTTGTATCTAAAAAAGAAGCGAAAGAGGGAATGAACTTTTTCCCACTATCCGTTGATTATCAAGAAAAATTCGCAGGAGCAGGACGTATTCCTGGAGGTTTTTTCAAAAGAGAAGCAAGACCTTCTGAATACGAAATTTTGATTTGCCGCTTAGTGGACAGAGCCTTGCGTCCTTTGTTCCCCGATGAATACTACAACGAAACACAAATATTGATTTCTTTGATTTCGGCAGATGAAGACGTGATGCCCGATGCTTTAGCAGGTTTGGCGGCTTCAGCTGCAATTGCTGTATCAGATATTCCTTTCAATGGTCCAATCTCGGAAGTGAGAGTGGCACGAATTGAAGGCAATTTTATTGTCAATCCTTCTGTGACAGAATTAGCAAAAGCTGACCTGAATATTTTGATGGGGGCTACTGAAGAAAACGTGATGATGGTCGAAGGTGAAACAAAAGAATGTTCGGAAGAAGATTTGATTGAAGCCATCAAAGTAGGTCATGAAGCGATTAAAATTCAGTGTCAAGCACAAAATGAATTGGCTGCAATTTGTGGCAAAGAAAAACGAGAAATCGAACTACCTGAAGGGGATGAAGAATTGCACGCTCAGGTAGCTGAACTGGTCAGTGATAAAATATACGAAGTAGCCAAAGGTGCTTTGAGTAAGAAAATCCGTGGCGAATCTTTCTCGGCTATCAAAGATGAATTGATAGAAACGATGTTTGGAGAGGAAGAAGAACCCGATGCTAATAGAGTAGAATTGGCAAAAAAATACTTCAAAAAAGTAGAAAAAGCGGTTATCCGAAAAATGATTTTGGAAGACCGTACCCGATTGGATGGAAGAGAGCTGAACGAAGTACGACCTTTGTTAATCGAAACTGATTTATTGCCTTCTCCACACGGCTGTGCCTTGTTTTGCAGAGGCGAAACTCAGTCTTTGACCACTTGTACTTTGGGAACAAAGCAAGATGAACAAATGCACGACAAAGCAATTGGTCTTTCTTTCTCCAATTTCATGTTGCACTACAACTTTCCTCCGTTTTCTACGGGTGAAGCGAAACCAATGAGAGGTACGAGCCGCCGAGAAATTGGACACGGAATGTTGGCAAAACGTTCTTTGGAACAGGTAATGCCTGCCGATGAAGACAATCCATACACTGTTAGAGTAGTTTCTGACATCTTAGAGTCGAATGGTTCCTCTTCAATGGCAACTGTTTGTGCGGCTTCCTTGGCATTGATGGATGCAGGGGTTCAAATCAAAACAGGTGTTTCTGGTATTGCAATGGGTCTGATTACCGATGGGGACAACTTCGCAGTATTGTCCGACATCTTGGGTGATGAAGATCACTTGGGAGACATGGATTTCAAAGTAACAGGTACTAAAAATGGTATCTGTGCAGTTCAAATGGACATTAAAGTAGAGGGACTTCCCTACGAAATTTTGACCAAAGCACTACACCAAGCCAAAGAAGGGCGTTTGCACATCCTTTCACAAATGAACGAAATCATGGATGAGCCTCGCACCGAACCTAAACCTCATGCTCCTCGAATTGTGAAAATCTTCATTCCTGGTGATATGATTGGTGCAATCATTGGACCTGGTGGTAAGGTAATTCAAGCGATTCAGAAAGAAACCGAAACAGTTATCGTCGTTCAAGAGGATGAAGAAAACAAACGAGGTGAAGTAATGATTTCTTCTTCCAATAAAGCGGCAATTGATGCGGCGGTAAGATGGGTAGAAGAATTGGTAGCAGTTCCTGAAGTGGGCAAGGTCTATGATGGTATTGTGAAAAGTGTGGTTGATTTTGGTGCTTTTGTCGAGTTTATGCGTGGCAAAGAGGGTTTACTTCACATTTCTGAAATTACGTGGAAACGTTTGGAAAACATGGACGGTGTCTTTGAAGTAGGCGACAAGGTTCAAGTGAAACTATTGGATGTCGACGAAAGAAGCGGTAAGTTCAAGTTATCCCGTAAGGTTTTGTTGGAAAAACCAGAGGGCTATAGTGACGACCGACGTGGCGGTGGCGGATATAATCGTGACCGTGGTGGCGACCGACGTGGCGGTGGTGATAGAAGAGGAAGAGACAACCGTGGTGGCGGAGGTAGAAGAAACGACCGCAATAGAAGATAATTCAAATTTATGACAAGTGATTGGTTTTGATTCACTCGTTATAAATACTATATTGAAGGTGCTAACTGGACGAAAGTGTTTGGTTAGCACCTTTTTTTTAGTCCAAAATAAAAACATCATGTCACAAAAACTCACCTCCTGGAAAAATTCAGGCGAATACATCTCTTACGGCCCTTTTCAACATCAACTATTTGTCAAACAATTGGGCCAGCCTACTGCAACAGCTCAAAAGACTTTGTTGTTGATTCATGGTTTCCCAGAATCATCCTATTCCTTTCATGGAGTTGTGGAAGGAATGTTGCAGATTTTTGACTGCATTATTTTGTTTGATATGTTGGGTTATGGATTGAGCGACAAACCGATTGAAAATTACACCTATTCTCTTTTTGAACAGGCAGATACGGTTTTTGAGGTATGGAAATATTTTGGGGTGAAAGGCGGACACATGCTTTCGCATGATATGGGTGATAGTGTGGCGACGGAGATTGTAGCGAGGCATGAAAATGAGCTGATGCCCGCTTGGTTTTCAGAGGGGCTGCAAAGTTTGACTTTCACCAATGGAAGCATGGTTTTGGAGTTAGCAGATTTGCGGATCACTCAAAAAATATTGCTTTCTAAGTATGGGCATTTGTTGAAGAATGTGGTGAGTTTCAAAATTTTTAATCAGCAAGTTCGCAGTGCACATGGCAACTCCAATTTGTCCGATGAAGAAATTCAAACACTTTGGGAATTGAACAATTTGAAGGAAGGTAGGCAAAAGACTTATCTAACCATAAAATATTTGAACGATAGAAAACGCTTTGAGAAAACACGTTGGTTGCCCGCTTTGGCACAAACCAAATTGCCTGTACATATTTGTTGGGGGAATGACGATGCAGTGGCAAAGGTCGAAATGGCGTATTACCTCAAAAAGAACGTTTGCAGGGATGCTAAATTGACGATTATGGAGGGTTTAGGACATTTTTGTCAGATGGGAAGCCCTGAGAAATGGGTGGAGTATGTGGGGGCGTTTTATAAGAATCAGCAATAACTTCCATTTTACGAATAAAAAATATGCTTTAGCAAATATGAAATTCAACAATTTACTCTTTCTTTTTACGCTTTTAGGACTCTTCTCCTGCCAAAGCGAAACCGTCACGCTTCAAACCGCAACTGGACAAACAGAGATAGCTTCTGATGAACTATTGAAGATTGTGGGGGAAGCCTATGTTTTTGGTTATCCTTTGGTTTTGATGGATCTGACCAAACGAGTCACCACCAATATTGAAAAACCCCATCCTGTTAGACCACTTGCTCCTGTCAATCAATTGGGACATTTCAGAAAACTTCCCGATCATACATTGACGGCTGTGGTCAAACCCAATGTCGATACCTACTACTCGATTGCTTGGTTGGATTTGGCGAAAGACCCCCAAGTATTGTCCATGCCTGCAACAGAGCGTTATTATTTATTGCAGATGTTGGATGCCTATTCCGATGTTTTTGCTGTGCCTGGGACTCGCACCACAGGTACAGATGCACAGACCATTATGATTGCAGGGCCTAATTGGAAAGGCGAAACCCCCGAAGACTTCAATCTAATTCAAGCACCTACCGAAATGGTTTGGATGTTGGGAAGAATACAAGTCAACAGCGCTGAAGATGGCGCAACGGTCGTAAAAGCAATTCAAGACAGCATGAGCCTTGTTCCACTAAGTGCTTATGGCAAAAAAGATTATACGCCTCCAATCGGAAAAGTCGCACCCGAAAACAAAGACATTGTGCCAGTCAAAACGATTCAAGAATTGGATGTAAACACCTACCTCAATCGGGTGGCAGAACTGATGGTACAAAACCCACCCAAAGCTGCAGACTCTGCAATCGTGCGGAAAATGGCAAAAATTGGTTTGGTGGCAGGTCAGTCTTTTGATTTGAATCCCGACGATTTTGTCTTGAAGGCCAAGCTGAAAGCTCTCCCCAGTTTTATCCACAAAAAAATGGAGGATCGGCGTGCCAATCCAGATACCAGTATGCTAACGAATGGATGGATGTTTGTCAAAGAAGGCATTGGCACTTATGGAACAGATTATTTGCGGAGAGCCTATATTGACTTTATTGCATTGGGAGCGTGTATTCCCGAAGATGCGGTTTACCCCAATTGTACTTTAGATGCAAACGGTAAACCATTGGATGCGAAGAACTCTTATACAATTCATTTTGAAGCCAATCAAATACCGCCTGCTCGTGCTTTTTGGTCTTTGACTGCCTACAATGCAGATGAATTTTTGGTCGAGAATGAGTTGAATCGCTTTGCTTTGGGGGATAGAGACGACTTGATTTACAACAAAGACGGGTCTTTGGATTTGTATATTCAGTCGGAAAGTCCTTCAAAGGAAAAATTGTCCAACTGGTTGCCGATACCCAAAGAGGGAGCTTTTTCTTTGACTTTGAGGATTTATTGGCCAAAAGAGGAAGTCTTGAATGGCAATTGGGAAGTTCCATTTGTCGTTCCTGTGGAATAGTGTGACTGGAGTGGGATAATCGTCCAAAACTCGTTAAAAAAGACAGTTTTGGACGATTATCCCCTTATTTCTTATATTTAGTCCATATTTTTTCAGCCCTTTAGCTTTAAATCACAAAAACCATTTACGTATTATCAACCAAATTTAAAAAAACCAAAACAAACACAAGCAATGTCCAACAACCCTATAAAACTCTCTGCTCCTGCAAGGCAAGGTGAAATCTACATCAAAGGCATGATGGGCGCAAAACCGATTGTCCCATTTGACCCCAAAAAATTGGAGGCACTTGCCAAAGAAAAAATGACTGCAAAAGCAGGCGGTTACATCATCGGTGGCGCAGGAACGGACGACACAGTTCGAGAAAATGTAGATGCATTTGCCAAATACCGCATCTATCCTCGAATGTTGCGGGATGTGTCGGTGCGAGATACAAGCACGGAATTGTTTGGAGTCAAAATCCCTTCTCCCATTTTGACCTGTCCGATTGGTGTATTGGAAATGGTGCATGAGGAAGCAGACAAAGCAGTCGGTCGAGCCACTTCAAAATTGGGTATTCCGATGATTATCTCCAATCAGGCTTCTTATTCGATGGAGGAAATCACCGCAGATATGGGAGATAGCCCTCGCTGGTTTCAACTGTATTGGAGCAAATCGAATGACCTGGTAAAGAGCCTCGTACAACGTGCTGAACGTTGCAGATGTACTGCAATTGCAGTGACTTTGGACACCACGGTATTGGGTTGGCGGGTGCAAGATTTGGATTTGATGCACCTCCCGTTTTTGTCGGGTCAGGGTATTGCTCAATATACAAGCGACCCCGTGTTTAGAGAGGTTGTGGCGAATATGGATTTTGGGGCGGATGCGATGCAAGTGCCTAATGTGGATGCCGAAACCTTCAAAATGGTACAGGCTTTCACGGGCATTTACTCTCGTCCTTCGCTGACTTGGGAAGATTTGGCTTATTTGCGGAGTGTGACGGATTTGCCGATTTTGTTGAAGGGAATATTGCATCCCGAAGATGGGGCTTTGGCGGTGAAATACGGCATGGATGGCATCATTGTTTCCAATCATGGTGGACGGCAAGTTGATGGTGCGATTGCGGCTATTGATGCTTTGCCGAAAGTGGTGGAAGCGGTTCGCAAGGCGGGTAGTGATATGCCGATTTTGATGGACAGTGGGATTCGGACGGGTGCGGATGTTTTCAAGGCTTTGGCTTTGGGCGCAAAGGCGGTTTGTGTCGGTCGTCCGTATGCTTATGGTCTGGCGATTGCAGGGCAGCAAGGGGTGGAAGAGGTATTGGCGAATTTGATGGCGGAATTTGAGTTTACGATGGCGCTGGCGGGGTGTAAGGATTTGGGGGAGATTGGGAAGGAGAGTTTGGTTTAGAAGCCAATTCGCATTACTTGTGTTTTCATCTTTCTCAAAACTTCTGCTTGGCAATAAACCTTTTCTATTATTTCAATTGTTTTCCCTTTAACAAAGTCAAATCAAAATACAAACATGAATATTCCCGAAATTATTAAAAAAGAAATTACTAAAATAGACCAAGAAGTCCAAGTCATTTTATATGGTTCAAGGGCAAGAGGAAATTATAATGAGCATTCTGATTGGGATTTTTTGATTCTGACCAGTTTTGAAGTAACAGAAAAAGAGAAAAGAAAGATACGAGATAAACTATTTGAAATAGAGCTTCAAACAGATGCTATACTAAGTTCTATTATTGAGAGTCAAAAGGCATGGTTGAATTACAAGGTTACTCCTTTGTACCACAATATTTCAAAAGAAGGTTTGCAGATATGAGTTATACAAAAGAAGATTTGGTTCAATATCGCCTTGAAAAAAGTGCAAATAGTTTGGAAGAAGCCAAAACTCTTGCAGAAATTAAGCATTGGGATACGGTCGCAAATAGATTGTATTATTCCTGTTTTTATGCTGTTACTGCTTATTTTGCCCATCAGGATATTAAAGCCATCACCCATACAGGCATAAAGTCTGCTTTTCATCAAAGTCTTATCAAAACTGGATTATTGAGCATAGAGTTAGGTAAATTATACAATGATTTGTTCAACAAAAGGCAAGAGGCGGATTACAAAGATTTTGCAAGTTTTGAAGCGGAGGTTATAGAACCTTTGATTGATGAAGTTGAAGTATTTATAGAGAAAATTGAAGAATTGATATAATCAGATGACTAAGAGTTTACGATGGCTTTGGCTGGGTGTAAGGATTTGGGGGAGGTTGGGAAGAAGAGTTTGAAGTAAAGTACTAATTGCTTTTTCAACTTATATTTCCATAATTTCAGGTAATCCATATATTGTTTCCGAGCAAATATTTCTTATTTCAAGTGGCGACTCTGTATGAAATCGCTTGCTTAGGGACATGCCCTTATCCGCAACTTCAGACCAATATTCCTTTGATTCATATATATTGTGCATTATTGCTGCTTCAATTCTTTTTCTCTTTCTTACATCTGAAACCTCAGCGATGAAAATACAAAAGGATTCTAATTGATTATCAACAGCTTCCAATATTAACTTCTTTTTCTCTGCAAATACTTCTTGGTGTGATTTTGCATATTGCCAACCATGCCAAATCTCACTACGCACCCCTTTTTCAGCAGACTTTACATCAAGAACATTATACTCACCTTTGTTATAATGACGAGTATGCTCTGAAAATCTTCTTTTTGTAGAATTCGTTACTCCTGCACAATATACAAGATACCCCGTTTTGAATTTAAAAGTAAAAATGTAAACGCCCTCCAAATCTGGCATTTTTTGGAGGTGATTTTTTTCTTCAAAACTTGGCCAAGAGAAAGGACCTCGCCAGTTCAAGTTCTCCCTTTTAATGCTGTTATTTACTCCCTTCACCACCATCCCAATCTGCCCCAAATGATACACATCATGCTGAATCGTTCCCTCCACCAAATCCTCATAGGTATAAGTCCTATTCGGTAAATTTTCCATCAAAAAATCATCTGTTTTAGACTGCAATGCCTCCACCAATTCCTTTTGAGAACTATTCAATTTCTCCATCAAATCCGACCAATCCCCGACAGAATCAATCGAAATAGCAACCCAATCCTTCGGTTTGTCTTCTTGAACATTGCCTGTTAATTTCTCTATCGCAAAAACCCGCCAATAAATGATGTGTTGTACCAATTCGGCTATCGAATGAGCCGAACCAATTGAAGTATTCGCCATTTCCCACTTCACTTTATCGAGTTGAGTCATCATAGACTCCCCAAACAAAGGACTGCCATTGAAGGATTCGGACAATTTGCGAATTAACTTTTCTACTATTAGGGTCATTCCTTGTTTTTTGAAATTCAATTGAAGCTTTAGTTTTCACATTCCACCTTTTCAATCGTTTCGTTCAAACCCAATTCTGGTTCACCTCCTTTCACCACTGCCTTGTCTTCATGCAAAGTGATTTCTATACGGACTGTTTCGGACGTACCTTCTTGCTGAAAACTGTATTCGCCTTTTACCACATTGTTTTTTAGTTCCCCTCTAAAAACCCCTTTCCTTTGGTCTTTGAAAGCTGGCAACCAATTGTATGTTCCCTTTACAGCATCACCATTTAGATCTATTTGTAGTTCCAAAACATCTTTATCGCTACTTCCTTCATGAGGATATTCATTTCGAAAACAATAGCTTTTCGGAGAAGCAGCTGCTCCATTCATGGCCTCTTTTTCAGTTGTCACTTTTTCGCCTTCCTCCTTTGACTTATTGGATTTGGAGTCATTGCAGCTAACCAAAGCAAGGATGAGCAAGCAGAAAAAAACCATTGATTTTACGACTATTTGAGTGCGCTTCATTGTATTTGATTTTTTTGTTATCAGAATGATGCCTTCAAAGCGAACTCCTACTTTGAAAGCATACACGTTAGCAAAACCCTTGTTTTAATTAAATTGCATATTCACAATAGGTTCTTTTAATACATCAGAGATTTTTTCGTCCCAACTGTAAATATCTTCTCTAAAATTGATTTCGCCATTCTCATTGAAGCAAGTCCAATAAAAAATATTTAACGGAATGGGAGTACTTAGATTGACTGGAGTTTCCTTTTGACTAAACAATACTTTGCTAATCTTTATAGAATCCCAGGGTTCTTTTTGACGTTGTAGAATGTGCTCGGCAAATTTGAGGGGATTGTCCACTCGGATACAGCCATGACTATAAGAACGGCGGCTGTTGGTAAAGTAATTCTTTGCAGGTGTGTCGTGTATATATATGTCGTATCCATTCGGAAACATGAATTTTACTTGTCCCATGGGATTATAAGCATTGGGTCCTTGCCGAAAAACGTAGGAATCCCAATTGGCTTTTTTCCAATCAATGTTCATCGAATTGACAGATTTGTTGCCTTTGAAAACCTTAATGTCGTTGTTTACCAAGTGATAAGGGTCAGACTGTACTTCCAACTTCAATTCTGCATTGACAATACTTCGGGGGATGGTCCAATAAGGATTTAACACAATATAAGTCATGGAATCACTAAAAGACGCAGTAGGATAATTTTCTCTACCTACAATGACTTTTTCTTTGTAAATCACCTGGTTGTTTTCGACCATCTTCAATTCAAAGGCAGGAATGTTCACTTCAATATACTGATTACTAAAGGTAGGAGGAGCCCAACGCCATCGCTCCAAATTGGCTTTTATTTGTTCGATGCGTTTTTCTACCGTAACATTGAGTGATTGTACAGTGGCAGTGCGAATCAAAGCATTATTGGGCAAGCCATGACGCTGCTGATAATTCAATACGGCTTTGGACAAATCCTTATCAAAATAGGCATCCACAGGGCCTTGCCTCAAATCGCCCGACATTTGTAAGCGTCGTTTGATAGCCACAATCAACGGGTCCGTGTTCCCTTCTTGAAGCAACAAATTCCATGATACTTCTGGTAATACGTCCCACTTCATCTTATTGTACAGAGCAAGAGTCTGCTTAAGTTGGGCGTATTCTGGATAGGAAGGTAACAAAGACTCTAAGATGTCGCAATAATTATCTTCCTGAACGGCTCTTTCAAAGTATGCCACCATACTGGTATTTTTAGGAAAACGATACCAAGATTCTTCTCGATTTTCGGGAGCTATTTTACCATTTGCATAATGATTTGCTTGTAGCAAAAAAGCATCTGTCAGCAATATTTCCAAATCAATAATTTGCTGAATAGACATGGGTTTTGTCTGTGCTTCTTTGATGATGTTGCCTATCGAAAAAAGGTGGTAATCTCTAGGAAGCAACCCATTTTCAGCACTTTGATTGACACAGTTGATATAGTTGTTGATTCTTTCAGCAGCCTTTTTGTCTCCAATCCAAATGGGTGTATAAGAGCGCTTACCATATATTTGCTGAATGTCTTCTGGAAAGAATATTTTCTCAGCTGATATATGTTGAAATCCAATATTTTGAATGGTATCAATCTTAGCTTTTAGAGTAGTTTCAAAAGCTTGCTTTTCGATCTGCCCATGCAAAGGATAGGAGTAAACCGAGCCACAACACAAAAGCATGACTACTAATAACCGTATTTTTTTAAATGGCTGATTTTGCATTTTTATGAGTGTTTAGAAGGAAAAATTCGCATAGTGAATTGAAATATAAAAACATAGATAGGGGAAATAGTCAGTTGATTATGCTTAATTTTTTATAAAAAAGCATCTCAAAATTACGAAATATTCACGATTTATTAAAACACACCTCATCTGTTTATTTTTGTTTTTGAAGGTCCGATGGACTTTACAATGAACTAAATAATCATTTCCTTTTGTATGGAAAATAATTATTTATATCATGGATGTTTTATCCAATCTGATTAAATGCTTGGATAAAACGTCCTTCGTTTTTTCCCCTTTTTCTAAAATACTTTCCATTAAAACGTTGTTCCATTGGATAAGTTTGATTCCTTCAATAATTTACAGAATATAGCATTTGCTAAACAACGCAAATACTATCCTTTGACCTACTTCTAGCCACAACGCTTAAAAGCTGCCAATCAGTTTTTTAAGATAAGGAACTGCTTTCAACAAACGACTTCCGTACCACGAAAAAAATTCTCCATCTACCAATACGATTTTTGTATGTGGTAATAAAGCTTGCAACTCAGCAAAATGTTTTTGCGTAAAAGGGTATGGTTCTGAGGAAAGTAACAGTAATTCAGGAGATAAACCCTGCAAATCTTGAGTAGTCAAGATAGGGTAACGTTCGTGGTCTTTTAACTTGTTGTTAAAGCCGCAGATTGTCAGCATTTCGTCAATGAAAGTATCTTTTCCTACTGCCATATAGGGCTTACGCCAAATCAAATAAAGCACATTTGCAGCTCTTTTTGATGCCACGATACTCTGAATATCTTCAAATGCACTTATTATTTCCTTCAATAATTTTTCGCCCTCTTCCCTTTTTCCCACCAAAGCTGAAATCTGTTTTATCATTTGCAAAGCATCTCCAAAAGTATGGATATCACTCATCCACACTGGAAATTTTTGCTGCAAGACTTCAATCCCTTCTTTGACGTTTTCTTCTTTGTTGCCAATAATCAAATCGGGTTTGAGGACTTCAATGCGCTCTATGTGAAAACTTTTGGTGCCTCCTACCCTATTCTTGGACTTGAACCATTCTTGTGGATGCACACAAAATTTGGTGATACCCACGACTTCTTCTCTCAAACCCAAATCGTATAAGAGTTCGGTTTGGGAAGGTACTAAAGATACTATGCGTTGAGGGGGTGTTTTTTTCAAGGCAATTTGATTGCCCATTTGGTCGGTAAAAAGGGATGTTGACATCTTATTAATGAAAATTAAAATGGCTAGAAAATCAAAACTTGTGAACTAATAAAAACAAGATAAGATTTTGCTTGTTAAAAACAAGCAGCAAAGAGGAGTCAAAGTAAGAATCAAAATGAAAAAATAGATTTCATTTTCAATCCTTTACAATATCTTGACATCGTTTTGTTAATTTTGCAGCACTAACCAATCTTACGATCCATTATGACGAATATCAATATTCTGACAAAAGAAGAACAAATCTTTGAAGCACTTTATGAAGTGAAAGACCCAGAAATTCCCGTCATTTCAGTGGTAGATTTGGGTATTATCCCAAAGGTAAGCGTGGATACAAAGGGCTGTGCAGTGATTACTATGACTCCGACTTTTACGGCTTGTCCTGCTACTCAAGTGATGCAAAACGAGATCCTTGCAGCCGTTGAAGCCTTGGATTTTGTGGAGAAAGTTATCGTGAAAGTAGATTTTTCGACTCCGTGGACTTCGGATAACATCACCGAATTGGGTCGCCAACAATTGAAAGATTTTGGATTGGCTCCTCCGAATCAACACAATGGGGAACTGGATATGGACAAAATTACGGATGTAAATTGTCCGCATTGTGGTAGCGACCATACTTCTTTGAAGATTCTATTCGGAACGACTCTTTGTCGCTCCAATCACTACTGCTATGATTGTAAGCAGGCATTTGAGGCGTTTAAGCCTGTATAGTAATGCTAATTTCTCGTAATCGTCACCCGCCCACATTTATTGGGTTCACAGGCTTCGTCACACTTCATAAAATTGAAACTACTGATATAAGCCGATAAGTTTCCAGATAGTACGAGGTTGTCTTTCGCTGTTGAAGGGTTGATTGTCGAACTTCCATAAGTATACCATTTGATGCTCTGAACATACACAGAATCCATATTGAGTACCGTCCACGGGCGCACGTTTTGCGTTCCAAAACCATAAAACGAGCCATCGTGATAGGTCATTATTTGGTTGCCCATTTGCACTGGAACTGTTGCAGAAGTTTGTCCTGTCAAGACATTGATAGGAACAGTAGTAGAAAGAGCGTTTTCTACGGAAATCTCTGCATCAGCACTTACATTCACCCAATTGCAGACATTCGCTCCTACTTTGTTTCCCGTTCCATTCGGACCATCCCAAAAGGTAACTTGCGAAACGCCAAAGGTTCCTCCGCCTGGCGAACGTTCTCCACCCATTATAAAATTGTCCAATAAAATAGGTTCTGAGAAACTGATACTGATAGAATCTATCTCATTGTTGTTTTTCTTAAACAAACGCAGGATTTCTCCACTTGGCACATAGCTTGTTACTTCGTTTCCAAAAACACACTGACTACAATTTGGATTGGCAAACTCATTCCCACTTGAATTGAGCGAAGGTTGTTTGTGAACAGTAACAGTCATATCTACTCCCGATCCTTCAATATCTGTAAAGGTCTGATTGTAAGGGAAATTTGCTGTAATATTAGCAGGGTTTACCCAACCGATTTGACTCCAATCCATTGTGTAAGTTGTAGTATTTTGTGTACATTCAGAAAGGCATGGTGCAATTTCACACACTCCCATACAGACGTCGTCCAAAACAATGCGGGAAGTAGAAGCCGTACCTACTTCTGCGGTAGCACTCAACCAAAATCGCCCATAGCTTGTAGTGGCTTGTGTCGTAAAGGAATAGCAATATTGTGTCCACGGAATCGTAGAGAGTGCATTGTCGTTCCATGCGGGGTTGTCAGCTACTTCAAAATTACCATAATCGAAATACGCACCTCCGTTTTCTTCCACTTCAATTGCCATACCACTCGAAAACCCATCTGCATTGGCATCTGCTGCATATACGCAAATTTCGTAACAGGTGTTTGGTTCTAAATTCGGAAGGTCATATTCACTGCAAGCATCCGATCCTCCAATAGTTGTTCCAGAACTGAATTGATAAATGTATTTATTGCCACTCAATGCAGCAGAACTTTCTACCCAATAATTACCTCCCGAAGCAGTTGCTTGTGTCCAAGAATCGGGGGTTTCATCCCCAAAATCAACGGCATTTCCTCCTGCAAAGGCAAATTCTGCTCCTCCACTTGGAAAACTGCCTGCTTCAAAGTCTCCATTTGTCAAAAGACTACATGAAGGAGGTTCGCAAGATTCAACATCTGCGACTTCAAGATAATTAGCAGCTACAGTATTTAAGGTAGTACAAAATAGAATCAGTATAAATAGAAGTTTGAAATTTTGCCTACCTACAATCAGCAAGCAATTGGAAAAAAAGGAAATATTTTTCATGGGGGATGGTATTTAGTTTAACAACTCACAACATAGTTGCGGATTCCTAAGAATTAGCCTATTACAAAATAACAAATAGCGCCTTCTGATAATTGTTATTCAAATTTAAACACATAAAAGAATAATAAATATTATTGTGAAAAATAGTATGATTGAAAATGACCAAATAACATACCAAATTAAAATACTCCCAACCTAAAGGATAGGGATTTTCGGGCTAAAGCCAATTTTTGTAAATATTGTATGTCATTTTTCAATCAAACTAAATAAAAATGTGACCTTCTGAAAAAACTCCGTATTAATGCCGAGTTGAGTGTAGTGATTTAAAGATTTTTAGAGGGTAGGTTATTAGCTTTTATGCTAATCCTACCTTTTTTTATGTCCAAAAGTGGACTTATCTTTGCCAACCATTATACAAAATATAGCCCTGTGATACAACTCATACAAAACGCTTCTACCTTCTCCAATAAAACCGCCATCAAAAGCAATGGTCAAATCTATATTTACCAAGACCTATTAGCCATTTCTGAAAACATTGCGATTACCTTATTGAATGGTAAAAAAGACCTGCAAGAAGCCCGCATTGCTTTTCTCGTTTCTACTGGTTTTGAATACGTTTGCCTTCAATGGGGAATTTGGCGAGCAGGTGGTATTGCTGTACCTTTGTGTACCAAACATCCTCTGCCTTCCCTTCAATACGTTATTGAAGATATACAAGCCGAAGCAGTGATTTATTCTCCCGAATTTGCCCAATTGTTGCAGCCTTTGATGAATCAAGGTACAACTCGTTTTTTGTCAACCTTTCACTTCAAAATGAAACGAAGAGGTGATTTACCCGACATTGCCCCAAGTCGTCGAGCCATGATTCTCTACACAAGCGGCACTACAGGCAATCCCAAAGGCGTAGTGACTACTCACCAAAACATCGAAACACAAATCACCTCTTTGACCACTTCTTGGGAGTGGCAAGCGGATGACCACATTTTGAATATCTTGCCTTTGCACCACGTTCATGGAATCATTAATGTTTTGTCTTGTGCCTTGTGGAGTGGGGCATGCTGTGAGTTCTTACCAAAATTTGATGCAGCGAAAGTGTTTGAAGTTTTCAATAAAGGCGAGGTTAATTTGTTTATGGCTGTTCCAACGATTTACTACCAATTGATTGCCTTTTGGAAGAAATTACCTGCAAAGGAAAAACAACAAGTTTCTACCACCCTTCAAAAATTCCGCTTGATGGTCTCAGGTTCTGCTGCTTTGCCGGTGTCGGTTTTGGAACAGTGGCGAGACATCAGCGGGCATACTTTATTGGAGCGTTATGGCATGACCGAAATGGGTATGGCTATCAGCAATCCCTACCGAGGTGAGCGAAGACCTGGGCATATTGGACAGCCTTTAAAGGGGGTGACGGTTCGATTGGTTGACGAAAACAATCAAATAGTGAAGGATGGAACATCAGGCGAAATTCAGGTGAAGGGCGCAAATGTCTTCAAAGAATACTGGCAAAAATCTGAAGCGACTCAGGCTACTTTCACGGCTGATGGCTGGTTCAAAACGGGCGACATTGCCGTACTGGACAATGGTTATTACCGCATTTTGGGTAGAAATTCGGTCGACATCATTAAGTCGGGTGGCTACAAAATTTCTGCTTTGGAGATTGAAGAAATTCTACGAACGCACCCCAAAATCAAAGAATGTGGAGTGGTCGGAATTCCCAATGAGGAATGGGGAGAAATCATTGGAGTGAGCTTGATTATTGAAGGAGAGGAAGCTAATTTCGACCTTGAAGATTTGAAGGCTTGGCTGAAAACCAAATTACCGAGCTACAAAGTTCCTCGTTTGTTTATCTTTCAGGAGGATTTGCCGAGGAATGTGATGGGAAAGGTGACAAAGAAGGAACTGAAGAGGTTGTTTGTGAATTAAGGAATGATTTTCAGATTTCAAAATCCTGCTAAAAAAGAAAAGAGCTGTTATCGTTTTTTGACAACAGCTCTTTTTTAGGGTTATATTAGTCCACTTTTTCTTCCAGGACTTGCCGTAGCTTTTCGTAGCTGAGGTTTTCACCAATTACGGTTCCTTCTTTGTCGATTAAAAACAAGGCTGGTAGGTAATTGACTTTGTACATTTTCAGCAAGTCAGACTTTGTTCCTTCTGGTTCTACAACGTGTACTTTCCAATCTTCAATGTCATCTTCTTTGATAACCTGCTTCCACTTTTCGGGTCTTTCGTCAAAGGCCACACTGTAAATTTCAAAATTCTTACCCTGAAAATCTTTGTAGATTTTTTTGAGGTCTTCATGATTCTGTCGAGAAGGACCACTCCAACTTCCCCAAAAATGCACCAAGGTATATTTGTCCTGCAAAGCAGACAATGGCAATGCGGCTCCGTCTCTATTTCTCAACAATATTTCGGGAGCGACTTCCCCAACCATTGACCCTCGTAGGGATGGAAATTCTAGTTTCATGAGGGCTAAGTAAGCAGTCGTATCTTCTTCAGGTGTTGAAGACATATCTTTTTCCCAATTGGGTTTGTATCGTTTGATATTGGCTGCCGTGATGGTCATAAGTTCTTCACGTTTGACCAAAAAGGCATCTTTGAAGCCCTTGGGTTTCACTTTTTGGAGGGCAACACTGGCATCGGCAGAGGTTTTGAAGCTCCCTAATAAGACTTTTTTCAAACCATTGTTAAGTTCCTCCACCGATAGTTTACCATAAGGTTTAACATGGTTAAATTTGCTTTCAATATACTTGCCGAAAACCCCTAACTGAATTTTATAGACCTTTTCGAGATAAGTGGAATTGAGTTCATCTTCGTTTTCGGGAAGAGGCGTAGTGGTGGGACCATCGGGTTTAGGTTTTGGCTCATCTATCACATCTACAATGACATCATCAGATGAAGAAGGGACTCCTTTTCGGGTGACAGTGTAGGCATCTCTATAACCTCTTGCTTTTACTTGACGCAAAACAGATGTCGCCTGCGTTCTGGTGAAAGACCCCAGTAAGACCCTTTGAAGCTTAGAGGCTTGCTCCGTTTCTAAAGTACCTAAGTCGCTTAGTTTGCTGAATTTGTTCAAGTTGGGGTTTTTGAATACCCCTAATTGGATTTTATAGACAGTTGTTTGAACACTAGGCGTTGGATTCGTCTGTGTATTAGTGGTAGTATTGTCTCTTCTGTCTTTTAGGTCTGCGGTATCTCCTCCTCCTATTAATACATTTTTGACTTTTCTTGTGCGTCTTCGTTTGCCGAGTTCTGTATCTAATTGGGAGTAAGACATATTGGCTCCAATCACCCTGCCAGTCTCATCTAGTAAAAACGAGGAAGGGATGCTTTTGATGTTGTAAATAAACCAATAGTAAGAGTAATAGGAATCTTGGTCAATTACATGCGTAGGCCAGTCCAATTGTGCGTCTTCGATTCGACGCTTCCATTTGCTCTTATCGCTGTCAAATGCGACACTGTAAACGGTAAAACCGTCTGCATTTTCAAAGGTATAATCTTTGTAGCGGTTGTACAATCGGCGATATTCTGGATTTTTGATGGCATTGCAGGCAGCACACCAAGTTGACCAAAAACTAACCAACACAATGTTTCCTCTCAATTGTGTTAGTTTTAAGGTTTTTCCATTCACATCTGGCAATTCAACTTCTGGAGCCATCTCTCCTATTGAAGGTGGTGAATAGGAAGTAGAATTGAAAGGAATGGATGTCAGGGATAGTATGACAAATAGGGTGGTAAATAACTTTCGCATAAACTTTAAATTTTTAGGTGATAACTTTAGTCCAGTTGGTTTCGTGATTTGTTTAATATTTCGTTCTATCTACAATAAATGCTTGGTTAAATCCTTTTGCTTTGACTTCTTGAAGTGCTTGATTTGCAGATTCTTTATCTTCAAAAGGTCCTACAAATACCTTACTTACGTCTTTTGCAGGATCGTATTCAGTGAATAAATTCCCCATATTCAGCAGTGCCTTAAAATTACCGACATTGGGTCTTTGGGCTGCACTCAACTGAATTACGTATTGCTCTACACAAGCATTTACAGGTTTTTTGTATTCTTCTGGCAAATAGTACAAGCCTTTTCCTGCATTGGCATCTATGAGTTGATTATTTGCTGTGGTGACGTAAGCATCTTTGAAATTTTGTTTTTTAGCAGCCGCTAAAGCAGCATTTGCTTGCGACTTGGAGGCAAAAACTCCCAAAGAGACAGTGTTCAAATTGGGATTTGTTGGATGCGCTTGCAGGTATATTTTACCGATTTCACTAAGTCTTGTCAATTTTTCTGTTGGAGGCTCTGTAAATACCCCCAAACGCACAATGTAATTTCCTGTTTCTTTAACATCTGCAACAGGAATAGGTTTTGTAACTGTTTTGGTAGAAGGAGGAGGAACAATGGCTTTTGCTTTCTTTTCTACCAAAAAGGCATCTTTCAGTCCTCGTTGTTTTACTTCTGTCAATATCAAACTCGCTGCCCTTCTTCCTTCAAAGTCCCCTAGTAAAATACGGCTTTTATTGCTGTTGATGGTTTCAGCGTAAATATCTCCTAGTCCATTTACAATCTTAAAATTAGAAAGGTCTGCATTACGTTTGGTGACAACTCCTAGTTGAATTTGGTAGGTTTTATCATCGTCTTTAATTGAAGGAGGAGGAATTGTTTTGGAGATAGTTTGAGGTGGAGGCGTTGTATTTACAAATTCATCGGGCTTGTCTTTAAGTGGCAATTCTTTGGTGTTGTCAATGGGTTTTTCTTCCGTTTTTTCAGTAAAACTATCATCATTGACATCCGTGTAAAATTCGCCTTCATTCTTATCAATAGGATTGGTGTTGGTATTCCTATTCTCGTTTGTTCGATTTCCTTGCACCTTGTCCAGAAAATCCTTGGTATCATCTACCCCTTTATCCACTTTTTTAACAAATCTATCTGCCTCTTTTTCAAGAGTCTCTGCGTTCCCTTTCCATTTTTCCGCCAAACCTATACCGCTTTTGCTAATAATCATCACCGCAAAAAAGACCATCATACCGATAGCCAATGTATATCCAAATGTTTGCAATAGTTCTTTCACGTCTTCAAAGTTTTAAATGTAATCTCCGAATATAACCAATTAAGGCAAATTAACGAAAATTAATTAACATTCAAAACTAAAAATATGGGCTTTTATTGCCTTTGGTTCTTCAATGTTTAGTCATTTGGATACGAGCGGCTAAACTCTATGCTCTCCTCTATGTCCTTTATTTCCTTCATAGTAGCTTCCATTTCCTTTTTTAATTTGTCTTGTTTCCGTTTTGCTTTTTCCTTTTTAATGCGAAGTTTTCTCTGATATTTACTTTCCTTCTGAGGAAGGGTAGAGTCGTAACCTCCGTAAGAAACATCACTCTTGTCTTCTTCATAAACATCATCAAAGGGATTTTTGTCTGAATAACTGTTTGAATATTCGTTTATAGAATTTTCTGTTTCAGACTCATAAAAACTTTCTGGGAGTGGAGGTGGCGCAAGAGGTTCAATATTATTTTCTGATTTAAGTCTTTCATCTACGGTTTCTCCAGGAGCATAGTCCAAATAGGGATTCAACTTTTTGAATAAATCTTTTTGGTTGTTGTGTTCTTGATAAAAATCATTACTATTTGGATTTATTGTTTCATCTGGCAATTCAAAAGAAACATCCCCTTTGGGTTCATTAAAATTGGGCGGAGTATAAAAGTCTGGCTTTTGAGGAATTGGCTCTTTTTTTACTTCTTTCTCCTTTGGAGCTACGTGTGAAAAAGAAGGTGCATTATTATTTGAGCTATTCGGAGTTGTATTTGGCGCAGGAGTGTTCTTACTTATCTCGCTATTATCAGACAAGGAAGGAGCAGGTGAGAAAGGGTCGTAGTAGGTATCAGTGTTGGAAGAAAAGGGAGATGTATTTGGATAATACGTTTTGGTATTGTTCAAGTTTCTTTTAAAAGGGTCAACATACTCTAAGCCTGTCTCTCCGTTATAGGTGTCTGTCACGACCGTTGCCTCATGATAGCCTTTATTCAAAGCCTGTCTCAAGCTATTTTCTGCTTCAACAGGATTGGCATATTTACCTAAATGCACATAATAGCTGCCATTTTCATAACCGGACTCCACTCCATCTATTTCTTCAATGTATTCAAAATCAACAAAAGCCAAGTTAGAAAAGGTCCCTAAGTGAACGGTATAGTAGTTTCCTTGTTTTTCGCTTGTATTGAACCAATTAACATACTCATGGACATCAGGGTCAACCTCCAAAATCACTCCGCTTGGACTGATCAAATATCCAAAAGGTGTTCCAATGAAATTGTAGTCATCCAAATTATGAGAAAATGGACCTCTAAAATCACACTGATGTTGAGGCCAAACAAGTTGATAGTTATCAATGGCATTTAGCCAAGCATCCCGACTTGCATCCAAAGAGACACTGTAAATTTTGAAGTTTTTATCTTTGTAGTAGTCGTGTAATTCAGTGATTAAGGGAAGCTGAAGAGAAGAATTCGGACACCATGAAGCCCAAAAATGAAGGTACACATAATTTCCCTTCAAACTCGCAAGGTCGGATGCTTGTCCATTTATATCAGGAAGAACTAAAGTAGGGGCTTGCTGTCCTATTTCTTGTGCCTGTAGAATCCTGCTGTTTAGGGAAAGGCACAGAACTACTCCAAGCATTAAATAAAAACTTAATGTTAATTTCATGATTTGGTTGGATTTATCATTCAATTAGTAGATTTTTAATCAAAAAAAAATCACAGCATTTCAAACGGCAAATTTTAATACTGTAAATGTTAATTTATTGAAAAAATAATCTTGACTAGTGTATAGATGTGCAATTTAATAAAAAAACAAGTTAAAGCCCTAAAAAAACTTCCCTAATACTTCAATAATTACAATGGACTGACAGTACTTACATATATTAAACTCTATCACAATACTACTTCCACTCCCTCTGTCAATAAAAAGACAAATATAAAAGCGATATTCCGCTACATTCGTGAAAAAATTGAGCGGTCTATCTCTCCTACTTAGTTCATCATTGAAGGTCATATATATTCAAAAAATTATTTTTACTACTTTAGAATCAAAGTTTTTGCTTAAATTGGCAGGCACTTCAATAAAAAATAATTTATGCACATCGTCATTATTGGTAATGGAATCAGTGGAATTACTGCTGCTCGATATATACGCAAACTAAGTGATTCTCAAATCACTGTCATTTCTGCCGAAACCAAATACTTCTATTCTCGAACCGCCCTTATGTACATATACATGGGACACATGACCTACGAAAACACCAAACCTTACGAAAATTGGTTTTGGGAAAAAAATCGAATTGATTTACTGCAAGAATATGTCACTCAAGTCGATACCGAAAATAAAAAAGTCCACCTTCAAAATGGCAAAAATATCGCCTATGACAAACTGATTCTTGCCACAGGTTCAGCCTCCAATAAATTTGGGTGGAAAGGACAAGACCTGCCTCAGGTTCAAGGACTTTACAACATGCAAGACTTGGTGAAAATGGAAAAAAACACCAACAACATACAACATGCAGTAGTCGTAGGAGGAGGATTGATTGGCATCGAAATGGTCGAAATGCTGCAATCTCGCCGAATTCCTACCACCCTTTTGGTGCGTGAAAAAAGCTTTTGGGACATTGTATTACCTCCCGAAGAATCCGAAATAATCAACCGCCAAATCCGCAAACACCACGTTGACCTTCAATTGGAAACCGAACTCGACGAAATTTTGGCAGATGAAGGCGGCAATGTACGAGCTGTGACTACCAAAGATGGCAAAGAAATTCCTTGTCAATTTGTGGGCTTAACCGTTGGCGTTCATCCCAATATTGGATTTTTGAAAGATAGTGGAATCGAAACCCAAAAAGGCATTTTAGTGGACGAATACCTTCAAACCAATGTCCCTGATGTCTATGCGATTGGCGATTGCGCCCAGTTGCGGAATCCGCCTGCAGGTCGCCGCCCGATTGAAGCTGTTTGGTACATCGGTAGAATGCAAGGCAAAACGGTTGCCCATACGATTTGCAAGCAAAAAACACTGTATCAACCCCGTATTTGGTTCAACTCTGCCAAGTTTATGGACATTGAATATCAAACCTATGGGACGGTTTTGAATAGTTTGAGAGAAGGTGAAGCACAATTGTATTGGGAACATACAGATGGCGAAAAGTGCATTAAAATTGTCTATGAAAAAGACAAACAAAAAGTAATTGGCTTCAATCTTTTGGGCATACGTTTCAGACATCATGTATGTGAAGAATGGCTACATGAGGGGCGTAACCTTCAATATGTCCTACAACATTTGAGAGCCGCCAATTTTGACCCTGAGATTTACGACCAACACGAAGACGGTATCATTGCAGTCTATAACCAACAGTTTCCAAATAAACAAATTGAAGTGAAGAGTAAAAAGAGCTTGTGGAATATGATTTTTAAGCGGAAAGTTCAAGTGCAGAATTGAGTATAGAGGCACGTAGATGTTTCAAGACTTGGTTTTGGAATTTGAACGCCAAGAAAGAGAGGCAGAGAGATTTTTTGATTTGGTTGAATCCCCAAACGCAAAATTAAGCCAAAATACAAATATCACCCCAAACACAACCAAAATGAGTGAATTCAATTTCAATCCCGATTTTTATAAAACCAAAGGGGATATCAGCATGGCGATAACCTCCGATGTGTCACACAAACGAGGCATCCTCCAAAAACTCAGTTTAGCAGTTGTTGGAATCGGCTTGTTGCTGATGATGGTTGCCGCATTTGGAGCAGCGAATACCAATCCAACGCCTTTTTTGTGGGCTTCAATGGGTTGTCTAATATTGGGAGGAGTGGTCTATACACTTCAAGCCTACAAAGACCGACCTGCGGGCATCAAAAACAACGGGGTCATGTTTGGGCAAATGACCAGCCGAGGCGCAAGTGCATGGGTTTTTGGGATTGTTATCACAGGGTTGTACGTTTTATTGTATTGGTATCCGACCCTGCTTGGATTGGGAAAAGATGGAGCAGCGAATACAGGTTTGATACGAATGTTTGACCCATTGAGTCAGTTTTTAAAGGGTGCACCAGCCAGCGAATGGTTCATGTATGGTACGCTTTACACCATAGCGATTTTGGTGATGGGCTTCAAATTTATCTGGAAATACCGTCACAACAAATACCAAGTCCTCCGCACGATTTCGGTCATGTTTTTCCAATTGGGATTCGCATTTTTACTGCCTGAATTGCTCCAAGCATTGAAGTATCCCTACTACGACTTCAAAAATATGTGGCCCTTGAATTATTACTTTTTCTACGATTGGAACATTAATGGATTTTTGTCAAGTGGCAATGTGGGTTTGTTTATGCTCATTTTTGGAGTGGCGATGATTTTTGTTATTTCACCCGTTTTGACCTACTTCTATGGCAAACGTTGGTACTGTTCGTGGGTCTGTGGGTGTGGAGGGCTAGCAGAAACGGCGGGCGACCCTTATCGTCATTTGTCTGATAAATCACTGGGAGCATGGAAGATAGAACGGTGGATGATTCACTCCGTTTTGGTGTTTGTGACGGTGATGACCATTGCAGTTTTGTACAGCTTTTTGAATCAAAATCCAGAAGGTTTCTTCGTCACCAAAGGAATGATGGTAGGCATTGTAACAGTCATTCTATTGTTTGTAGTAGGTGTAGCATTGATGAACAAGGAAGTGGTGAGAGAAGTAAAACCCCAAATTCGATACTTGACTGTAGGAATTGCGGCTGCAATATTGGCTTTCACCCTTTTTGCTTATTCGTTTGGCAGTTCCAATGTGTTTTTTATGGACAGTTACACGCTCCGTTCTTGGTATGGTTTTCTGATTGGCGCAGCTTTTAGCGGAGTGGTAGGCGTTGGTTTTTATCCGATTATGGGCAGTCGAGTGTGGTGTCGTTTTGGCTGTCCGATGGCGGCCGTATTGGGATTGCAGCAGCGATTTTTCTCTCGCTTCCGAATCACCACCAATGGCGGTCAGTGCATATCTTGCGGCAATTGCTCGACTTATTGTGAAATGGGCATTGACGTTCGTGCTTATGCCCAAAAAGGACAAAATATTGTGCGTGCTTCCTGTGTCGGGTGTGGGATTTGTGCGGCTGTTTGTCCTCGTGGTGTATTGAAGTTGGAGAATGGACCGAAGGAAGAGAGAAAGGTGATTCACATCAGAAGGGATGATGTGGGGATTTTGTAAAATGCTAATTCAAATTAGAATTTAGAAAGCTCAAGAGTGACGTTTCAGTTCGCCTTCGATGGTCAGCACATTTTTCTTCAATTCTTTATCTTTTTTCACTAAAAAACCAACGCCCAACAACCAAATTTCTTTGTCTAACCCTTCAAAAGGTTCGTAGTATTGGTGGCTACTGATTTGAGTCATTGCCTGATTGAGAAGATATTCCATTGTGCTTTTTTCACCGTACTTAAATTCAATGATGTAGATTTTATCAGGCAATTCTAAAGTACAGTCAATCCGTCCTTTATCCGTAGCATTTTCTAAATTAAGGCGTACACCTAAGAGTGTGAGGACCAAATAAAACAAACCATGGTAATAGGCTTCACTTGCTTTGTTGCGAAGTTGGTAAGGAATACCTGCAAAGAGTGAGCGAAGGATTGTCAAAAAACTTTGTTTGTCATTCTCTATCAAAGCCTTTTTCATCAAGGTTCCCTGGGATTGGATTAGATTTGTTTCATTATTAGAAAAAGCAGCTATAATGAAGGTATTGAAGGAAGTACGGACTTCATAGTTTGGGTAACTCAGAGTATAGAGTTCATCTGTCATTATTTTTTCTAATTTCTTGACTGTTAAATACCCCGTTTCAAACAACAGTTTCATCAATGGTATTCTCTGCTCTAAATCATAACTATTATCCAAACCAACAGCATATTGACTTTCAAACTCTTCCATTGTTGGTACTTTTTTCATTTCTATGGCATATTTCTCTTTAATTAGTTTCATCAAAATACTTGACGTTCCCGTTTCAAACCAATAGTTTTTAAATTTTAAATCCTTGAAAGTATTAACAATAGAATACGGATTAAATAACCTGTTTTGACCGTCCCAAGAATACCCATCATACCAAATGGTCAAATTCTCCAATAATTCATCTTCTGTAAGCTCTGTTTTTTTAGCAAAATTACTGATATAAGGGATGAAGTATTCTTCCAAATCCTGTAATGTAAAACCCAAAATATTGTTGAATCTTTGTAACAAACTCACATCTTTCATCAAGTTAATCACCGAAAAAATAGACATCTTCGCAAACTTGGAAATACCTGTCATAAAAACGAATTTCAGATATTGGTTTTGAGCTTTCAAAATACTGTAAAAGTCTCTTAAAGAATTCTGGTACTCCTTTGCTGTTTCACTATCAGTGATATGTCGAGAAATAGGTGCGTCGTATTCATCTATCAATACAACGAGTCTTTTACCTGTTGTTTGATAAACCTTCTGAATCAACTCCCAAGTTTTACTTGCGTAATTTTCCAATTTTAGTGTCACATTATATTGAGCAGCATAAGCATCTAAAATTGAAGCCATTTGCTTTTCAAAAAAATCCAAACTCTTATAGCTAATGCTGCCAAAATCAATCCGAATCACAGGATATTCCTGCCAATCTACCTTATCTTCAATCCATAAACCCTTGAACAATTCCTTTTTCCCTTCAAACATTGATTGTAAAACGCTTATTAACAAAGACTTTCCAAATCTACGAGGTCGAGACAAAAAAACATATTTGCTGTAGTTGATTAAATCATACATCTCCTTGGTTCTATCCACATAGATATAACCATCTTCTATCATTTCGGGAAAATCTGATATTCCTAAAGGTAATTTTTTCATTTACTTCAATTTTGCACTGATTCTACTATAACTAATGCTAAAGTAAAGATAATGGTTTCTTCACTTCTAAATCAGATTGTTTTAATTTGACAATAAAACCTCTCTGTTTTTTGAATTTGAATTTGTACTTTGCACCTGAATTTCAACTATATGACCTACTTCAAAAACACTAACTACTGGGCAATCATCTTAGGCGGCTCCAGCGGCATGGGCTTGGCAACTGCAAAAAAACTCGCTTCTGAAGGCATGAATATCTGCATTTTGCACCGAGACAGGCGCAGTCAGATGAAAGTTATTGAAGAGGCGTTTGCAGCAATAAAAGAAAAAGGGGTAAAACTTCAAACTTACAATGTAGATGCCACTCGATTGGATAAAATGGCGGAAATCATTGAAGACTTCAAAGCCCAATTGCAGCCCAACGAAAAGGTGCGCCTGCTGCTACATTCCATCGCCAAAGGGAATTTGAAACTGATGACCACTTTACCCGAAAAAAAAGAAGGTGTTTCCACTTCAAAAAACTCCCATTCGCCTACCGAACAATTGCTAAATCAACTTCAAGAAAACATCGAATCCGCTCAAAATTTCCACCCCGACACTCTTTCTCGTCAAGACTTCAACAACACACTTGAAGCAATGGCTTTGAGTCTATACGATTGGGTAAAAGCAGTTTGGGAGCAAGGTTTGTTTGCAGAAGATGCAAGGATTATTGGCTTGACTAGTGAAGGGAATCAAAAAGCGTGGCGAGCTTATGCCGCAGTTTCGGCTGCAAAGGTAGCATTGGAAGCGATTTGTCGGTCGATTGCTTTGGAGTTTGCGCCCTATGGGATTCGCTGCAATGTGGTGCAAGCTGGGGTGACAGATACGCCTTCTTTGCGGATGATTCCAGGAAGTGATGTTATGAAAGCACAGTCCAAATTTCGCAATCCTTATGGACGTTTGACCACTCCCGAAGATGTAGCGAATGTCATTTATTTGCTTTGCAGAGAAGAATCGGCTTGGATAAATGGGGCGATTATTCCTGTGGATGGAGGGGAAAGAATTTGTTAATATAGGAAGCGGGAAGTGAGAACAGAGAAGCGAGATACAATAATATCCCACCTCTCTGTTCTCACTTCCCGCTTCTTGCCTCTTGCCTCCAAAATCTAATCTATCAAATTCGCCGCCTTGACTTGAGCCAATGCAGCCGAAAGCGCATCAATCATTTTATTTCTATTGGCGACTTGATTGTTTTTTCGGTAAGCAGAAGGGATTTCGATGTGTAAGAAAGGAACATTGGCGTTCTCCAACACACAGAAAATCCCGAATTCTCTAGCTGCTTGCCCATGAAAATGTGGGTCATCATCGGTGTGTTCCATTGCTACGGTCAAGCCAACTCCTTCGGCATCCAAAGCATTTTGAAAAATCTCTTGAATATCCTCCGCATCTTGTTCCGACATTCCTTCATGGGTTGCAATATCCAAAAAACCTGCTCTTGAAGCCTTTGCGTTCCCATGAATTTCGACATACCATTCTAAAGAATTAAAAGGCACTAAACCTTTTATGTGATTGACATAGCAGTTATAGACTTTCTTTGCGTCCGAATCCACTTGTTCTTCTTCGTGGTCTGCAATATTTGGATTATTGTTCACAAGGTATAAAGTAGGGCGATTCACATTGAAGTAAAGCGATTCTCTGCGAAAACCATTGAAGGACAAAGATTTCCAAGCCATTTCATTGGCGCTATCTACCCCTTCTACAATGGCTCTCGTTCCTTCATCAAATCTACCATGTGGAGCTGCAATTACATAATTGCCGCCATTGGCATTTTCAACAATATAGGGCGAATCCCCATCTTTGTCTTGAAAGTTGGCATCTTCTACCAACTGACAAGCATCTACACCTGGAGGATACAAATAGCAATGGTTGGGGGATTGAATGTCGGTAGGTGTAGTAAAACGAGTTTTTTTAGTGGTTGTTTTTGTGCGAATTGTTCTTTGTGAGTAAGCATCAGTTATCGTATTGAAAATCGAAAATAGGATAACGAAAGCAAACGAAAAATTTTTGGAGTAATTCATTTCTAAAGAATTTTAAGGTTGAAATTGAGTAATTTTGAATTCGCTCCACATAGACGGATTGGTAAGAAGTTTTAGGACAAAATGAAACTTGTATTCAAGTCATAAATGCAACTTTTCTGCTTGATATTTCGCTTTCCGCCTATCTCTACTCTCTATTAGTTCCTTCTCTCGTTTTTTCCGGTAATCATTTTCTTTTCGTCTTGAGATAGCTTTGTCTTTCCAGTTTTTTAGCCTAAGGATTACCCAGCACATAATTGTAATCACTCCAACTCGGATAATCCCCCGCCAAAGGATCCAAACTCAAAAACCGCCCTGCATCCGCATCGTAGAGTCTCGCCCCTCGGTGGTCAAAGTTGGTCTCGAAGTCTCTTTGGTGGTGGGTGGTTACTCCATTCACAGAGGATTTTATGCTATTTGATTCACAATAAATTGCACCTTACCAGTAAGATAAAGAGAACTGCACAAATTTTTCTGCCTTTTACTGGAAAACGTGCTGTTGGACAAAAGTATCTTAAACGCATTATTAAATTGACCCCTTATAGCCCCAAAAAAAAATTTATCCCATGACAATTTTTTTGTCCATTGCTAAACATGAATCTATCAACCTTTTGTTAAGCCCTAACTTCCTTACAGCAATTTACTGAATTTTCAGAAAATTTTGAAAATTCATTTTTTTCTAGTAAATTGCCTATAATCCTAAAAATTTGATAAACTTTGATTTTGGGAGTTTGTTGAGGAGTTACAGTTAACAGGAATTTAGGTTTTCGGAGGTATCAAATGAGAACAAGGGCGTACAGACTTTTTATATTGATTTTTAAAAAATAATTCTTGTTTTTTTGGCTTTTGAGTACCCTTAAACATTTGAGCAAAATCACTTTTAGAGATGTTACCCACAGGATATTTCCAATATGACACACTCCTAAATCCCAAACACAATTATCAACCTAAATACACAAACACAAAAAAAGAATGTTAGAAACCATCATCAACCATCCAACTTTAGATACACGCTTCAAGCGCATTGCAGAAAAGGTGCAGAATGGAGAACGCATTGATTTTGAAGAAGGTGTACTTTTGTACGAAAAAGCAGAGTTGGGCTATTTGGGCGCATTGGCGAATTACATACGGGAAAAAAGGCATGGAGATACGACCTACTTCAATCGCAATTTCCACATCGAACCCACCAATTTGTGCATTTATACCTGTAAATTTTGCTCCTATTCTCGATTGATTAAGCAGCGAGAAGAAGGTTGGGTCTATACGGAGGACGAAATGATGGACATTGTGAAAAGCTACGATGGCAAACCTGTCACTGAAGTACACATTGTTGGAGGTGTATTACCGCACATGAACATGGAATTTTTCACCAGTTTGATTCGCCGCATCAAGGCACACCGCCCCGAATTGCATATCAAGGGTTTTACACCCGTTGAATTGTTTTACATGTTCAAAAAAGCAAAATTGAGCTATACCGAAGGTTTGAAGCAATTGAAGGAAGCGGGCTATCAGTCTATGCCTGGTGGTGGCGCAGAGATTTTTGACGAAGAAATTCGGGAGATTATTTGTAAGGACAAATGCAATTCGGAACAATGGTTGGCGATTCACGAAGCAGCGCATGGCTTGGATATACCGACCAATGCTACAATGCTTTATGGACACATCGAAAAGTACCATCATCGAGTCGACCACATGAATCGCCTACGCACTTTGCAGGACAAAACGGGAGGCTTCAACTGCTTTATTCCCTTGAAGTTCCGAAATTCCAACAATGAAATGTCGCATATTTCGGAGGTGAATGTCTTGGAGGATTTGCGAAACTATGCGGTGGCTCGTATTTACATGGATAATTTTCCGCATTTGAAGGCATACTGGCCCATGATTGGACGGGAAACAGCGCAGTTGTCTTTGGCTTTTGGGGTGAATGACATTGACGGTACGATTGATGATACAACCAAAATTTATTCTATGGCGGGTTCGGAAGAACAGAATCCTGCTTTGACGACTAAGCAGTTGGTCAAGATGATTAAAAATGTGGGTCGCCGTCCAGTGGAACGAAATACGGTTTATGATACATTGAAGGACTACACGGAAGAAGTTTTTGAAGAACCTAAGGATATTTTCATTGACTTGCCTGTGATTAATAATTGAGAAGAGGGAAGTAGGATGTAGGATGTAGGATGTAGGAGGAGTTATTAACAGGTTATACAACCAACTAATTTTCAAGAATATTTTATGAACTTAGTAAAGGAACTATTTGTCGTTCGACATGGACAGACGGAATACAATAAATCAAGAATTGTACAAGGCCGGGGTATTGATTCGTCCTTGAATGCCAAAGGACGAGAGCAAGCAAAGGCTTTGTTTGAAGGATACAAGAACCATAATTTTGATGCGATTTATGCTTCGGCTTTGGTGAGAACGCACGAAACAATTGCACCATTTGAAGCTTTGGGTTATGAGATTCAAAAAACGCCCAATTTGGATGAAATAGATTGGGGAAAGCACGAAGGCAAGGTCGGAACTCCCGCATCTGAAGCGGAGTATGTGCGTCTTAGACAATCGTGGAACGATGGAAACTACCATGCGAAAATTGAAGGAGGGGAAAGCCCTTATGAGGTGCAGCAGCGATTGAAGTTGTTTGTGGATGAGCTTCACCAACAAAACCACAATAAAGTACTGGTTTGTACGCATGGCCGCACTTCCCGCATATTGTTGTGTATGCTTTTGGGCTGGGAATTGGCAAAGATGGAAGGGTTCATACACCAAAATACAGGAGTAGCAAAACTGATTCCCTCTGGGGAAAAATATGAGTTGGCTTTCTTCAATAACATTGACCATTTAGAAAACTATGTATAAACTTTCAGCCGTTTCCTACCTCAATACAAAACCTTTTTTGATGGGTTTAGAAAACTCGCCATTGAAGGAAAAAATAGATCTTGAATTGGCGATTCCCTCCAAAACCGCTACGCATTTGATGGAAGGGAAAGTGGATATTGGTTTGGTGCCTGTCGCCATTTTACCACAGTTGCCTCAATATGAAATCATTACCGACTATTGTATTGGCGCAGTTGGGGCGGTCAAAACGGTTGCGATTTATAGTCAAGTTCCCTTGCAGCAGGTGAAAACCATTTTTTTGGATTATCATTCCCGCACTTCGATTCGCTTGGCGCAAATATTATGCGAGCATTATTGGAAAATTTTTCCTACTTTTTTTCCTGCCTTCAATGGATATGAAAATAAGATTGAAGGAAATACAGCCGGCGTAATCATTGGAGATAGGGCGATACGATTGGCGAAAAATTATCGCTACGAATACGACTTGGCGGAAGTTTGGCAACGGTTTACAGGCTTGCCGTTTGTCTTTGCAGCTTGGGTGGCTCGCAGGAAAATTGCTCCTACTTTTGAAGCAAAATTGAACGAGGCTTTTAGAAATGGAATGGCTAAGATTGAAGAAGTTGCAGATTTTTATCAAGGTCAGTACCCCAACTTTGATGTATTGAATTACCTTCAAAACTATATCAGCTACGATTTAGACAGTGCCAAACGCAGGGCATTGGATTTGTTTTTGAGTTATCTGAAAGCGGATGTTGGAGAGTTGGCTACTTAAAAAGTACCCTGCAACAATATAGCAATACAACCATTCAACAATGAAGTCCTACGTAAAATAACTTGCTTTTCTAATAAAAATAGAGTATATTTGAAATCCTACAACTGGTAAAAAAAACTCTTTGTAGGCATAGAATTAATTCAAGTTTGCTTAATTTTGCATTATAACTCGCGTAAACATTCCAATACTGCTTGCTAGACCTAACAGGAATAATATTGGTGACACGCTTAGAGTCTCTAGAGCGGGCCTCAATCTTGACTTGTCAAGACCTCTTTAAGCCTTATTAAAGAGCAAGGGGATTATCGAAAGATATTTAGCATCTCCATAAATGAATTAAGAGGGCTACGACAAGCCCCTTTGTTTGTTTGCGTGAGTTTATTTTTACTAAAAAACCCATTGAAGTTTTCATGAAAATTTCAATGGGTTTTCTATTTAGCATCAAGGCTTGTTGAATATTAACGGTCTGACTTCCAACAGCGTAAGCGGTCTTGCATCTTTCGTCTCGCCTCTCCCCTAAACCTCTCCCAACCAATCATCAGGTATTTCCTTAATCACTTCCTTCAAGCGATTGCCCCAGATTTCTCCAATATTGCCCGTATCTTCTTCAAAAAACCGCTTCTCTACAATCTGTTTCGTATCCTTCCGAAAAATAGCCACATCCAAAGGATAGCCCACATCATTTGCGCTGACCCTTGTGGAGTCAAAAGACAGAAAACCAGTCTTTAAGGCATAGCGAATCGAGGATTCATAGGTCAAAGCACGATTAAAGATAGGCTTTCCATAGCCCGAATTGCCGATAATGGTAAACGGCGAAGCTTCTCCTATTTCTATCCAATTCCCTTCGGGATAAAGGAGGTACAGTTTGTGTTCATCATCATTTTCCAACTGTCCTCCAACTATTGTAAACAGGTTGAAAATCAAGCCAGATTCCGCCAAAGCAGCTTTGTCTTCCCGAGCAACCCGCCGCAATTGTTCTCCAAAAGCATTGACGGCTTTGTACATCTTGTCAAATTTGAGTTCGTTTTGCTCCAACAATTCTTCAAAATAAGTAACCGCCTTGTCTCGAATAGACCGCAATCCAGAGGTCATCAAAAAAATGCTGTTTTGACCATCCGTATGAAGTGAAATTTTTTTTGCAGTTGTGGTCTCATTTCCAGAAGTAATACGGGTATCGGCCATAGCTACTAAGCCCTGCCTTATTTTTATTCCTACACAGTAAGTCATATAGTTGTTTGTATTTTTTTAAGATTGAATATCGAAAAAGTAAAAAGCAATAAATATAGTTATTGTTTATTCAAAGTACTCTTTTTCGATTAAATCATGTAATTGATATACTTTACTTAGAGAAGCCAACAGAAATGCTTGAGGATTGGCTTCAATTTCTTCGTACTCCAAATACTTAAAATTGCTCGCCAACTTCCCTGCTTGAAATCCCAAGCGAGAATCCGAACTGGCTGCAAAAGTAAGGCAAGAGAGCATTTCATTTACTTTTGCCAAAGAAAACGCAACCGAACAAGGAAGTGTTGAGTGACTTAACAAAAAGTCTAAAACATTTTGTTGGTTAATTGCGCCTTTATTTACCCTCCTATACATATCAAAACTTTCCAGAATTTTAAGCGTAATGGTCCACTGATATGTAGTCAATGGCGTAAATTTATCATTTTGAGTAAGTGCTTGAATATCGTTCATTTTGCAGTTCAAAACTCGGATGATTTGGGCGGTTCTTTCGAGATGAATACCCAGTTTAAAAAATGCCCAAATATCATCATGCAAAAGTGTACCATTGGCACAAGAACGAATAATCGTACAATGCTCTTTTGCTTGGGTTGTGAAGTCGTAAAGCCCTCTTGTTTTGTAAAAATCTACCGAATATTCTTTGATAAAATGATAGTATCGGTTGACTGACTCCCAAAGGCCTGAAGAAAGCAAATAGCGAACACTTCGTGCATTTTCTCTTGCATTTTGGACATTGGAAAAAATAGAATTAGAGTTTCCTGAATTGAAGGTAACAGCCACCAAAATATCTTGCTCTGTCAGATTTGTCTGAGTTTGTGATTGTGACTGAGATTGCTGTTGTCCACTCTGTTCTTGCGTTTGTTCTTGCCCTTTAGTCTCAAATTCACCTCCTACCATATCCAGAATAGATTTTAAGATAACCTTTTTTTGTTGGGTCATTGGAGCATCTAAAGTGGAGAAATACTGAACATTAAGATAACGAGCGATGTGTTCTGAGCGTTCGATATAACGCCCCATCCAATAAAGGGAATTAGCAACTCTGGCAAGCATAAGCAGTGTTTATAAGGTTCTAAATTTTGTTAAAAAACGTTATGAGATAAAAACCTTGAAGTTTTTTCCTTGAAAGATGTTCTTTCTAATTTGTTATGGAGAACTTTTAAAAAAAACTTCAAAAGCCTAATTCATTATGACTAAGTAAGGGTAAAAAAATAACTCCTCGTTTTCTTTTGCTAACATACCCCATCCCCTTTCAAAAGGGGAATATTGGTCGATGAGTTATTTTTTCTTTTTTACTAAGCTTCAATGACCCAAGTATCTTTTGAGCCTCCTCCCTGCGAAGAATTGACAATCAAACTTCCTTCTTTGAGGGCTACCCTCGTCAAGCCACCTTCCAATGTGAATTGGTAATCTTTGCCCAATAAAGTAAATGTTCGCAAGTCTATGTGTCTGGGTTGAAATCCTTTGTCTTCGTCAATATAGGTACTGTGAACAGAAAGATTCATTTTAGGTTGGGCAATGAAATTTCTAGGATCGGCTTTCACTTTGGCTTTGATTTCATCCAGTTCAGCAGCAGATTTGGTATCACAAATTTCCACACCATAACCACCCGACATATCAACAGGCTTGATAACCATTTTTTGGATGTTGCTCAATACATACTCCAGTTCCTTCTCTCGTTCACACAAATACGTAGGAACATTGGAAATAATCGCATCTTCGTCGAGGTAATATTTAATCATATCTGGCACATAAGCACACACTGCCTTATCATCTGCAATGCCCGTCCCTGGCGCATTTACAATCGTCACATTGCCCTTTTTGTAAGCCGACATCAAGCCCTTGACTCCCAAAAGAGAATCAGAACGAAATACCTCTGGATCTAAAAAATCATCGTCAATACGGCGATAAATCACATCTACTTTCACACGTCCTTTGATGGTTTTCATATACACCACATTTTTCTCCACAAAAAGATCGCTCCCTTGTACCAACTCAATTCCAATTGTTTGTGCCAAAAAAGAGTGCTCATAATAAGCCGAATTGTACAAGCCAGGAGTCAATAAGACACAAGTAGGTCGGGGCGACCAAGCATTTTTTGGAGCTACTGATTCCAATACTTTCCCCAATTCATAAGGATATTCACTCACCGCTTTCACTTTCAAATTGTGAAAAACATCCATCAGCGTCCTACGCAATGCCTTCCGATTCGACAACACATAACTCACTCCCGAAGGGCTTCTCAAATTGTCCTCCAATACATAAAAATTCCCATCAGTGTTCTTAATCAAATCCGTACCACAAATATGTGTATAGATTCCTCCAATAGGAGAAATATTTTCCATCAATTTGCAGTAGTGATTGGAAGAGAATATAAGTTCTTGCGGCACAACCTTATCTTTAAGAATCTTTTTTTTGTTGTACACATCTTTAATAAACAGATTAAGAGCCATATTTCGCTGCTTCAATCCCGCCTCCAAATGCTCCCACTCTTCATTGTCAATAATTCTGGGAAACAAGTCGAAAGGAAAGATTTTTTCTGTCCCTCCATGCTCCTCCGAATAAACCGCATAGGTAATCCCTTGATTCAAAAAAGACATTCGAGCATATTCGTTGAGTTTTTTGAAATCCGAAATTTTCATGGACTCAAAAAGACGGTAAACATCCTTGTAAGAAGTATGAATACTGTTGGGTTTGTCCCATACTTCATCTATCAAATCATCGGCAAACTTATAGGTAGAAAATGGAGAATGATGGCTCATAGCATATAATTTACAACAGCTTGAAAATACAAAATTAACATTCAACAGGCAATTAATTCAGTGTAAACATTGCTTTATTTTTAAAAAAAATGAAATTTTATTCCATTTTTATTACTTTTGAAGTGGTTTTTTTGAAAAAGAATCAAAGAGCGATATATTGTTTTCTCACGCCAAAAACTGGAATTCATGGCTATTCATGTAGCAATTCAACACTTTACCCAATATATTTATAACAAACCTGTCAAAGTTTCGCCACAAGTCATTCGGTTGAGGCCTGCCCCCCATTCTCGCACCCCAATACTGGGCTATTCGCTCAATATTACTCCCAAAGAGCATTTCATCAACTGGCAGCAAGACCCATTTGGGAACTATTTGGCGAGAGTTGTTTTTCCCGAAAAAATCGAGTCCTTGACCGTTGAAGTGGAAGTAATCGCCAACATGATTACTATAAATCCCTTCGACTTTTTCTTGGAAGAATACGCCCAACATTTTCCGTTTCAATACGAACCTCAACTCCGAAAAGAACTCAAACCCTATTTGGAAATTACCGAAAGTGGTCCCTTATTGATGCAGTGGATTGAAAAAATGAAATCGCCAACAAAAGAGCAAACCAATGATTTTTTGGTGCGCTTCAATCAGCAACTTTGCCGAGACATCAACTATACGATTCGATTGGAAGTAGGCATTCAAGACTGCGAAACCACTTTAAACAAAGCCTTGGGTTCTTGTCGAGATTCTGCATGGTTGTTGACCCAAATTTTGCGGCATTATGGCTTGGCAGCCCGTTTTGTGTCGGGTTATTTGGTGCAGTTAAAGGCAGACGAAAAACCTTTGGACGGACCAGCAGGAACCGAACAAGACTTCAATGACCTACACGCATGGACAGAAGTCTATATCCCCGGAGCAGGATGGATAGGCTTAGACCCAACTTCTGGACTTTTGGCAGGAGAAGGACACATTCCTTTGGCTGCAACGCCCGACCCTACAAGTGCTGCGCCCATCAGCGGCTTTACCGACCCTTGCGAAGTCACCTTCAATTACAAAAACGAGGTACACAGAATTTACGAATCTGCAAGAGTCACCAAACCCTATTCGGATGAACAATGGGAGGCAGTTCTGCAATTGGGTGAAAAAGTAGATGCCTCTTTGCAGCAAGAAGATGTGCGTTTGACAATGGGCGGAGAACCGACTTTTGTAGGAACAGAAGGGCGAGATTTGCCTGAATGGAACGACGATGCAGATGGCGAAAACAAGCGAAAACAATCTTTACAGCTCGCCCAAAAACTCAAAAATCACTTTGCAGCCAATGGATTCATTCATTTCGGACAAGGCAAATGGTATCCGGGTGAGCCTTTACCCCGATGGCAATACGCCATTTTTTGGCGAAAAGATGGACAAGCACTTTGGAACAATCCCGCACTCATCGCCAATCCCCTGCAAAACTATGGCATGACCGAACTGCATGCATCAGAGTTCATCAAAACTTTGAGCGCACGTTTGGGAATCAATCAAAGCAACTGCTTGCCCTGCTACGAAGACATTTACTACTTCTTGTGGGAAAAAAACAACCTACCCGTCAATGTCAATCCCAACGAAATCGACAAAAAAGAAAGCCTGTCCCGCCAAAAACTCGCCGAAGTATTGCAGCAGGGAATGGGCAAAATAGTCGGCTATGTATTGCCGATGGATTACGACAACACCTACAAATCTTGGAAATCCTGTTTGTGGACTTTCAACCGAGAAGAAATGTTCTTGATTCCTGGCAATTCGTCCGCAGGGCTGCGATTGCCACTCAACCGACTGCCCGAATCCTCGCCCGAAGAATCAGAAGAAATCTATGAAGTCAGCCCTTTGGCAGAATTGGGTGAATTGCCCAAACCCGAAAACTTCAAAAAAAATTGGACAACTGTTGCAAGCCAACAAGTCAAAACCCTCAAAACCGCTTTGTGTGTAGAGCCAAGAGAGGGCAAACTGTATGTGTTCATGCCCCCTTTGAAGTCGCTCGAAAGCTATATCGAACTTTGTTACCACATCGAACAAACAGCCGCCCAACTTTCCATTCCTGTACTCATTGAAGGCTATCATCCGCCTACGGATTACCGATTGGAGAAACTCGTTGTTGCGCCTGACCCTGGAGTAGTTGAGGTCAATATTCACCCCGCTACTTCTTGGAAAGACATGGTACACAACTACGACCAACTCTTTGAAATGGCAAAAGAGTGCAAACTGACCTCCGAAAAATTCATGCTCGACGGCAAACACACAGGCACAGGAGGCGGCAATCACATCACTCTGGGCGGAGTCACTCCCAAAGACAGCCCTTTGCTGCGGAAACCTTCCCTTCTGCGAAGTTTTGTGAACTTTTGGCAAAACCATCCCGGCTTGTCCTACTTGTTTTCGTCTGCTTTTGTGGGTTCAACGAGTCAAGCACCGAGAGTAGATGAAGGGCGACAAGAGATTTTGTATGAGTTGGAAATCGCTTTTGAGCAAGTCGAAAAATTTGATGACCCTCCTGCATGGATAGTCGACCGAATTTTCCGCAATTTGCTGATTGACTTGACAGGCAATACCCACCGAGCCGAATTTTGCATTGACAAAATGTACAGCCCTGATTCTCAATCGGGCAGACTCGGAATCTTGGAAATGCGGGGTTTTGACATGCCACCTCACAAGCAAATGTGCTTGGTACAATTGCTGCTCATTCGCACCCTGACCGCTTGCTTTTGGAAAAATCCTTACCGCCAAAAATTGGTGCGTTGGGGAACAGAACTACACGACAAATTTTTGATTCACCACTATGTTCGGGAGGATTTGCAGGATGTGGTTGACTACCTTCAAGCCAATGGTTTTGACTTCAAAATGGAATGGCTCGAAGCCTTTTTTGAGTTTCGATTCCCGATTGTAGGTATGGTCAGCGTCAAAGACATACAAATGACCTTGCGGGCAGGAATCGAGCCGTGGAATGTGTTGGGAGAAGAAATGTCAAGTACAGGAACGGCACGTTTTGTGGATTCTTCGGTAGAACGGGTAGAAGTTTTGGTCGAGGGCTTCAATGCCGACCGCTACAAAATCTTGTGCAACCGACATGTTGTTCCGATGATTGCCACCGAAACCAAAGGAAAATATGTGGCGGGGATTCGCTACAAAGCCTGGAATCCTCCTTCTGCATTGCATCCTACTGTTGGAGTAGATGTGCCACTGGTTTTCGATATTTACGATACTTGGAACAAACGTTCTGTTGGAGGTTGTACCTATCACGTAGCGCATCCTGGCGGACGCAGCTATGATACTTTCCCCATCAATAGCTATGAAGCGGAGGGCAGACGCATTTCTCGTTTTTGGGAATACAACCATACTATTACTCATGCCGACATCAAAAACCAAGTCGAAAAGGGCGAAAATCCCTACCGCTATACCACCCTTACCGAAACGCCAACACCTGATATTAAAGTGACTGAGGTGGCTCCAAATACGGACTATCCGCATACATTTGACTTGAGGAGGGTGAAATAACTTAGACAAATTAATCAAAAGAAAGGGCTATTGAAGTTGAAGAACAATTTCGATAGCCTTTTTTATTTCGCCTGTTTACAAAACCTTTCTTTCTGCCATTAAAGGATATACAACAACAATTCAAATCCTTTAGACAATGAATAATTTCAAGAATACTTCTGCCATTGCCATCATCGCTTTTGTAATTGTCATTACCGTCTTGGGCTTGTGGACAACAACTTATCAAAGTAAAAACATTGCACTTTCCCCAACCCAGTATTCTGCCACTAATCAAACCTCTGATGTGCAATCAATTTGCAGTGATATGATTTGTAACAGTCCAAGTGATTTCAATTCAGAACAACCCAGCATTTCTGAAATTATCAAAAAATCCATTCAAAATTCTATGAACAATGCCACCAAATGGTTTGAACACACGAAAGACGATGTCAACCGCCACCTAAAACACAAAAACTACAATACATACGCTGCTTATTCAAATCGCTAAAGAAAATATTTTTTTTTCTCTCAAAAAAGAAACTTATTATCTTCAAAGCAGTATAAGAAAATAAACGCAGACATTATTATGACAATTTTAAACAACTCCGCCGAAATTTTTAGTAATATTTTCCAAGGACTTTTTGGTAAAAAGAGTACTCCAACTACTGCAATGGTAAGCCCTCAAAATGAAATCTTACCCATGTCAGATGAAGAATATTTGGCAAAAGCAAAAAAATCTGCCGACTTCAATGACATGTATAACTACAATTTGATGATGTAAAATCTGCTGTGAAGCAAAAAAACAAAAGCTCGCTTTTCACATAAATGAAAAGCGAGCTTTTGTTTTTAGATTACGTTAGAAATTTGTGTTTCCTCTAAGCAATCACTTCTTTCTCCATCCCCAAAATAATCTTACTAATAACCAAAAGCAAACGCTGCATGGTTCGTTCATTCTTGATGATGTAATCATAAGCTCCTTCTCGAATCGTCTCAATTGCAGTTTGCATATCCTCCTGACCAGAAACCATAATTACCTGTGTATCAGGAGCAATCGTTTTAATTTGTTTCAATATCTGCAAACCATCCTGAGCATCTTCCCGAATCGCATTGAGGTAATAATCCAATACGACAATATCGGGCTTCTCATCCATTCTATCCAAACAGTTTTCACCATAAGCAAATACATTCGCCTGAATTTTATAGTCGGGAAGAGATTCCAATTTATGCTTGAGCATGATAAGGGTCTTTACATCATCATCCACTAAAAATACTTTGTAAATTTTGTTTGCCATAATTGTTGGGTTTAAATATTAAAAAATGGTTTCAAATGGAACACATACTAAGCTTGTAATTCTTGCAATCTTTGTAATTCCATTTCGAGTTCTTTACAAGCTTCTAAACAAGTGTCTTTTACTTTTTCGATGCGTTCCCACAAATCGTCTAAATTTTCTTGTTTTTCTGCATCTATCTGGATTTCCTTCACAATTTCTTCAATATCAGGCAACCCCATAAATGCAGCTGAAGATTTGAATTTGTGTGCAACTGCTCTTAATCTGTCCCAGTTTTGTTGGTAATATTGGTATTCCATGTTTTCGAGTTCCTCTGGAGTTTCCCGAAGCATGATTTCAATCATTTTAATCATCAAATCTGGATTGTTGTCCGTTGAAGCTCTTAAAAACTGCAAATCAACTGTTTTATAAACAGAATCAGGCCTTTCTTTGTTTTCTGAAACAGTTGTTGCCTCCACTATTTTTTCGGGGGAAGAACTTGGGTGATATTTGACTAATTTCACAATTTTTCGATACAATTTTGCAGGATCGAAAGGTTTGCTGATATAGTCGTTCATACCTGCCATGATGGTTCGTTCAGCCTCTCCCGTTGTTGCATAAGCGGTCATTGCTAAGATGGGCAAATTCACCAAATGCAATTCTTTGCGAATATATTTGGTCGCCTCCAATCCATTCATTTTCGGCATTTGTACATCCATTAGCACCATGTCGTAGCGATTAGGGTGTTGCCCTAGGGTATCTACCGCAACTTGACCATTCTCACAAATATCCACTATGATGTTTTCATTCCATTTTTTAATGGTATCCTCTGCCACAACTTGATTCAGTTCATTGTCTTCTACCAATAAGATGGTGAGATTGGGCAATACTGTATCTTCAAATGCGGCATTGCTAAAAGACTTAACGGCCTCTCGTTCTTGTTCTGATTTGGGATATTTCAGCACAAAGCTAAACACCGAACCTTCTCCTATTTTGCTTCTCACAGACAACGTACCGCCTTGCATTTCAATCAGCTTTTTGGTAATGGTTAGGCCCAAACCTGTTCCTCCAAATCGGCGTGTAGTATCTCTGCTTATTTGCGAAAAACTGTCAAAAACCGTCTCCAATCGTCCTTCGGGAATACCACATCCTGTATCCAAAACCGAGAAGACTAAGTCTACACTCGCTTTTCCTTCCTGCAAAACTCCTACTTCAATTTCTACACTCCCTTTGTCCGTAAACTTGATGGCATTGGAAACCAAATTGAGTAAAATCTGCATCAAACGAGTCGGATCTCCCAACAACATATCAGGCAGATTTTCTTCGGTATGCAGCATCAATTTGATGTTTTTTTCCTCCGCCTTATATTTGAAGGTATGACTTACGTTTTGAAGCACCTCATGAAGGCTGAAAGGCACATTTTCAATCTCCAATTTACCAGCTTCAATTTTGGAGAAATCCAAAATGTCGTTTATAATAACCAATAGATGCTCAGAAGCATTGCGAATACCTCTCAAGTATTTTTGCTGGGTAGGTGTAAAGTCGTCGGTATCGCTTTCCAACAAATTGCTCATTCCAATCACCGCATTCATAGGTGTGCGAATTTCATGGCTCATATTGGCTAAAAATCGCTGTTTCAAACTCGCCGAACGTTCTGCTAATTCCTTTGCAGTTGTCAATTCCTCATTCCGCTTGAGCTCGGTAATATCTCTAATGATACCTTGATAGCCAATTATTTGATTTTTTGAATTTCGGCGAATAGTTGTGGATAAGATACAATCTAAAGTAGTCTCATCCTTTCGGATTAACTTCACTTCGTAATTACTTACCGAACCTTGTTCTGCCATCACAGTTTGAAAACGCTTTCGGTCTTCCGAATTTGCATACAATTTCAAAGCAGTCATTCCAATCATTTCTTCTCGGTTATAACCAAAAAGATCCAAAGCGGCTTGATTGATTTGAACAAATTCGCCATTCGTTGACGAAACATAAATCGCGTCATTAGAATTTTCAAAGAGGTTGCGATAGCGTATCTCACTGTGTGCCAGTTGTTCTTGAACCTCTCTACTTTGGGTTAGGTCTTGGATAGCAATCACCTTTGCTTCGCCTCCTTTGTGAGGAATGTGTTTACGTCTAATCTTGGCAGGAAATGTATCCCCGTTTCTATGGACACATACGATTTCAAAAGAATCTTTCTCAGGATCTTGAATACTCCACAATGCCTCACTTCGAGAATCTTCTGAAAACAACATAGACACATCCATGTCGGTCATTTCAAAATGATCATACCCAAACAGATGACTCATTGCTTCATTGGTCAATACAATCACTCCATCCTCCAACATAGCAATCCCTTCAAAGGAAGCCTTTGATAATTGAAGAAATCGAAGTTCAGCTTCAAACATATCATTTTCAAGAACTTCAATATGTGTTCGAAGCAGTTCGTTTTCTTCTTGGAGCTTGGTGTAGCTTTTTTGCAATTGGTCAAATTTGATTTTATTGTCTGTAAAATTTTGAAGCATAGGCATACTGGTTTTAAAGGTGTTAAACACAATACTTATTGTATAGTAGAGTGACGTGTTTCTATCAAAAAAAACCAAACAGGGAAGTAGTCAATGGCAAGCCTTAGTTCTGTCCTACATATTTACTAATTAATGTCGAAAGATGCAAGTTTTTTAGATAATTTCGTACAAACTTCCCCCTTTCTCTCCCAGCTTGTCCACCTTTTTTTCGGTTGCGGCATCTTCCACCAAAGGCGGTGCATGATGTGGTTTGATACGGGTATCCATCACCAAACTACCCCTACACCCCCAATGCTTATGCTCCACAAAAGCCTCGATGCCATGTATATCATGAGAAGGATTGCAGCGGGTAAAACTCGTCCAAAGGAAATTATTCAGCGTTCGAGCCACAAATTCACTGTCATCGGTGAGTAAAATGAGTGGTAGTTCTTTCAATTTGTCCCGACCATAATTTGACATATTTGTGGTAAAACGTTCGATTTCTTCCAAGGCACTTTTTTCGTCCTTGTACTTCGGTGCAGAAACTGCAAAAACACCTGGCATTACTATTTTAGGGGTGTGGAAACCATCGGGAAGAGTCAAATCAGTCGGCAAACTTGTAGCTAAACTGCGAATCGTTGGGCCAGCTGCCGCCATCACAACTTTTGAACCTGTATTCAAGCCCGTTCCACTATAATCCAGTGTATCAATGGTCGTTTTGGTGTGAAAGTGCAAATCTCGTCGCCAGTCTATTCGCTTCAATACATGCTGTAAAAAATGAGAAATATCATGGGTATGCAGTTGAGGATTGTCTTCTTTGGCTGCAATAATCAAGAACTTCGCTAAGGACATCTGTCCAAAACCCAAAATATGATTGGCAATCGTGAGAATTTCTTGAGGTTGCTTGCGCTCGTAATAGGGTGTATATCGCTCACTTCCGATGGCCAACAAAACAGGATGCACACCCGCCGCATCTACTGCATTGACCTCATGTAGACCAGGCACTTCGCTTGGAATCACTGGCCCAGTAATGTCGTGAATCAATGCTCCAAACTGCGTGTCTTCTTGTGGCGGTCGTCCAACTACTGTAAAAGACCATATCGCATCTTTCCGATGCCAAACCTTATGCACTTTCATCAACGGAAAATCGTGAGTCAAACTGTAATATCCCAAGTGATCGCCAAAAGGTCCTTCGGGTTTGTTTTCACCTTTATGCACCGTTCCTGTAATGACAAAATCTGCATCTGCCGACACTGCAAAACCATCTTGATACGCATATCGAAACCTCCTCCCACCCATCGCTCCTGCAAAAGCAACTTCGGGCAATCCTTCGGGCAGGGGCATCACCGCAGACAGAATATGAGCAGGAGAACCGCCTACAAAGACACTCACCTTGAATGGTTCACCTTTCGCATTGGCTTTGGATTGATGCACTCCAATCCCTCTATGAAGTTGGTAGTGAAGTCCTATTTCTTTGTCTTGCACGTAGTCATTGCCGCCCAACTGTATGCGATACATGCCCAAATTGGACTTCATAATACCGGGTTTGTCCAGGTCTTCGCTATATACCAAAGGCAGGGTGACAAAAGCACCCCCATCATCAGGCCAGCATTGGATTTGGGGTAAATCACTGATTTTGCATTCATTTTGTAGGACAGGCTTGGAAAACCACGCTTTGCTTGGGAGGGCAGTTAAGCCTGTGTAAGGCACATCCAAAAATTTCCACGGTTGCTTCAATGCCACACTTGGGTCTGCCTTCAATTGCACCAACTTACTGACCCGCTTCAAGGTGTGCCGAAACATAAACTTACTGCGCTCCATGTTTCCAAACAAATTGGAGCAGGCTTGAAACTTACTGCCTTTTACGTTTTCAAACCATATTGCAGGGCCATTAGCTTCAAAAACCCGCCGATGTATAGCAGCCATTTCTAAGTAAGGATCTACCTCTTCTGAGATACGAACCAGATGTCCATGTTTTTCGAGGTCTAATAAACAGTCACGAGTGCTTTTATATGCCATTGGAGTTTTTTTTTATAACACTGTTGGTCAAAACGAATGATTCAATATTGTATTTGAAGAAGTAAAATAAACAAATTCCCCTTTTGTTCAGGTTCAGGAGGAACAATATTTTGAGTAGATAATGAATCATTGAGTTTTTTGATAGTGTCATTTCTCACTTGCCTAACTTCCTGTTCCAAACAGTACAAACCCACTCCAGGTCTTCGGACTCACTCCTTCTCCCTGCAACAGTTCCAACTTCGCCTTTTGAAGCGCAGTTGAATAAGTCTCACTCCCGAGGTCTCGGGACAAGCTCTTCAAAATATGGGTAAAAAACAATTGAGTCAATTCACAACTCGCCTTATCGTTTACCTTAAAAAGCGTAGAAACCACATTTTTCGCCCCACTCGCCAAAAATCCTCGATTCACCGCCATCATTCCCTCTCCCTTGTGCAATTCTCCAATCCCACTTTCGCAACTGCTCAACACCACCAAATCTGCCGACATCGGAATCATGGCGACCTCTTTCATGTTGAGGATGCAGTCGGTGTGGGAAGTCGGAGGTGAGAAGCGAGAAGAGGGGACTATTTCATCACTTGAAATATCTCGCATCTCACTTCTCTCTTCTTGCTTCTGAGAGGAAAACACCAAACCCGACAATTCAGGGTATTCATCATTCACTATCCCATGCGCTGCAATCAACACAAAGCGACTCTTCCCGATTTGCCGCTCCAAATTATTTTTGGTAGCGGATTCATACAAAAATTTCTGACTTTTATGACCTTGTTCTTCAAAAAGCTGAACGATGTTTTCCACTTCAATTTTGGAGTAGGGGAGCGGCACCCATGTTCCATCACTTCTCACTGCTTCTGAGTGATTAACAGCAGTAGCATACGCTTCTTCTTTGTTTTGAAGTTGTTGAATAGCCAATTTTTGGCTGCCCAAAGTCGATTCATAGACGGGCGCAAAACCTGTAAAGGCGAAATCCGCAGGAGCTGATTCTGCAATCGCATTGCTTTGTTTTTGAAGGTCGAGGTACAATAAAGTAGCCGAATAGTGATAGCTGATTTGACAATGATTCAGTAAATAGTCCATTTTATTGTAAGGCATTGAAGGAGTTCCTTCCGAAATGATAAGAGTTTCAAAAGGAAGGTAATGCAGTTCGGCATGAGGGATGATGAATACTTGCTTTTGGTCGTCGTCTTCTGCAAAAGGGTCAATGATGTGGTGCATGACTTCTTGAAGCAAGGTTTGATACAATTCAAAGCTGTATCGGTGAAATTCGGTTTTTTGGTGAAGTTTGATACTTTGGAGGTAGTCTTGAACCAATTTTGTCCAATTGTTGGGTTTGTCTTGAGTGAATACTTCGTATTCATCGGCAGTAATGGCGAAAAGGTAAATTTTTTCTTCGCCTATAAAATAGCTTAATACTGTTTGGTTTTCTTGTAGAGAAGATTGAAGGGCTTCAATAGAAACGGTTTCAGTGCTGTATTTTTGACGGTAATATTCGGGATAATCGGTTTCGAGTTGTTTTAGGAATTCTTCAAATTCATAGCGTTGAACGACATATTCCTCCTCCCATCTTTTCAATAATTTTTCATCGCTCCAGTCTTTCTTTTGTTGTGCTTTTTGAATACTTTTTTCCAAATACCGAATTTGTAGCTTGATTTGCCTTTCTTCCTCCAACAAGTTATTGGGTATCGCTGAATAAGCCTTGGCTTGACGGTCTTTGAATTGTGACAACATCAAATAAGCCCTGCCTTTTTCGGATATGTCAAAAGCCAAATGCAAGAATTTTTCATCCCTCCATAAGTGATGATGAATTAAGACTGTTTCAATGGCCTTGTGATAAGCATCTTGATAATCTTTTGAAAATTGAAGTTTTTCGTCATTTGATAAATGGAATTTTCGGAAATGCTCCAATAAAGTAAAAAGGGTTTGATAGTTTTCCAGTGCCGATTGAAGAAATTGAGTTTTTTGTTTGGAGTCTTTATAAACATCTAAAAACAAAGCGGCTTTTTGTTGTACGTTCAACAGCAAACCTCGTATATTCAATGTTTTCTGAGGCTGCGTTAAAATTTCCTCAATAGGTAGTTTTTCAAATATAGATTTATTAGAATAGTCAGAAAGGCATTGAATTATTGAGTCTTGTGCATAGGTAAGCGCTTGAAACGTTTCTTTTTGCTTCTGGTGAAGTTTACTGAGTTCGTAATACGTAACAGCAAGATGTGTATTTTTTTCAGAAGAAAGTCCTTGATAAAGCTTTAAACTTATTTCAAAATGTTTTTTTGCTTCTTCCAATCGTCCTCGCTCCAATAAGTATTTCCCAAAAACATAATAGGTTTGATAACCTTCTATGCTATATTGATTCTCTGCATCATTTATTAGTTGCAAAGCTTTTTGATAATAGGATTCTGCTATTTGATACTGTTGTGTACATTCATAAAGTTTTCCAAAATCTGATAGAATCTGGATGCGTTTTCTGTAGTTTTCTTTAGAAACCCCTTGGTTTGCTTTTTCCAAATAGTGTTGTGCCTTAGCGTAATCTCCAATACGTAAGCATAGTTGAGCATATCTTTTATAAAAATTAGCGATTGAATCATAAGAAAGAGAAGGGTTGTTCAATGCTTTTTGAAAGTAATATTCGCTTTTTTGGACTTTTTTTGCGTGACTATATATTTCTCCAATGTTCGCATAAACAACTGCAGCAAGCATAGGGTAAGTATTGGGGTTTTGTACCAAAAACGCCTCGACCTTAAACAAATAGTCAAGGGCAGAGAAGGAATCTCCTTTTAATTTCAGCATATCCGCAATATTGTTGTAAACCACAGCAATATCAAAATCTATAGTGGGAGACAAGATTTCTAAAAGCTTCAAAGCCTTTAAATTGTTTTCTAATGATTTGTCTATGTCCATTTTTAGTGAATAGACATACGCTAATTCTCGATAAGTAATGGCAAGCTCTCGTTTGTTTTTTGGTTCGCTTTTTAATGCCAATTGTAGCGCATGTTTACAAACTGCAAGAGCTTCATCATACTTTGCCATTCCTCCATAAACATTTGAAATAGAACGATAAGATATAAATACACTTGGATGCCTTTCTCCAAGTAGAGGCAAGCGTATGGATAGGTTTTTTTGATAAAAATCCAATGCCTCTTCAAATTTTCCCTCATAGTAGTCACAAGTCCCCAATGTTTCATATACATCTGCCAATAGAACGTTTCTTTGTTCCCATTTCTCCCATAATATTTGGGCTTCCAAGAGTAAAGGTTTTGATTCCTTAAAGTTTCCTTTTTCGGCAAGTTCGATTCCTTTTTGAGTCAAACTCTCTGCCCGCTTCAAATCCCTTTCTTTTTCCCCTATCTCTCCCCCCAATATTTTTTTTTCAGTCATTTTTTTCATTTTTTTAAAAGCAGTGTTAATGTTTTTGCCCAAAAAAGCAACTATATGGAGTATAGGGATTTTCTAAAAGGTATCAGATACCTACTACATCATTAGAACTTGGGAAGATATAAAAATAAACTAAGTCTTCAAAATAGATAGCCCTCTATCTATCCCTTCAAAAGACAATGGGAGAGTTATGTTCTGATTTTATAACGCTTAAAAAATACTCCAAATATTATCCATTATGAAACAACATTCTCAACAAAACAATACGTCTAATAAAAAACAACTTTGGCTCAAAAAAGTAAGAACCGTTATTTTGCGTCAAGCACATAACAACGAGGTTTCTGTGTCCAACTTGGCAGAACAGTTAGAAATGAGTAAGCGAACCTTTGAGCGTAGAATGAAAAAACTAACAGGGAAAACCCCAAAACAATACCTCAATGAGTTGAGACTTCAAATGGCACATCAACTCATTGTCCAGAAAAAACACTCCAATGTACAGAAAGTTTGTCATAAAGTAGGTTTCGAAAACAGAGACCATTTTTCACGTATTTTCAAAAAACAATTTGGCTACAGTCCCTTGGCACTTATCAGATTAATGGAAGCAAAAGAAAAGGAAAATGAAGAAAAATGACATTTACATGACTTTAACAAGATAATTAATTGTGAGGTGTCGCATTTGCTAGGTGTTGCGTATTCCTAAAGCCCTTACATTTGTACTATTTCAAGCCCAATAAATATATTCTATATTCACCCATCAAAAATTCAACTGTACTATGGTTTCAGTCCAATAAAATAAATGTGAGACCTCAAACCGATATTTTATCTACTTAAATCGCTAACAAAATGTCATTTTTTTGTCACAATAAAAAGGGCTGTTAATGTTTTCAGAAAAAAGCACAACGATAGAGATAGACAACATTTTTTTTTTGGCAATAATGGAAGCTCCTCCAATGAGTTGATTCATTGGAGGTTTTGCCCCAATCTCTAAGAAAATGTTCATTTTTTTTACTTAAACAATTACAAATTATGCGATTAACAATTTTATTTTTGCTTAGCTTATGCTTTTATTCTGCCTCATACCTACAAGCACAAGTCACGACAGATCCAAATTTTGCAACAGTAGAAAGCTTCCCGGCAACCGATCCCGTAGAGATAAGCAACTTCACAGTTCCCAGTGGAGATAATCGGGTATTGATAGTGGCAGTAGGAAGTAATAGCAATAATTTTCCAACTTCTGTTACTTATGGAGCTATGTCTATGACTCAAGCTGTATTGGAAGATGCTTTTATGGAAGTTTCGATGTGGTATTTAACATTGGGTTCGGGAGCGGCAATTGGTCCCTCCGATATAGTAGCCAATACGGGTATTTATATAGGAGCTGTTTCTTTTCAGAATGTCGACCAAACAAGTGTTTTCGCCAATCCAACACAAGACAGCGATGATATTGGTAGTAATTCGAGTAGTCTTAGTGTTCCTACTACTGATGTCAAGAATTTAGTAGTGGATGCCTTTATGTCCAATGCCGATCCAATTAAGACAGCTATCCACACTGAAATAGGAAATAATTTTTTTCTATGTATGGGCTCTGCAGTAGGAACAGGAGGAAATGTCAACGTAGAATGGGCTCTAAATTCAGGAACAACAGTTGGACAGGCACATGTTGCTATTGAGTTGATTGGCTTGGAGTGTACAGCTCCAAGTCTAAGTTATGACCTCATCGAGTCATCAGGAGCTTCTGATGATGATGCAATATTGTGTGCCACATCACCTATCACATTCGAGGTTACTGCAAATGAAGGAGCAAGTCCTTATACCTACAAATGGGCGAGTTCAAGTACAACAGGCTCGATCCTAAACTCTCTTGCTCCTCCATTTGCAGGTACATTTATAGAATATGTAACTGTTACTGATGCCAATAGCTGCTCTTCTACAATTGCCATTCCGTTTACGGTCAATCCTTTGCCTATGCCTATAGCAACGAGTAATGGTTTGGTACTCGAAGGAGAAGATTTTAATCTGATGGAAATAGGTGGAGGAGTATCATATTGGTCGTGGAGTGGTCCGAATAACTTTAGTTCGACTCTACAAAATCCCACAGTTTATGCTGCAACTAAAAGCGCAGAGGGTGATTACGTTGTAACTGTGACAAATACTGAAAATTGTTCTGGTACATCTGCTACCTCTGTCATCGTTGAAAGTATCGCTGACGTTCCCACCCTCTCCGAATGGGGCTTGATTATCTTGGCTTTGCTGTTGATGACTGCGGGTACTTTGTATTTGGTGCAGCCTACACCACTATCAAGAAAATAAGTGTAATCAAAAAACATAAAATTGCTCTCAAATCGCTGATAGTCACTGCTACTCTCAAAATGCAAATAGCATTTTTTTGCGGGAGTATGATTACCACCTCCAATGAGTTGTTCATTGGAGGTTTTGCCCCAATCTCTAAGAAAACATTCATTTTTTTACTTTAAACAATTACAAAATTATGCGCATTACAATTTTACTTTTTGTGGCTTTTTTAAGCATTTCTACCAGTGTAGATGCACAAATCATATCAAATGCTTCTGATGCTGAATACTCATCATCAGAAATAATTAGCGACTTTACAATCCCTGAAGGAAACGACAGACTGCTACTGGTAGCTACTTTTAAAACACAATCAGATGTTGAATTTGGTCCCAACCAAATATCACCGCAAACAGGCTCGAAGTTTTGCATCATGTGTGATTTAGATGTTGTATTTGGTCCCACCCAAATATCCTTGACCAAAGCACATGAACATAGCTATGTTGGTGAGATTATACAATTAGATGTTGCTTTTTGGTATTTAACATTAGGTTCAGATTCCGAAGAGATTACTGGAGATATTGCTGTATTGAATGGTTCTAGTAATCTTATGGCAATGAGTCTTCAAAATGTAGATCAAACGACTGTCTTTATCAATCCATTGTCAAATTCTGGCATAGATGAACTAAATAATTCAATCTTGGCTACCAATACAGGGGTTAATAATTTGATTGTAGATGCATTTATCACCGACAACACCTCTGATCTGTTTTCTGGAGTAAACCCTCTTACAGGTGTTTTATCACTTCTTTCTTATCCTTCTCTTAATCCAATGGGTCAATATTTAGGGCAGGCAATGGGGAATGGCAACAATATAGATTTGACATGGGGTACACCATTAAAATACAATCAAAAACTCAAAAACTCTTCTGGCTTTGGCTTTAGTCATATCGCCATAGAACTGGTGGCAGCTACCTCCAATTCTGCTGCCATTCCCACCCTCTCTCAGTGGGGCTTGATCATCCTCGCATTGCTACTGATGACCTTAGGCACATTATATTTGGTACAGCCGATTTCATCCAGAGAAAAAGTTTGATTTTAAAGAGTGTGTCACAAATTGGTTGCAATAGTAACCCCAACGGGGTTTAAGCGATAGCGTAGGGCGTAAGCCCTACGGTGTATAAAATGGTTTCATTAGCCCTGAAAAGGCGTAAGCTCTCGCCCTTTCAGGGCTGAAATTATTAATTAATTCACCTCGTAGGACTTTGTCCTACCCTATTGCTACTGCCCTTTCAGGGCAGCTTACTAACAACTGATTCGTGACACACTCGATTTTAAAGAAATTAGACTTTGGACGAAAGAAGTAGGACATAAAATATAGTAAGTAAGGGTAAAAAAATAACTCCTCGTTTTCTTTTGCTAACATACACCATCCCCCACCGAGAAATCGGGGCAGGCTTTTCAAAAGAGGAATATTGGTCGATGAGTTATTTTTTCTTTTTTACTAAATCAAATAAAGAATTTTTTCTTCATAAGAAAAAAAGCTGTTAATGTTTTTTGAAAAAGCGCAACTATAGTAATAAAGGAAGTCCTCCAAGCCCAAAATAAAGTGAGATTCTTTTTCATAGTAGATTCCTGTGTTCAAAGCCAAAACCAAAACAGCATTAACACCTCAAGAAGAAAAATTATGTCATTTTTTTGTCATAAGAAAAAACGCTGTTAATGTTTTTAGAAAAAGTGCAACGATAAGAATAGAAGCCTTGAACAAAACAAGAAGCAACAGATAAAAAGACCAACGCCCATACAAGCGTTCCTTTTCATCTACAAGTTCTTGTTCAAAAAGAAAAGCAAAAGGCTGTTAATTTACGAATCAAGGAAAGATGCCAAAACCAAGCGAAAATTCCCCTACATCTAAATTCCCCCTTTGAAGGGGGGGAGGGGGATGTTCAAGGCGACATTTGAGCGAAAAAAATCAAGCCCATTCAATAGCACAAGCCACTTTTATCCACCTCGGCTGACTGCTATAAACAGACATATAAGAAATCAGCAAAAAACGCCCAAAGCCACACCGATGATTCACAAAACGAATTTCATCGGACTGGGAAAACTATACCACTAAACAATAAGACAATCATAATTTATTTCACATCTCATTAAACAACCAAAGAACAGATGAAAAAAACAAATGTACACCTATCAAGCCCCAAAAAATGGATACACCTCTATCCGTTTCTGAATCTCAAATCATATAGGCGGTATGTATGCCTATTAATGATTTTATTACTCTACTACATCCCATCAAAAGCAGATGCTTATTCTGATTTTCTGAATTCATTTTCTGTATCTTATGATGAATGTTCTGATAAAATTAGAGCCTCTTTTGACCAAAACGCATTTATCGACTTGCCAGGAGGGCCTGGTGAATCTTATACAAATGTACTAATAATAGTTATAGATCAAACTGCTTCAGGATGGCACATGGATGAACCCGATACCAAATGGTGGCCCTTTAATTCTTCTAGTATTAATCCTAATACTTTGACCCAAGAGTCTCCTTGTGGCGTAATTGCAAACCGACTATATGGTACCGCCAATAATCTTGCTGCTGATTGGGAGTGTATCAACAGCAAGGTCACATTGATTGTAACCCCAGAGGAGTACCAATATGGTCGAACCATAAATGTGAATCTGTATCTAGGTAAATCTTTTTTTGATAATGATTACACTATTAGCGATGTAATAGATAAAACAGTTCCTATCCCTTTTCCACCAGCACCCAGTGGAGTAAGTACTACTCCAATGGGCTGTAACAGCGTTAAATTAAACTGGTCGAATACGGGTACGGGTACGGGTTCAACTTGTGATGGCAATATTAAAATTTATAGAAATGGTAGCTTGATTACTACCTTAAGTGGAACCTCCACAACCTATACTGACAATAGTGCAAATCAAGGTACAAATAGCTATAAAGTAAGTAGAGTCAAAGGAGGAGGTGGAAGTAACTATACAACAGTGGCAGGCAGTACAAAATCAGGTCCTGCCAATTCTCCCAGTAGTTTCGAAGCCTCTGAGAGCAACTGTGAGGGCATCATAGACCTAAGTTGGGATTGGAGCGAAACCGATTTTACAGGTTTCACCATAGAGCGTTCGACCACCGAAGACTTTGCCACCATTGAAGAAACCTTCCAAATAGATGAAAAAGACCTTCGCAGCTACGAAGACGAGACCAACATCCAAAAAAACACGACCTATTATTACCGAATTGCTTCTAAGAACGAATGTGGTCCATCGCCTTTCACGAGTATTGTAGAAGGTTTTGCTCCCGACAAACCCACCGTTGCCACCAATGTGACAGCCAATATAGTCGGTAATGAAGTACAGGTCAGTTGGGAAGACAACTCCTTGGAAGACAAGTTTTATTTGCGCCGTTTGCTTTTGGGAGGAGGATTCGATGAGTACGAATTTGAAGCAGGCACGACCAGTTTTGACGACAACACCGTGACCAACTGCCAGACCTATTTTTACAAGGTCAAAGCCGAAAACGAATGTGGCAGTTCCATTTCACAACAGTCCGCAGGTGTAAAATTGATACCCGACCTCACCCAAGTCATTCAAGACGGCAATCTATTTGCCTCCAAAGGCTACCGTCCGGGCGAAGTGCGATTGGAGTGGACCTCAGAAGATGCCGAGCGTTTGGACTACTTCAAGATTTACCGAAAGGTCTATAACAGCAGCGAAGATTCGATTTTGATAGCCACCATTCCCGCCAATACCAACATTTACAGCGATTATGACGCTGCTGCAAATACGCTTTTTGAATATACGCTCATCGGTCAAGGCTCTTGCGAAAACGAATTTATTTATACAATGACCGATCAAGAAGTAGGTTTTCGCAGTCCTTCGGGCATCGTCAGTGGCAATATTAATTACGAAGGGGGAATAGCTGTAAAGAACGTCAAAGTTGTAGCAAGTAGTGTGACAGGGGCATCGGGGAACAGTCTTCTCTTCAATGGCACAGACCAGTATTCCACGATTTCCCACGATGCTCTACATGCACCCACAGGCGGATTCACCGTAGGTGTATGGACGCGTCCCTTGGCACTCGACCAAGATGCCACTCTTCTACATAAATCCAATGGTAGTAATGGTTTTGGTATCAGATACCTCCAAAGCAGTGATGAGATAGAATTTTGGACTTATATCAATGGTTCTGAACAAAGCCTTAAAAGTGCAGGGGCAATAAAGGTGGACAGTTACAGCCACATTGGCGGAACTTATGATGGAGAGTGGCTCAAATTATTTGTCAACGGTACTCCAATGGACTCTCTCAATATAGTAGGTTTATTGACTCCCTCCAATGCGGATTTGTACTTGGGAGGAAACGCTCCTGATGGTTATTATCATGGAAATTTAGACGAGTTGGTACTATTGAACTACGGCAGAGACAACCTTCAAATGGAACAAGACCATGCCCGTACCCTTGCCAACAGTGAACTTGGCTTAATTGGTTATTGGAGGTTTGACGAAGGAACAGGTCCTTTTTTATTCGATGCCACCGAAATCAGCCCCAATGTTTTTAACGAAGCCCACGGTACACGAGAAACTGCTACTTGGAGCAGTGCCATTCCTACCGCATCCCAATTGGGAGTAGTGGGTTATACGGATGAACACGGTTCCTACATCATCGAAAATGTCCGCTATGAGGGCAATGGCGAAAACTTTACCATCGTTCCCATCAAGGGTGTACACCAATTCGACCCAACACAGCGCATCCTATTTATTGGAAACGGCGCAGTTGTTCACAACAATACGGATTTTACAGATATTTCTTCTTTCAAAGTCACAGGTTCAGTACGATACAAAGGCACTACTTGTTTTGCGAAAGATGTATTTATAAAGATAGATGGAGAAGTGGTAGTTAAAGATGGACAAGCCATCACTACAGATGACAATGGTTTGTTTGAAATACGTGTTCCAATTGGGAGTCATTTTGTAAGTGTAGATAAATCATTACATGACTTTGAAGTTGGTCGTTGGCCTGCAGAAGGAACGCATGACTTCCAAGATGTAATTAGCGGCATTGAATTTATTGACTCTACTTTGATTACCGTAGTTGGTAGAGTAGTAGGAGGAAAAACAGAAGCCGAAAAGAAACCTGCACTTGGTCGTTCTGTGAATAACATTGGACAAGCTACCATCATTTTTAAATCTCAACAAGGGAATGGTTGTAGTCAACAAACTATTACAACAGATGCTCAAACAGGTGAGTATATGGTGAAACTTCCGCCATTGAAGTACACTGTAGATGAATTGAGTATTGAAAGCAATCCTGTCATTGACTTTGGAGTTTTGGATTTAGTAGATTTGACAAAAACCTTACCTATACAAAAAGTTATAGATACCGTTTTTATAGGGAATACTACACAAGTAGAGAAAATTGATTCAGCAAAGTTCCATATACAGAACGACTATATTTATCGTGTACAGCCCCAACTTTCTGTTATGAAAGAAGACACCACTGATTTTTCTGGCGAACGCTATCTAACTTATAAAAACAATGAGGATGAAGTAGATACTCTGGATTTGTTAGATCATCCCTTTCTAAATCCAGTTTTTGAGTCAGGTAAAGATTATACAGCGTTAATTTCTGCTTTTGAAGAATATAAAAATTTTGATGCTAATTCTTCAAATCCTGAAGTTTATAAAGACCCAGTTAGAGAAGGAGTTGTTTCGATTACCAATAAACTATCCCAAAATGAAGGAAAAATAGAGATGGAAATAGAAAAAGGGGATACTTTATATACCTTTAAAGCAGGTACGCCCAATCCTATTCCTAACAATAATATTCCTAGTTATAGCTATACAAAAACTTTTGAAATATTACTTCAAGTAGGGAAGTTCTCAGTGGTTTGGGAACCTGTTATCAGCCCACCTACAGGAGGAGATAAGATTTTTAGAGGTTATGTATTAGGTCCTCGATCAGTAGGAAGTAGTTTTGTTACCTCAGGACCTCAGGTTGTAGATTTAGTATTAAGAGACCCTCCAGGAAGCAATAGTTTTTCAACTTGGGAAAAAGGAGTTAGCCATTCCTTTACAAGATCTGTATCGCATGGGTTGAATACCAAAGCCCATTTATCAAAAGAAATCAAACTGGGGACAAAATGGACTACAGGGCTTGGCTTTTCGCAGGAAACAAGTCTAAAAAATAGCATTCATATAGATGTTTCTGTTGAAAATAATTTCACATGGGATGGAGCAAATCAAATAACAACTACAGCTACTCAAAATATTGCAACTAGAAGTGATGCAGAGTTAACAGGAGCTCCAAGTGACATATATATGGGCGAATCACACAATTTTTTATTTGGTATATCTGAGAGTTTAGAAATGTTGCCAAGTAGTTTTTGTGAATTGGCAGGCATTGATTGTTTAGGCAGCAACAATAACGGATTTACACTTGCCAAGCGTAAATCTATTGTAGCAGTACCAGATAGCATCTCTACAACCTTTATTTATGACCAAAATCACATAGAAAATTACCTTATCCCTGATTTAATCAGTCTCAGAAACTCTTTTATTGCAAGCAGTAGCAATTTTAATACAAAAGTTCCCGCAGATCATCCTTTGTATGGAACAAACAATGACGACCCAAGGTGGGGAGAACACCCCTACAACCTGACTCCTAGTGCCAATCCTGATATTTCCAGCTTTGAAGATGGAGACCATGACGGTCCGAGTTACAGTTCTTCTGGCTGGACGAACACTGCCACCACTTATGGAAGTAATCCTTATATCTTATCGAAAGATTCTATTAGATGGTACAATCAACAAATTCGATTGTGGCAAGAAGCCATCAAGAAAAATGAACAAGATAAAGTAGAGTCCTACAATAAATACAAAGCGACCTCTAGAAAAGACAATATTTCCTTTAATGGTGGTGTAGATTATACTTCTACCAAAGAAACCGATGAATCCGAAACGTCAACCTATAACTATGAACTTTCTGTTGATAAAGATACCTATTTAGACATCTCAGCTGAGTTTGCAGGTGCAGGATTCGAGAATACAGCGGGGATTGCAGTAGGCTATAACCGCAATCTCAACAAAGAATCAACCAATCAAACAGTTACTTCTTTTGCTTATACGCTTAGCGATGATTTAGGTGATTTCTTTACAGTAGATATTGTACCAAGTGGAAACGAAAAATGGGGACCTATTTTCAAAACAATTGCAGGAGAAAGCATGTGTCCACACGAAGACCAAATTGTGACCAAATACTATGAGCCTGGCAAGGAACTCAGCGCACGTACACTTCAAAGAGAAGTACCTGTACTCGAAATCAGTCCATCCATCATGGTCAATGTACCTGCCGATGAATTGGCCTCCTTCAATTTGAGTATCGGAAATGACAGCGAGACAGGCGACCCTCAAGTGTTCAAACTGCAAGTATTGGAGGACACCAATCCTTTTGGTGCCATCATACAAGTAGATGGAGAAGACCCCAACCGACAGTTCGCCGTTCCTCCAAATGGAGTGTTCAACAAAGTATTGACCGTAGGGCGAGGCCCCGCAGTTTATGAATACGACAGCATCCAAGTCATCTTGCATTCCCTCTGTCAATTCCAACACGCCACAAGCCAAGAAAAAGATTTGGCAGACACCATCACCCTTTCTGTTCACTACCTACCCGTTTGTACAGACGTAGAACTCATTGAGCCAGAAGACCAATGGGTCGTCAACAACAGCTTCAACGATACCTTACCTGTAGTGATTGGAGGTTATGACATCAACTATCCCGACTTCCAGAAAGTGCGTTTCCAATACCGACCCATTTCCGACCCCGATTGGATAGGCTTGGAAACCTACTACAAAAATCCCGCAGATTTGCCAACACCAGAGTCTCAGTTGATACCCACCAATCAACCGTACATTACCTACGATTGGGATGTATCTCAACTGACCGATGCGAATTATTATGTGCGAGCCGTTACCGAATGTGCCTTAGCAGATGAATCTTCCGACAATTATGTGGGCATCATTGACCGAGTCAATCCACATCCTTTCGGCAATCCTTCCCCAGGCGATGGCATCCTATCGCCCAATGATGAAATCATGATTCAGTTCAACGAACCCATTGAAGCGGGTGCCTTGACCATCCAAAACTTCGACATTCGAGGCGTATTGAATGGAGCAGAATTGACCCACGGCACCAGTGTCTATTTCAATGGCACCGATAGCCGAATGACCATTCCCGAAGGCATCAATTTGACAGCAGGTTCTTTCTCTGTGGAAGCATGGGTGCGTAGAGGTGGAAGTGGTGCAAACGGCGAAGAATGTATTTTCTCGCAGGGCGTAAACAGTGGTCAGTCCATTTTTGCAGGCTTCAATGCCAACGACCAATTGACCATGAGCATTGCAGGGAACACCGTCAGCACCATCAACACCATCACCGACACCGATTGGCACCACATCGTTTACAGCTACGATGCGCTATTGAATGTCGTCGAAATATTTGTGGATTCCTATGTAGAAGTCACCGAAACCGTTTATCCTCAATACGAAGGCACAGGACGCATTGGAGTAGGCTACAGTTTGGCGGGTGCACCCCGACACTTTGACGGCAATGTGCATGAGCTCCGTTTGTGGGGCAAGGCAAGAGACGAAGCCGACATTGCAGCCCGCAGATTTGTTTTATTGACAGGCAGAGAATCAGGCATTTTGGGAGTGTGGCAAATGGATGAAGCCATGGGAACAGAAGTAGAAGAACGCCTCAGAGAACGACACGCCACCCTCCAAAACACCACTTGGACAGTTGAGCCTTTCGGTCGTGCCTATGCCTTCAATGGCAGCGACTACCTCAGTACACCAGGAGGAACACTCTCTTACAACCACGAAACCGACATGACCATTGAATTTTGGTTCAACAGCACCAACGGCAGCAATGTCAGCTTTTTCAGCAATGGAAAAGGCGACGGCAGCGACAATGAAACTTCTTGGAACATCGGAACGGATGTCAACGGAAAAATATTTGTGACCAACCAAAGCCACAGTTTTGAAGCGGTTTCGGACAACTACTTCGATGGACAATGGCACCACTTCGCCTTGGTCGTCAATCGCCTATCCGACATTTCGGCTTACATAGATGGAAATCTACAAAACACCACCGATAGCGATAATTGGGGCGGATTTGGCGGAGCGAATTTGTATGTCGGTTGCCGGGGTTGGAGTACTTTCATACAGACCCACCAAGACCGTCATTTCACGGGAAGCATGGACGAAGTGCGCTTGTGGAACACCTCTCGAAAGCAAGAACAAATCGTGAGAGACATGACCAACAAACAACAAGGTGACGAATTAGGACTGCAAGGATACTGGTCTTTTGAAGACTACGAAGAAGAGGCAGGAGTCAATGTACTCGTCGAAACCCTCAAAGATTTGGCTTACGACGAAACAGATGTCACTACCCATCACGACATGGTAGCCAATGGCGGTAGCTATGCTACCCAAACACCTCCCATCCGTTTGCCACGCCCCGTTCAAAAAGTGAATTACACCTACAGCGTGAACAACGACAAAATCATCTTGACACCCACCGACCCACCTTCTTTGATTGAGAATGTGACTTTGGACATCACTGTTCAAGATGTATTCGACCTCCAAGGGAACAAAATGCAGTCGCCCGCTACTTGGATAGCCTATGTGGACAAAAACCAAACCGTCTGGGAAGAACAGCAATTGTACTTCGAGAAGCCCTTGGGCGAACCTTTGAGCTTCACGACTCGCATCTTGAACCAAGGTGGCGAATTGAAGGACTTCTCCATTGACAACTTGCCGAATTGGTTAACCGCCAGTCCAAGAACGGGCGCAGTGCCGCCGAACAGCTACTTGAACGTCACCTTTACGGTCAATCCAGAATTGAACATTGGTGAATACACCCAAGACCTTCAATTGAACACCGACTTTGGATTCTCCGAAATCTTGGTCTTGGAACTCAAAGTATCACAAGCACCTCCCGCTTGGGAAGTCAATCCTGCCGATTATGCTTTCTCCATGAACGTAGTAGGACAGGTGAAAGTAGGCGATATTTTCTCTACCGACGACGAAGACATTTTATATGCCGTAGTGAACGACGAAATCCGTGGCAAGGCGCAATTGCAGTACATCGAAGCCTACGATAAATTCATCGCCTTCTTGGACATTTACAGCAACAGCGTGAGTGGCGAAACCGTAGAGTTCCGTTTTTGGGATGCGAGCCAAGGCAGGGTTTATGTTGACCTCACGCCTCAATTGGATTTCGCCTCCGATACCAGTATTGGCACACCTTCCGAGCCGCAAGTCTTTGAAGCACCTGCCGAAATTTACCAAACGATTCCCATCGAATCGGGATGGAATTGGATTTCCTTCAATTTGCAAAGTTCCCTTTCAGGCGACATGAACCAAATGCTGCAAACCTTGACTCCAAGCACAGGAGATGTCATCAAAGGAGCGAGATTCTTCGATCAATACCAAGAGAGCTTCAACAGTTGGGGCGGTAGCTTGAGCAACAGCGGAGGCATCCAACTCAACGAACTCTACAAACTGCAAATAACAGGCGACAGCGACTTGATTTATACGGGAAGCGTGACCGACCCAACAACCCAACCCATCGAAATCGTATCGGGTTGGAATTGGTTGGGCTACCTCGGCTTGCGAAACCTTACCGTCAATGCTGCTTTAGCGACCTTCACCGCAACAGATGGTGACCTCATCAAAGGACAATTTGCCTTTGCGATTTACGACAGCAATTTGGGATGGGTAGGAAGTTTGACACACCTCGAACCCAACCAAGGCTATATGCTTCAAGCCGCCAATGGAGGAACTTTGATTTTCCCCGCAGGTGGAATCGGTGGTGGAAAAACCGCAGATTCTACACCTCAAACTTTGGCAGTCAGCAAACATTGGGACATCAACCGACACGCCTACCCTTCCAATATGACCATCATCGGACAGGTAGAATGGTGTGACTTACCAAACATCACAGACGACCTTAGAGTTGGCGCATTTGATGGCGAAGAATGTAGAGGAATTGGCAAATTGTGGTACGACGACCAAACCGAGCAGTACTTCACCTACTTGACAGTGTACGGCGACAACAAATCCAAAGATTTGACGCTCAAACTCGTTCACGAAGAAACGGGCATAGAGTTGGAGGTAGAAGAAGGCTTGTTTTATGAACAAGACGGCATCATCACCAACGGATTCTACAAGACGACCAGTGAATTGGCTTGTAACAAACTACTAGACAAAATGCCTCAAGATGGATATTTCAGCCAAGTGAAGCCTGTTCCGTTCGACAGCGAATTGGAAATTGAGTTCACATTGGAGGAAAGCAGCGATGTTGAAGTAATGGTGTATGACATGGCTGGTAAGCCAGTTGCTACCTTATTGAAGGAACAAAAAGGCAGAGGCAATTGGACAGTGAGTTGGGATGCAACGGATTATCCTTTGGGAATGTACGTTGTTTTGATTCGCACGCCACAGTTCACGCATACACATAAGGCATTAAAATCGCATTGATTGGAACTTTAGGTATCGGATACCTTGAAGGTATCCGATACCTAATTCCTCAACAATCCTTTGATTATTAGATGTGGGGATGCCCTTTTGCTGCAATTTGCAATAGCCAGCTAGGGCATCTGCCTCACATCTCTATACTTCAAAACCAATACACCTAAAACCCACCCCCTGCCCCTCCCAAGAGGGGAGTAAGAATTCCCCTCTTGGGAGGGGTTAGGGGTGGGTTCAACCACATCTTTAAAAAAATCAAAATAATCAACAATAAAAATGAAATTTATATACAATACATTATGGGGGATGCTCTGCACCTTACTCATTCTCTTAGCAGCCCCACCAAGCATTTTATTAGCCCAACCCCCCAGTTGGTCGGTCAATCCAGCAGATTATGCCAACACGATGACCATCACCGCAAAATTGAGCATCAACTGTGACCCTTCAACAGACCTCAACGACATGGTGGGAATTTTTGACGAATTTGACAATTGCAGAGGATTCACCAATGTCATCAATCAATTCGGCAACTACTACGTCTTTCTCACTGCCTACAGCAATGCAGCGTCGGGCGAAACCCTAAGCCTAAAAATTTATGACCACAGTGAAAACATTGTTTACAATGCGGTCAATACCATTGACTTTGTGAGCAATGCCATTATAGGAACAGTTGACAGTCCCAGAGACATTCGAGAGAATTACCAACCGACCGACATCAACATTGACAATTCGGGCATACAAGAAAATCAAGCAGTTGGAACATTGGTAGGTACTTTTTCAACTGCCGATGAAGACGATACCGAATTTACTTACAGTTTGGTAAGTGGCGAAGGAAGCGACAACAACAGCAGTTTCAGCATTGACGGAGAAGATTTAAAAAGTGCTGAAGTGTTTGACATAGAAACCAAAGACAGCTATACCATTCGGGTACAAACCACGGACAGTAAAGGCTGTTCTTACGAAGAAATTTTCACCATCATCATCAATGACGGCAACGACCCTCCAACAGACATGTATTTGTCCAATTCAGAGGTAGCCGAAAATGAAGATGCAGGGACTATCATTGGCAGTTTGACTTCAACCGATTCAGACCCAGCCGATACCCACACTTACAGCTTGGTGCCAGGCGACGGAGATGACCACAACGAGTCTTTTGCCATTGACGGAGAGCATTTGGTGACAGCCGAAAGTTTTGACTTTGAAACCAAAGACAGCTATTCCATTCGCTTACAAACAGAGGACAACAATGGAGGTACTTATCAAGAAGTATTCACCATCACCATCACCGATGCCAACGATGCGCCAACTGCAATGGCACTCGACAACAACAGCATTGCCGAAAACGAAGATTTGAATACTTGGATAGCGACTTTGAGCAGCAGCGACCAAGACGCAGCCGATAGCCACACCTATACTTTGGTGGAAGGAGAAGGCGATGAAGACAATGCCAGTTTCAGCATTTCAAGCGGCGAATTGGTGAGCAATGAATCCTTCAATTTTGAAGTGAAAGACAACTATACGATTCGCCTACAAACAGATGACGGCAATGGCGGCACTTACCAAGAACAATTTACCATCAACATCACCGATGCCAACGATGCGCCAACCGATATGGATTTGTCGAGCTACGATGTGGAAGAAAACAAAAACTCCAATACGTTTATTGCAGCCATCACGACAACGGACGAAGACCCCAACGACAGCTTTGCTTACAGTTTGGTGGAAGGAGAAGGGGCTGAGGACAATGGAAGTTTTCAGGTAGTGGATGGACAAGTGTTCAGCGATGAAACTTTTGATTTTGAAGCCAAAGACAGCTATTCCATTCGAATTCAAACCGATGATGGAAACGGAGGTACTTTTGAAGAAGTGATGCATATCACCATCATTGACCGCAATGATGCGCCAACAGGCATGACCTTGGACAATCTTTTCTTGAACGAAAATGAAATCAAATTGACTTTTATCGGCTCTTTGGCAACTATTGATGAAGACGCAACCGACAACCATACTTATGAATTGACCAATGGTTCGGGTGACGACGACAACAGCAGTTTCATTGTGCAAGGCAATAAAATATTGGCGGCTTCGACCTTCAATTTTGAAAACCAATCGCTTTACACTTTACGGGTCAAAACCACCGACAAAGACAGCGAAACTTATTCGACTTCTTTCGTTATCACCATTGGAGATGTCAATGATACGCCAACCGATATAGCAGCAAGCAGCCAAGAAGTAGCCGAAAATCAGCCTGAAGGAACCGTTGTAGCGACTTTCCAAACGGCAGACGAGGACACGGCAGACGAGCATACTTACAGCTTTGTGAACTTGCAGCCCAACGACCATAGCGATTTTTATGTGTTAGACAATACACTTCGTACCAACAAAATTTTCGACTACGAAACCGATTCTACTTACATCGTTTACATCGAAACCAACGATGGCAATGGCGGAACATTGATGGAACAGTTTTTCATCAAAATCACCAATGCCAACGACGCACCAACGGCTCTTTCTACAAGTAGCAACAACGTGAACGAAAATGCCAGTATTGGCACGACTGTCGCTACCTTGAGCAGCACCGACATTGACTTCAATGAAACCTTTACTTATAGCTTGGCGAATGGCGGAGGCAGCGAAGACAACTTGAAGTTCAGCATCAGCGGAAATTTGCTGCAAACAGCCGAAACCTTCAATTTTGAAGACAAAGACACTTACTTGATTCGCTTGCGAACCACAGACAGCGGCGGCAAAAGCTACGAACAAGCCGTCACCATCAACATCAATGATACCAACGATGCTCCCCACAATTTACTGTTGGACAATGTGTTTTTCCAAGAAAACATGGCAATTTCCACAGTCGTCAGCAATTTGTCAAGCTTAGACGAAGACTTCAACGACAACCATTTTTACAGCTTGGTCAGTGGCGAAGGCAGTCAAGACAACAACCATTTCAGCGTTGTGGGCAGTCTGCTGTTGGCGAATACTTCATTCGATTACGAAGCCAAAGACACTTATTCTATTCGCATCCGCACACAAGACAATAGCGGAGGCAGCTTTGAAAAGCAGGTAGAAATTTTCATTTTGGATGCCAATGAAAATCCAACTGAATTGACGATTAACAATACTTCTATTCCCGAAAACAGCTCTTTCGGTGCGTCCATTGGCTTCTTCAATACGGTTGACCCCGACCTTTTTGACGTACATTTTTACAGCTTTGCAGACATCGTTCCCAACAACAACGGCAGTTTTGTGATTGTGGAGGACGAATTGCGAACTTTTGAAAGCTTTGATTATGAGACACAAGACATTTATTTTGTGTATGTTCAAACCAATGATGGCAAAGGTGGAATTTATACACAGCAATTTGTTATCAATATTACCGATGCCAACGATGCACCAACCGCCCTTCAATTGTCCTCCAATACGATTGCAGAGAATTTGCCTCCCAACAGCACGGTGGGTTACTTCAATACGAGCGATGTGGATGTAGGCGATACTTTCCGATACGAATTGGTGAATGGATTTGGAGGAGACGACAATGCGAGCTTCACCATTGAAGGAAACCAATTGAAGAGCGCAGAAATGTTCGACTTGGACACCAAAGACAGCTATTCCATTTTGGTGCGGACTTTCGATAGCCACGATGCTTTCTACGACCAAACATTCACCATCTTGATTACGGATGCCAACGATGCACCGACCGCCATTGCACTTGCCAATACCAACATTGCAGAGAACAACGAGATGAACGCCCTTGTAGGCACTTTCTCGACCACAGACGAAGATGCCAACGATACCTTTAGCTATACTTTGGTGGAAGGTCAAGGCAGTGAAGACAACAACAGTTTTGTCATAATGGGCAATCAATTGTTGGCGAAAGAGATTTTCAACTTTGAAGTGAAAAGCGAGTACAGCATACGGATTCAAACCAATGATGGAAATGGAGGTTTGTTTGAAGAAATTTTCATTGTTTCGGTTCAAAATGCCAACGATGCGCCCTTCAATATGAAAATGGACGGAACTGAAATTGAAGAAAACAGCGTGGTTAATTCTTTGATTGGTAGATTGGAAACAGAGGACGAAGATGCGGGCGAAACTTTCACCTACAGCTTTGACAATCAAGGCAGCAACAACAATCAACTGTTTTCCATTGTGGGCAATGAATTGAGAACCTTCACTTCCTTCAACTACGAAGCACAAACCGACTACTACGTACACATCAGAGTGACCGACAGCGGCGGCAAGTCCTTCATGAAAGAATTTTTGATAACGATTCTTGATGCCAACGATGCACCAACGGCTCTTTCCTTGTCCTCTCTCACGATTGCAGAAAACCTACCTACAAGCAGCAAAGTCGGCAATTTCTCCGCCATAGACGAGGACTTCAATGAGCAATTCACCTACACCTTGGTAAGCGGAATCAACGACGACGACAACAGCAGTTTCCAAATCGTAGGGAACGAACTGCAAAGCGCAGAAATGTTCGATATGGACACCAAAAACCTCTACCAAATCAGAGTGCAAGTACAAGACCAATCGGGCGCAACTTATGAGGAGGTGTTCAGCATCACCATCACCGATGCCAACGATGTGCCGACAGCTATGAGTATGAGCAGCCAATTCATTGCAGAGAATCAAGCGATTGAAACAGTAATTGGTAATCTAAGCACAGAAGATGCAGACGCAAACGACAGCTTCACCTACACTTTGGTATCGGGAAGCGGCAGCAACGACAACGGTAGTTTTATCATCGTGGGCGACCAATTGTTGAGCGCAGAAGTGTTCAACTTTGAAGCCCAAAACAGCTACCAAATCCGCATTCGCACAGACGATGGAAATGGCGGCAGTTTTGAGGAAACCTTCATCGTGCAAATCACTGATACCAACGATAAACCCATTGGTTTGAGCTTGAATGGTAATTTGGTAAGCGAAAATGTGGAACTCAGTACAGCGATTGGCAATTTCGCAACGGTGGACGAGGACAGCAACGACAGCTTTATGTACAGCTTCACCAACAGCGCAAACAACGACAATGCTCACTTTTCGATTACCGAAAATGTGCTGTACACCAACGACCTCTTCAATTTTGAGGCTCAAAATGTCTATCACATTGAAGTGCAAACCAACGATGGACGAGGGGGAACGTTCACACAGCAGTTTACCATTCACATTACAAATGCCAACGATGCTCCAACGACATTGAACCTATCCTCCAATACAATTGCAGAAAACTTGTCGAGCAACAGCAATATCGGTTATTTCACAACCACAGACGAGGACAGCAACGACGATTTTACCTATACATTGGTGGCGGGAATTGGAGCAGAAGACAACGGCAGCTTCAAAATCGTAGGCAACGAATTGGTCAGCAATCAAATGTTTGACTTGGACACCAAAGCGACTTACAGTATTCGAGTGCGTACAAGCGATGGCAATGGAGGCAATTTTGAAAAAGTATTTACCATCGTTATCACCGATGCCAACGATGCGCCAACAGCTATCGGATTGAGCAATTTCAACATTGAAGAAAACAAGCCTATCGGTACGCTGGTTGGCACACTTTCTACCACAGATGCCGATGCTTTTGACAACTTTACCTACAAACTTATTGCAGGAACAGGCGGAACGGACAATCACCGATTCACTATCAGTGGCAATCAATTGTTGAGCAATTCGGTGTTCAACTACGAACAACAAAACACGTACAGCATACGAATCTTGACCGATGATGGCAATGGCGGACAACTTCAAAAGACCTTTTTAATCAGTGTTTTGGATGCCAACGATGCGCCAACAGCCATGAGTTTGAGCCAAAACAGTTTGGCAGAAAACCAAGCGGCAGGCAGTTTGATTGGCAATTTGAGTACAACAGACGAAGATGCGGCAGACGTGCTTTCTTACAGCTTTGTCGGTGGAAATGTGGACAACAATCACTTTCTCGTTGAAGGCAATCAATTGAAAGCAAAGTCTTCCTTCAATTTTGAAGCACAGTCTTTCTATCAAATCGCCATTGAAGTAAACGATGGACGAGGTGGAACTTTTGTGCAAGAATTTGTAGTCAGCGTTTTGAATCAGAACGATGCTCCGCACAACCTTCAATTGACCTCTTTGACGATTGCAGAAAACCTCCCTGTCAGCAGCACGGTTGGATTTTTGGAAACGGCAGATGAAGATGCGGGTGAGTCTTTTACGTACAGTTTGGTGTCGGGCGAGGGCAGCAGCGGAAACAGTCAGTTCAAGATTGTAGGCAGTGAATTGCAGTCCAATGTGGTGTTTGATTTGGACGCACAGGATTCTTACAGTATTCGCATTCAGACAACAGACAGTCAAGGCAGTTCGATTGTGCGAATCTTCACCGTCTTAATTACGGATGCCAATGATGCGCCAACGGCTCTCTTGATGGACGTGCAGCAAGTGGCAGAGAATCAGCAAATCGGTACATTGGTCAGCCAACTTTCGACACAAGACCCCGATACACAAGATTCTTTCACCTATCAATTGGTGAATGGAACGGGCGGACAGGACAACAGCAGTTTTGCGATTGTCGACAATCAATTGTTGAGCAATGCGGTCTTCAATTTTGAAGTGAAAAACAGCTACAACATTCGCCTTCAAACCAACGATGGAAACGGTGGAACTTTACAGAAAGCTTTTGTTATCGAAATTGCAGATGCAAACGACCAACCTACGAATTTGACTTTGAGCAATGCGATTATTGCAGAAAGTCAAGCGGCAGGAACAGTGGTCGGTAGCTTCTCTACAACAGATGAAGATGCAGCAGACAGCTTTAACTACAAATTCATCAACAGCAGCGACAACGACAATGCGAAGTTCAGCATTGAAGGAAATGTATTGCAGACCAACGTGGAATTGGACTTTGAAGAACAGGCTTTCCATACAATTGAAGTGGAAACCAATGATGGCAACGGAGGCACTTACTCCCTTCAATTTACCATCACGGTCACGAATACCAACGAAGACGCACCAACTGCTATCAGCTTGACCCGCAACAATGTTCCTGAAAATCAAGTCATCGGTACTTTGGTTGGCAAGTTGAGCACGCAAGACATTGACGGAGGCAGCGACTTTGTCTATTCTTTGGTTGCGGGCGGAGCAGACAACCATCAGTTCACCATTGACGGAGATGCTTTGTTTACCAATGCGGTTTTCAACTTTGAAGTGAAAAACAGCTACCAAATCCGAGTCCAAACGGAGGACGACAATGGCGATGCCTTCCAAGACAACTTCACGATTTTGATTACAGACGAAAACGACCAACCAACCAATGTGGCTTTGTCCAACAACAAAGTGACTGAAGAACAGGCAAGTGGCGTAACGGTGGGTATATTGAGTACAACCGACGAAGATGCCAACGACTCTTTCACCTATACCTTGGTGAACGAGGGCGCAAACGACAACGACAGCTTTGTGATTCAAGGAAATACCTTGCAGACCAACCGAACTCTGGACTATGAAACACAGCCTTTCTTGTTGGTGGCGGTTCAAACGGACGATGGACGAGGCGGAACCTTTGTGAAGCAAATGACCATCGAAGTCATTGACAGCAACGACGATGCACCAACGGCTATCAGCATTACCCGAAACAATGTTCCCGAAAATCAAGTGATTGGAACAATTGTCGGAAAGTTCAACACACAAGACATTGATGGAGGCGGAAACTTTGTTTATACGCTTGCGGAAGGCGTGGCAGACAATGATTTGTTTGCGATTGATGCAGATATTTTATTGACCAATGCAGTTTTCAATTACGAAGTGCAGAGCAGCTATCAGATTTTGGTGAAAACCGAAGACGAAAGCGGCAATGCTTTTGAAGAAAATTTCACCATTTTGATTACAGACGAAAACGACCAACCGACTGACTTCAATATTTCTAACAATCAAGTGAGTGAAAACCAAGCTGCAGGTACTTCAATTGGCAGTTTCTCGACTGTGGACGAAGATGCCAACGACAGCTACACCTACCGATTTGTGGACTTGCAAGCCAACGATAACAGCTTGTTCTCCATCGTCAATGGCGAATTATTGAGCAATGCGAGCTTCAATTTTGAAGAAAAGCAAAGCTATTCGATTGACGTGGAAACAGACGACAATCGAGGTGGCACGTATCAACGCACTTTCTTGGTAAGCATCAGCAATGTCAATGATGTTCCTTCTATGTTGAGTATAACGAACCAAAGCATTGCAGAAAATCAAGCAGTGGGAACGTTGGTCGGCAATTTCAACACAACGGACGAAGATATGGGCGACAGCCACAACTACAATTTGGTTTCGGGCTTGGGTGCTGACCACAATGATTTGTTTGCGATTGCAGGGGAGGAATTGTTGAGCAATGCAGTCTTTGACTTGGAGCAGCAAGCCGAATTGAAGGTAAGGGTTCGCACCACGGATTCTTCGGGTACTTCCATCGAAATGCCTTTTATCATCACCGTTAGAGACGAAAACGATGCGCCTACATTGCTCAGTTTGTCGAGCCAAACGATTGCAGAAAATCAAGTGATTGGAACGATTATCGGTACTTTCAACACGACCGACCCCGATGGCGGAGACGAACATACCTACGAACTCATTGAAGGAGTGGGTGGCGAAAACAACGATTTGTTCAGCGTTCAAGACAATGTATTGTTCAGCAATGCGGTATTTGATTTTGAAGTACAAAACAGCTACTCCATTTTGGTGAAAAGTTCGGATGGACAAGCAGACGGTATTCAGCAAGCCTTTACGGTGACGGTTTTGGATGCCAACGATGCACCTGCTGCCATTGCGCTTTCTCCTGCAAGTGTGCCTGAAAACGAAGCAATTGGAACGTATGTGGGTACTTTGACGGCAAGCGATCAAGATGCAACGGATATTCATCAGTTCCAATTGACGGCAAGCGGAAGCGGCAACAACAACGACCATTTTTCGATTGTGAACAACGAGCTCCGAACTTTCAAGATATTGGATTTTGAAACACAACCTACTTATTTCATTGAAGTGGTAGCAGACGATATGCGAGGTGGAACATTGACGCAGGTATTGAGCGTAGGCGTGACGGATGCCAACGATGCTCCTACGGCTTTGAGTATCAGCAACGATAAAGTGGTCGAAAATTCGAGCATTGGAGCAGTGATTGGTACTTTTTTCACTTCGGATATTGATGCGGGCGATGCCCATACCTACAGTTTGATAGTCGGTGCGGGAAGTGTGGACAATGCGTCTTTCACCATTGAAGGAGCGAATCTTTTGTTGAATACTACTTTGGATGTCAATGCAAAAGACAGTTATTCAATTCGAGTGGCGACTACGGATTTGGGCGGTCGAACTTTCGCTCAAACCTTCACTATTCAGGTATTGGATGCCAATAATACGCCAACTGCAATTTTGCTTTCTAATTTGAACATTCGTGAAAACGAAGCAAGCGGAACGGTTGTCGGCAGCTTATTGGCAGAAGATGCAGATGTAGACGATGAACATACTTTTGAATTGGTAACCAACGACAATGCGCCCGATGGCGAATGGTTCAAAATCGTAGATGGGCAGTTGATGTCGGCGATTGCCTTCAATTATGAACTCCAACAAACGCTTCAAATTGCAGTAGTGACCACCGATTTGCAAGGCAGCACTTTTGAGCAAGCCTTTACGATTGAAGTGGTGAACGTCAATGAAAGTCCGATGATTTTGAGCGAGTCTTTCAGTATTGCAGAAAATTCTGATGAATCTTCAATGATTGGAACGATTGAAGCAACGGACGAAGATTTGGGGCAGACTTTGACTTTTGTTTTGGTGAACGAAGGTGATGTGCCTTTCCGATTGGATGCTTCAACGGGTGAATTGACTGTGGCTACGAATCGTTTGGACTACGAAGAACAGGATTCTTACGAACTCGAAATTGAAGTGAGCGACAATGGCAATCCTGTTTTGTCGGCTGCTAAAGTAATCAAGGTGAGCGTTGAAGATTTGATTGAAACGACTCAAACTTTGCCCGCCAACAATTATTTGTCTCCAAATGGTGATGGTTCTAACGATTATTTTGAAGTACAGAATGTAGAGATTTATGCGGATTTTGAATTGACCATCTTCAATGCGAATGGTGAGGAAATTTTCTATCAAGCTAGTGGTTATCAGAACGATTGGGATGGCACTTACAAGGGTGAGGTTTTGCCAACAGGCGTGTATTACTACTTGTTTAGAAACGTGAACGATTCGGAGGAGGTGTTTAAAGGCACGATTTCGATTGTTAAATGATGATAAGGATGGGAGGTGAAATCTTTGAAGTGAAACGGAAAAGGTGTCATCTCCAATCCGATTCCTTTGTAAATCCGATGAAAAGATGACACCTCCTCCATTCTTACGGAGATGTCACCTTTTCATCTCTTTTGAATAAAAAAACAAATAACCATATCATGAAAAATATACTTTTTACTTCAATACTTTTTCTTTTAGCGATTCTTCCAATCCAAGCACAACACTTGGCAGATGCCTACTATGCACAAACGATTGACCAAACACAAATCAATCCTGCTTACACACAAACAGGAGCAGAAACAAAACTGGTGATTTTTCACCGCAGTTTGTTGAGTGGCATTGATGGTGCACCAAGCAATACATCCATTAGTTTTTTAAAGCCTTTGGACGAAAATACGGGCATAGGTGGTAGATTGATTTCCGACACAAGAGGGGCTTTTTCGACGATGATGTTGGAAGGTTTGTATGCCTATCGAATTGCGATGAGTGAAAATGAATCATTGACGGTTGGTGTGTCGGGTGGTTTTCGCAAGACGGATTTGGACATGGGTTCGTTGAACGAGCCCTACATAGACATGAGCGACCCGACTTTGGCAGAGGGCAATTTTGGAGGCTACAAATTCATGGCGGGTGCAGGTGTTGTGTATCGTCAAGAATTGCAGGGTTTGGAATTGGGGCTTTCGCTTCCAACTTTGGTGTCGCACGAAGGCGATTTGACCGATTTTGTGGTGGCGCATGGTTCGATGCGTTTGGCTGTTGCCGAGCAGATTGCTGTGACTCCAAATGTGCTTTATCAGGTATTGCCGAGCAGCAAAAACCAATGGCAGGGAACGGCTCAATTGGAGATGAAAGAGAAGTTTTGGGCGATGGCGGGTTATCGCAGCAACAAGAGTTTGATTGCAGGTGCAGGTGTGAAATTGAATAAATTGGACTTGGGCTATACTTATAGTGCAAGTGGTGGAATGTTGAATGATTTATCGAGTGGTGGGCATGAATTGAAGTTGGGTTTTAGTTTTTCGGGGAAAAGTAAAAATGAAGATATGGATGTGCCTGTGGAGGAATAGACTGTTATTTTAGCATTGAACAAGAATCTATTACAAAAAATAAAGAAAAGAATTATAATGCTTTTCGATTTAAAGCCCTTACTCCTTTATTAAGTGGAGTAAGGGCTTTTTATTTCTTCTGTAAAATGAATAATCTATTAGATTGCTAAAATCTGAAAGGTGCTTTCATACTACTGTACATTTTTAATTCAACCACAAAAGGCACAAAGAAAACAAAAGTAAAGAACTGAAATTCAACCATCTCTTTTGTGCCCTTTTGATACTTTTGTGGTTCAAAAATCATTTTGTACAGCAGTATGAGGTGCTTTCTTATCATCTAATAGTCACCAAAAAATGCCCCATCAACATAGAGTCTTTCGACAACTGCATCACTTTCCAATAATAAATGCCCATTGAGTAGCCTGTCACATATATTGAAGCAGTTTTTTCTCCTTGTTGAAGATGTTTTTTATGGACGATTTCTCGCTGATTGTTTTCGATAGTGATGAGGTAATCACCTATTTCCTCCATCTCAAAAATCAGTGTTTCGTTCGTATAATCTTTTCCCAAAGTTGGAGTTTTGGCTTGTAAAACATCTGACCTCTCCGTAGCCAACCGCAAGGCGTGATATTCCGGAATCGGCTGAAACCAACCGCTGACTTCTTCAATGGTTTGGTGGGTAAAGTTCGCTATTCGCTGCAAAACCTCCTCTGTTATTGAAGTAATTGGCTGATAGACTTTTTCTTGCTCCATTTCAAGGTCAACCTTTTGCAGTTCCTGCTTCATCAAGAAGCGACCAAAGTTTTCTTTTTCTGCTTCAAAAGCCATAAAGAAGTCCAAAGTCTCAGCTATTTCCTTATCTTCCTTCAATTTAACTTCAAAAACAATGCGTTCTTGTTCGGGAAGTTCATGGGCAATATATCGCTCTAATAATTCTAATAATTCAGGATTTATAGTATTCATGTTGGATATTATTTATTGTAATCGTCTATCATAGGCTTTCTTCAAAGCCCTCATACAACGTGTCTTTTGAACACGAACCACATTTTCGCTTTTGTACTTCAGTTTTTCCGATATCTCTTTTATTCTTAAAGACTTATAATAGTATAGAAATAGGATAGATTTGCACGGATCTTTCATTTTCAACAATAGAGAGAGCATTACATTTTTTTCATCTCCTTCGTTGGGGGCAGTCTTCACCTCCAAATGATTAATATCTATATTGTTATCATCCAAAGGAACCGTATAAAGGTGCTTTTGTTGTCTCTTTCTCAAATGCATGTAATACACTTTTTTCCCAATGCCAAACAAGTATTGTTTCACACTCTGTTCAAAAACAGTTAATTTTCCTTTTTTGATATTTTCATATAAGGCAATAACGCTATCCTGAAATACATCTACCGCTACATCTTTGCTGCAACTTGTCTGATGTCTAATCCATATAATAAATTCTTCTTTGTATTGCCTATACAAATCAGCTACCAATTTGGAATTTCCTTTTTTCATCTCTGCCATCCATATAGCAGAACCAATCGAAATATGGCTTACTTTGGGTCGGTTCTTATTCATAAACTAAAAAGGTATATTTTAAACTTATTCAATCCATAAGGTTGAGTTGTTACACTTCATAACTGGCGCAAAACTACAATAAAACCAAAACTCCTCTAATAAAAGATTCTATGTAGAATCTATTTTTTGCACTATTTGACGAAGCTCCTTTACTCATATAGTTGCAGAAAAATAGAAAAACATTAACATCCACAAAACTTTTTTTAGAAAAAATAGTAGTTTCACTGTTCCATAATTCATTTTGCAAACAGATATTTTAATAATCAATCAAATGCAATTACTCTTAAAAAACATCCATCACCTTGTACAAATTGAAGAAAACAAGCCTGCCAAATGGATTGCAGGAAAAGACATGGCAACTTTGTCCATTATTGAAAACGCCTATCTACTCCTTGAAGATGGTTTGATAGCCGATTTTGGCAAGATGGAAAACTGCCCAACTGATGCAAGAGAAGTGTTAGATGTTTGTGGCAAAATGGTCTTTCCGTGTTGGTGTGATTCCCACACACATTTGGTTTTTGCAGCCACTCGTGAACAAGAATTTCGAGATAGAATACAGGGACTGACCTACCAAGAGATAGCTGAAAGAGGCGGAGGGATTTTGAATTCTGCAAGGCGATTGCAGGAAAGCTCAGAAGAAGAATTGCTGCAAAGCACTTGGGAACGGTTGCAGGAAATTAAAAGTTTTGGTACAGGAGCAGTCGAAATCAAAAGTGGTTATGGGCTGACTTTTGAAAGTGAATTAAAAATTCTAAGAGTTGTCCAAAAACTCAAAAAAACCTCTGACCTCACCATCAAAGCCACTTTTTTGGGCGCACATGCCATTCCATTGAAGTACAAAGACAACCGCAAGGGTTATGTGGATTTGGTAGTCGAAAAAATGTTGCCCACCATTGCAGAAGAAGATTTGGCGGATTACATTGATGTGTTTTGTGAAAAAGTCGCCTTCACCGTTGCCGAAACCGAGCGCATCATGGAGGCAGGCGCAAAATTAGGATTGAGGGCCAAAATCCACACCAATCAGTTCAACTCTATGGGCGGCATTGAGGCAAGTGTAGCCCACAATGCCTTGTCGGTTGACCATTTGGAAGTTTTGAATGATGCCGAAATTGCAGCTCTCCAAAACTCCAAAACCATGCCTACTCTCCTTCCCTCTGCCCCTTTCTTTATCAATGATGAACACTATCCCCCTGCTCGAAAAATGCTACAAGCAGGTTTACCTCTTGCTTTAGCGACCGACTACAACCCTGGTTCTACGCCCTCTGGAAATATGCCTTTTGTTTTGTCTTTGGCGTGTATCAAAATGCGAATGTTGCCCGAAGAAGCCATCAATGCAGCGACCATAAATGGAGCGTATGCGATGGAGTTGCAAAAGGAATTGGGAAGTATTTGTAGGGGCAAAAAAGCCAATATTTTCATTACCAAGCCAATTGATAGCATTTCACGAATTCCCTACTCATTTGGGAGTAATTTAGTGGAAGAGGTGATTATAGGAGGGAAAAATAAGAGTTAGTCCAGGAAGTCTTCTGGCACACACTGTCTTACAATCTCAGTAGAACGCATCAACATGGTAAAAGATGCTCTACGAGAAAGCAATGATTTCAATTGATTGGATAGATTAAATTCCGATTGAGTGTCCTTATGTAATTTTGAGCTTTGCCATTTGATTATAGTCATAGCAATTTCATCAAATCGTTTTTTGATAATTGTTCTCAAATGTTTGGTTTTCTCTTTTGAAGGTTTTCCTTCCTCTCCATTGTGAATTTTTTCCAGTAATTCCGCTGTATTTTTCGCTTTTAAATTGGACGTATCTTTAGCTGCAAATTTGAGGTGATTACCATATATCCCCACATCGTACAAAATTTCTTTTTCAACATCATCGCTTGGTTCACAAGGATTCAAATAACCTCCATCAGGCATTTTTCGAGGTCTTACCATATTGGCATTGTGCTCGGCAGGGAATAAATTTGTCCATTCATATCTTTTTTCAGGAACTTCACTTTTGGGTATGAAATGGTCAATGTCCATTATATAGGCGGTTGCAAATTTTTCTTCGGTGAGATAACATTTTGAAAAGAAACATTTATCAAACTCTTCTAAAACATCACTATTTCGATAAGCAACAGGCGGTTCGGGCTTCTCTTTTATTTTCCCCTCTTTGAAGTCTGACAAAGCATCCAAATAGTTTTGAATTTCTGGATTTTGAAGAGAAGCTGGGACTTTTGAAGTTCTTGTAATATTTATCATATTTATTTGATTGCCAATTGTCTTTCTAATTTCAACACTTGTACTTCCAAAGCCAACCTCAAAGAAGGGCTTAAATATTTTTCGTTTTCTTCAAATATTTTTTTGAGTTTTTGGTGTTTTTCTTCTGGATTTAGGGCTGGATTTTCTACCAAAGCCTGTGTAGTTTCCATGATTTCATCTGCCACATTGCTGAACTCGTTTTCAAGCCCAAAATGTGTCATCATTAGCTCAGAATAACTACTTCCAACTACCCAATCTGCTACAGTTTTTTGGGTGCTTAAGTCGTAAATCGTTGCATTTTTGATACTCGAAATAACGGCAGGCGAATGAGTTGCTACGATGAATTGAATATTGGGAAAGATGGTGGTCAACAAAGGAAGAACTTGGTATTGAAGTTCAAGGTGTAAGTGTGTTTCAGGTTCGTCAATTAGGACAAAACCGCAGGGGTTGTATGAGTTATCTTTTACTGTTTCTCTAATTAATTCTACTCTTACTATTAAATCAAGAATGATATTGATGAAAGCAGAAAAACCGTCTGACATTTGGTTAAATGTAATGGTGTGGTTCTTTTCAAGTTTAATATAAAACTCATATTCTTCTGCATTAAATGTTAATAAAAGTTTCTTATTATCAAATATTTTCTTCAATATTTCTGTAAAAGAATTAAAAAAATACTCTATACTTTTAACAGTATCTACATCTCCTTTTATTTGAGCAAATGCTTGGCTAATCTTCTTGTTTACAAGATGTTGTTTTAACTGTTTTCTAAAATCTTCTGGTTTAGTATTTCCATTCAAAAGTTTTGAAACCTCATTGCCTTTGGTTCCAGTTTTAACTTCTGCCAAAGTAGTAGTTCTTCTTGCATCAAATTTTGTCAGCAGTATATTGTGCTTTTTTTCTTTTGTAAAATAGGATATACTTGTTTTAAATATAGGTAAGACCGTTTCCCATTCAGTTATAATTTTTTTCCATGCTTCAAAAGAACTATGTCCTTCATTAGTTGGAGATTGAACCATTTCTTTTCTCTTCTTAATTTCAGAGAAAACATTTAAATTCTGATTTACAATCCTATCTAAATTTTCATATAAAAATTTTAAAATAGTCGTTTTCCCACTCCCATTTTTGCCCGTCAATATCAAATGCCTAAAAGTCACCTTTTCATCGCTATTCACCACAATCTTCAAATCCTGATAGGCATAACAATCATGGACCTCCAAAGCCTCTATATAAGGAAAATCTTCTTTTTGAATGACAGCCATTTCCAATTTTTTAGAATGATAAAATACACACTTACAAAGTTAACAATTCCGAATGAAAAACCATCAAAACTTATAACACCCCGTTCCCTTGCCTCCTCCAATCCTTCCATCACCCAATTGCAGTCCAACCGTAAGCCCCAAAAAGAAATAACCATCTTTCTAAGTACAGGACAAAAGTACCATGAGGTCACTGATGTCTAATTTATGGATACATTTTACTCTCAAAAAATCTAAGCCAATCCTAAAAGTAGAATAGAGTTTTGTGAGCCTTCCTTTTACCTTT
>JAUHXA010000164.1 GCA_030427245.1 Bacteroidia bacterium | reverse complement strand
GGACGCAGCGATTTCAGTGGTACGGCAAGTGTAGAAAATATCTTGGCTTATGCTTTCGGCAAAGGAACACTGAATGGGAAAGCAGATATAAAATCCAAACAGTTTGACTGCAATGAATGGCTGTTGGAAGAAGGCGAAACTTTGCCTCCTGACCTCAACGCTGAAGGAGCTTCGGAGGCTTATGAAGTGTTTGAAGTACCTGCCAACATCAATATGAGCATTTCAGCACAGGCGGATAAAGTATTGTATGACAATATCGAACTCAAAAATGTTAAGGGCAAATTGTTGGTCAAGGACGAATCCGTGGAACTTGCCAATTTTGCATCCGAAACATTGAATGGAAGTATTGTGATGAATGGTTTGTACAGCACCAAGGATCACTCCAAGAAACCGTATGTGAGTATGGAATACGACATGAAAGAGGTGGATGTGGTTCAGGCGTTTATCACCTTCAATTCGATGGAAAAACTCGCCCCTATTGCCAAATGCATCAAGGGGAATTTTTCATCCAAGTTTAAGGTATCGGGCAACTTGAATGAGAACATGATGCCCGACTTAAGTACTTTTGATGGAAATGGATTGTTTGCCGTTCTGAAAGGAAGTATTGCAGGTTTTAAGCCTTTGGATAAAATAGCTTCTGCTCTGCAAATCAAAGAACTCGATAAAGTAAAAAGCTTTGATGCCAGTACGATTTTTTCTTTTGAAGATGGACGGGTATCGGTCAAGCCTTTCGACATTGCTCCATTGGGTGTGAAAATGAATATTTTTGGAACGCATGGTTTTGATCAAACTTTGGATTATGATATCAAGGTGCAAGTGCCGAGAGACAAACTGGGGGCACAAGCAAAGTCTTTGGTATCAAGTCTTACCGAGCAGTTGGCGAAGAAAGACATTGTACTGGATGTCCCTGATTTCATCAACATCAACCTCAAACTGACTGGTACACTTCAAGAACCTATCGTCACCACAGATTTTACAGATGCTTTGGCTTCGGCGGGTAAAAACGTGGTAGATGCTGCAAAGGAACTCATTGACGAATCTGTAAATATGGTGAAAGATGAGGCGACAAAGTTGGTCGAGAAGCAAAAAGATAAAATCACCCAAGCAACCAATGAGGTAAAGGATTCGCTGAAAGCAAAAGCAAGTGGATTGACACAAGATTTAAAAAGCAAGGCTTTGGAAAATCCCGATTCTGCAAAGACTTTTGTGAAAGATCAAGTGAAAGACATCAAAGACGGCGGAGTAGATGGTATTGCGGACAAAGCAAAAGACCTTTTGAAGGGCGGAAAGGACGACACCAAAGGCTCAAGCGATTCATTGCAGCAAAATTTGGGTAAAAATGCCAAAGACAAGGCAAATGAAACTTTGAAAGGACTTTTTGGGAAACCAAAGAAGAACGAAGAACCTGTGGATACTACGGGAAATTAATGAATTGTTATATTGCTTTAGATGAAGGAGCAAAGAGGCAAGAAACAGGATTTAAATACTTGATAATGAACAATTTACGGCCAAACCCTTAATTTAATTAAGTGTTTGATTTTCAGAGTCTTCTGTCTTGCATCTTACGTCCTACTTCTTTCGTCAAAAGTCTAATATTGCTAAAGAATTGATGTATCACTTCTATTTCGTCGAAACCATTTAGCAGTATCAGTATAGCAATTCAACCATATAACACTTTTCTATTCTATGAACATCGTAATTTTAGATGCTTATGTCACCAATCCCGGTGATTTGACTTGGGAAGGTATTACCAACTTGGGAAAGACGACCATCTATGATAGAACAACCACAGACCAAATATTTGACCGAGCCAAAGATGCTGATATTTTGGTGGTGAACAAGGTCGTTTTGGACGAGGCAATGCTCAACAAACTCTCTCCCAAGCTGAAATGTATCTGTACTTTGGCAACGGGCTACAATAATATTGATATTAAAACGGCCCAAAATCGGGGCATTACCGTCTGCAATGCAGTGGGTTATGGCTCTGCGTCTGTTGCTCAACACGTTTTTGCGCTCCTTCTTCAATTGACCAACAATGTTGCAATTCACAACCAAAGTGTACAAAACAACGAATGGGCAAATTCGGTGGACTGGTCGTATTGGAAAAGTCCGATGATGGAATTGATGGGCAAAACGATGGGTGTGTATGGTACGGGACAAATTGGGCAGCAAGTCATCCATATTGCGAGGGCTTTTGGTATGAAAATCATTGCCGTCCGAAAAAATCCCCAAAAGCCTACTCCTGAATATGTAAAGTTGGTCGACCTTCCCACTTTGTTTGGCAAAAGTGATGTTTTGACCTTACACGCTCCTCTGTCCTACGAAAACACCCATATAGTGAATCGCAAAACGCTTTCGATGATGAAACCTACTGCCTACTTAATCAATACAGGACGAGGGGGCTTGATTGAGGAAACTCATTTGCGAGAAGCTCTCTTGAATGGTCAAATTGCAGGGGCAGCTTTAGATGTTCTTTCGGAAGAACCACCTCCCAAAAACCACCTCCTTCTCAACATTCCCAATTGCATCATCACCCCACATCAGGCTTGGGCAACCCAAGAAGCGAGAGGTCGTTTGATTCAGATTGTGGCGGACAATATTGAAGCCTTTTTGAACGGAAAGCCACGAAATGTGGTGAATTAAAAAAATTAAATTCTCCATCTCCCCATAAGTCCTTATCTTGTCGCCATTTTTGTTTAAATCATGAAAAAAACAATCTATATACTATTGGTACTACTATCAGGAAATTTGGCATTTGCTACCCACGAATTTTACGTGAGCATCTGCGACATCCAACACAATGCGGAAGCCGCTACCTTGGAAATAACCTTAAAGGTCTTTACTGACGATTTTGAAAAAGCCCTACAAGAAGAATTTGGCGAAAAACTGCAATTAGGCACTTCGCAAGAAAGCCCCAAAACAGATGAAAAGGTTGCGGCTTACCTCCAAAAACACCTACAAATCCTTGTCAATCAAAAGTTGGACTATTCTTATCATTTTTTGGGTAAGGAGGTGGAAATAAACGAAATGTGGTGTTATCTGGAGATAAGAGGAGTATCCAATATTGAAAGCATTGAAGTCAAGAACTTTCTTCTTACCCATGTTTTCCCGAAACAAAGCAACATCGTGAACATCAGGGCCAATGCTCGTTTGGAAAGTTTGATGTTGAATAAAGACAAGACTTCGGATAGAGTCGAGTATTAGTACAATATCACTAATCTTCGTATTTTTTCCGAAAAATCGAGATGTCTGTACGAAAATTCCTTTCAGTAGTCGATTTATCTGAGGTCTCGGAACAGGCTATGTTCAAAACCTCCTATTCCTTCACTGCCAACTCTTTGTTATTAACCAAATACAAAGTTCCCATCGACATCAACAACAAAGCAAGAATAAATAAACCCCATTCTGAAAGAGTGGGAACTTGTGGAGGCGCATGAATTGCAACCGTCTGTTCATCGGTTGCTACACACCCAGACGCATCTGTTACCGTCAGAAACACCGTATAGGTTGCATCTCCTGGTCCAGCATTATCGGGAAATTCTACTCGTAGTAAACGGCGGCTGCCATCGGGAGCAGTCTGACCATCTTCTGTAAAACTCAATGCACCAGGTACAGACCATTGGTACTCAGCCGCCATGCCCGCTCCTGATGCTCCAATAGCGGGTTCGGATGCCAAATAAGAAGCTGCTTCCCCATCGTCTTCCTCTGTATCAAAGTCATCAAATGGGTCTCCTGAAAATTGCACTATATTCAAGGTATTGTTTCCATCAAAATTGACTTGTGTCAAGTCGTCACCACTGTCATAAAAACCAGTACTTGCTCCATCCACATCATTCCCTCCAAAAAATGCTGAACTGGTCGCATGTGTTCCCGATGCATCTACCAAAACACCATCATTGATGAAAGGTCCTCCATTGTTAACATTCGTACCCGTAAAAGTGCTTTCTATCAAACCGTCATTTTGAACTCCTACGCTTGAAGCCGCATTTCGAAGCAAGCCATCTATTTCTATCAAAGCACAAGTACCGTTGTTTAGCGTTCCAGAAACCCTAATACTACTACCATTCGGAGCATTTCCACCGATTATGGATAGGTAAGAATTGTTGGTAAAGGTTGCACCCGTACCAACAAGAACGCCGTGTGGCCCAGGGTTTGTTCCATCCGGATTCCCGGCTGCTTCCGTTGCGTTGATGAGAATGTCTCCATCATTGATAACTGTTCCCAAATTTCTAAGTGGATCGTTGTCGGTCATCGTAATATTGATGGTAGCGCCTGCATTGTTTTGTAGGGTACTACTGGGTTTACGCACCAATATACCAATCCCGTCCGCACCTGTTACATTGATGGTTCCACTATTGGTCAAGGTGCTATTGGTACTTGCAACGGGATTCGCATCAATTTCAATCAGAGTTGAACCTGCATGACTTCCACCACCATCTACGGTGATAGAACCTGTGGCGGTTACAATCATTTCGCCACCATTTCGAATCAATATTCGCTGAACTGTTGGAACGGCAGTACTGATTTCAGGGTTGGTAAATGTTCCTCCTGGTTGAACAATTGCTCGGTTAGTGGCACCAGGAACGGAACCTGTATTCCAATTGCTCCCTGTGTTCCAATCAGAACTTGTATTTCCTTGCCAAACGACATTTTGAGCCTTCAAAGAAATAACATGTAAAAACAAAAAGGTAATCGTGAAAAAAAAGTATAAGTAAAAAAGAAAAAATAACTCATCGACCAATATTCCCCTTTTGAAAAGCCTGCCCCGATTTCTCGGTGGGGGATGGGGTATGTTAGCAAAAGAAAACGAGGAGTTATTTTTTTACCCTTACTAA
>JAUHXA010000085.1 GCA_030427245.1 Bacteroidia bacterium | reverse complement strand
AAGATTTTTAGGTGGTTATAGCGAGAGGGTTCCACCTCTTCCCATTCCGAACAGAGAAGTTAAGCCTCTTAGCGCCGATGGTACTGCACATGATGTGTGGGAGAGTAGGTCGCCGCCATTAGTATTATTGAGCCGTTGTACAATATTGTGCAGCGGCTTTTTTTGTTAACTTATTTTGTTTTAAATAAAATCTAATAGAAAGATTCAAATAAGATAGATATTTTTACTTATCTCAAAAATTAATTGCATTTTTAGGTTATATTATCGTCTCACCTTTAAGCTATATAAAATGGTCTATAATCTAAGCAACCAAAATCCTTTAATTGGAGAGATTGTTTCCGAAATTCGAGGTGTTTCCACTCAGAACGATAGAATGAAGTTTAGAAGAAATCTGGAACGATTGGGAGAAATATTTGCTTATGAGATTAGCAAAAAAATGCCATCTAAAGTAAAATCAATACAAACTCCATTAGGGATTTCTGAATGTACTCTATTAAAAGAGCAACCAGTGTTAGGAACAATACTCAGAGCAGGATTGCCCATGCACATAGGGTTATTAAATATGTTTGATAAAGCAGAGAATGCATTTATTTCTGCTTATCGCAAGCATCACAAGAGTGGTAAATTTACCATTAAAATGGAGTATGTGTCCTGTCCTGATTTAGAGGATAAAATTGTAATTTTATCAGATCCTATGTTGGCAACAGGAGCATCTATGGCTTTGACAATAAAACAGTTATTTGAGTACGGGGAGCCTCGGCACATTCACGTGGCTGTAGCAATTGCATGTACTGTAGGAATTGATGAGATTAGGAAAAATTTTTCAAGTGATAAGGTAACAATATGGGCAGCAGCTATTGATGAAGAATTGACAGCAAAGGGGTATATAGTACCTGGATTAGGAGATGCAGGTGATTTGTCTTTTGGAGAAAAGTTGCAGGATTAGAATACTCGTTTGTGCCAACTTTCTGCCATAGGTATTTCCCATTTAGTTTCAAATTCTTGCTTATTGCGAACCAAATTATTGAATACAATTGTAGTATCATTGATTTCACCTATATTAACCAATTTTTCAAATTCATCTCTATTGGCAGTAGCTATTTGATTAGACGCATTTCTATAGGTCATATTGAGTCGGTCAAATAGATTCACATTGTATTTTTTTTGCAAATCCTTTAGGAAATGAACGGAGCTATCTATTGAACATCCACTTGCTCCCTGAATGGATTCATCTACCATTAATACAATAAACTGGTTGTAGTAAAGAGTCCCAAAAGCTTTTAGACCTTGGCCATGAGCAGCCCATTGATTTGCAAAATCGGCAATTTCTTGTTGAATGTGAGTTGTTTCGGAGTTCGTAAATGGGCGGTTGCTTTGGTAAATCCAAATTTTTGATTGTGGAGAAAGTTCGCTGTAAGGAGTCATTAAAATTATTATTTTTTTGTAATCAAAAATGTGAGATATATCACAAATTAGTCAATCTACGGATTCACAATTACCTTAGAATTGTATGCTTTCCAGCCTGCTTTTTGATAAGATTTTGCAGCTTCCAATGGGTTTTCTGCTTGGTAAATACCTCGACCTACAATCATAAAGTCTGTCCCTCTTTCGGTGAATGCTACATCAGGACTATTGTATACTTGCCCTGCTTGATCGGATTTGACCTCTAGGTTGATACCTGGTGTAAATTGAAGTAAACCTAAATCATCTATTAAACGCTCTTGAGCTACAATACCTACGACGGTGTCTTGATAAGTTTCTGCAATTTTAGCTGCTTTTTTAACGTAGCTATCATCTGTCAAGGTATCTTTTGTGCTCATTTGGGCAATAATAACCATGCCTTTTTCGGAAAAACACCCCGTATCCTTTAATGCTTGAATGCTTGACTCTCCTCCTACAACATGTACGGTAATCAAATCAGCCCATTCATGAATAGCATAATGAGTTGAAGTATATTGTTTTTGAAGTGTGCTACCAATATCTCCAAATTTGCGGTCTTCAAATAATAAGAATTGATGTTTTTTAGAGAGAGCTTGAAGTTGTATTACCAAATCTTTGTCAAAGTCATGAATACTATCAATATGTGTTTTAAGGCAGCATATATGTGGACCCACAGTATTTGCCAAACTAAGAAGCTCTGCCTTGGTTGTTACATCAGCCGAGCAGATTAAATTGGTTTTTTTATCTTGTGCGATTTGAAGTAATCGTTTGGTTATAGGGTGATGTGCTTTGTCAATGCGCTCATTGTAGTCTAAAAAAGAAGGTTGTATTTTGTTCGCATCTTCAATTTTTACTTGGTTTTGTTCAATAAAAAGCATTGTTGCCCGAAAAGTGGGGTAATTGATTCGGCCGTTTTTCATTAATGCATCCATTATTTCTCCAATGGTAAACAATTTATGAATTTTATAACCTAAGTTCTCTAAAGTTTTAGTACCACCTTGTTGTCGGTCAATGACTACTGCAATGTGTTCAACTGCTAAACCTTCGTTTTTTAAATCTGCAACGGCTTCTACTAAGCTAATCCCACTCGTAATGGTATCTTCTAATACCAGACATCTTTGTCCTTTTTCAAAAACACCTTCTACCAATTTTTTTGAGCCGTATTTTTTACGATTTTTTCGCTTAATAACAGCAGGTATATTTTGTTGCATTCCAATCACCGTAGCATAAGAAACAGCAGCGTAAGGAACCCCACATAAAAGATCAAAACGTACATTTGCAAGCGAAATAGTATCCCACAGTTGTAGACAAATTTCCTTTAATATATGAGGATAGGAAACAACCTTTCTAAGGTCAACATAAAAAGGAGTTTGGATGCCACTTCGAAGAGTAAATTCACCGAATTCAATAACTTTAGCATCAAATAATTGGAGGATGAGTTTGGTTCTGGCGTTCACTTGTGATAGGATTGGTCGTTAATGAAATACCGTTTGGTAAAAATCGTGCAAAGCTAAGAAAAAATGAGGAATTTGATTGGTTGATTTGTGAATAGGTGTGTATAACAGAATGCATAAAGTTGTTTAAAAATGTGAGAGGGTAAAATTTGTTTTTTTTTTCTTATTTTCGTCTTTTGTCAGAAAAAAACAATTTCTAAAGGCAAGCTTAATTCAAAAGCGAATCGTCTTCAATCTCAAAAATTACCTACTATCATGGATATTGTCAAAATTTTCGCCACCATATTGACCTTAGCAGGAATGGCTCTCTTAATTTTCGCCTGTTTTGCGGTTATGAAGGGCAGCGGAACCTTATTGGGTGTGCAAGTGGAAAAAATGGGGTTTTTAGCTCCGACTATTTTAGGGGGCATTTTTTTTGCAGGTGGCTTGTACTTGTTTCGATATTTGATGGGTTCTGGAAAGCGTTAGTTAGACAAATTCAATCTCAAAAATCAAATACCGAAACAAGTTTTGAGTTTGTAACCACACTTTGGATTAGAAGTTATTTATCCTTCGTCTGAATCACCCAGATTTCATTCCCTTCAATATCTGCTACCGCACCAAAGTAAAACTGTTCCTTTTCGTCATAGTTTACCCCAAAAAGTACAACGCCATCATGCTGTTTTATTCGCTCATAAAAGACCTGAATATCAGATACTACCAATTGAATAATAGCAGCATTGTTTCGAGGGTGAGTGAGTTTGTGTTTCATTTCGGTGGCAGGTGTGATACCTACAATCAATTGTTTGTTGTAAGACAATTCGGCATAGTGATAATCTTCTGTCCATTCGTCTTGTAATTCAAGCCCCAAAGTATTGATGTACCAGTCAACTAATTTTTGATAATTGTCAGCTAATAGTACCACATTCAAAAGTTTTAGATTCATATTGATTGTATTTTAAATTGTTTAAAAATTGCAATATTATATTTTTGAAAAAGAATTAAATTTAAATTTGAAAAAGCTATCAATTCTAAAAATATAAACCTAACTTTGTGTTTTATTTATTTAAATTTTCATAATGAAAAAAGGTACAGTAAAATTTTTTAATGATGCCAAAGGATTTGGTTTCATAGTAGAAGATGATTCAAACAAAGAACATTTCGTGCACGTTTCTGGCTTAATTGACGAAATTCGTGAAAATGATGTTGTTGAATTTGAATTAACAGAAGGTAAAAAAGGATTGAATGCAGTAAATGTCAAAGTAATTTAATATTTGCGATTTAACTTTTTAATACAAAAAGCCTATCAAATTAAATTTGGTAGGCTTTTTTATTTGTTTCATTCTCAACCTTAATTGTTTGAATGGGTCACAAGAAATTAACATTCAAACGATTAAAGCCATTAAAAGAAAGCTTCTTTTCTTGTCGAATCGGAATTTGTTTTGCAGTGTAGTCATTATGGGTAAAATAATGGTTGATAGAGTGATTCTTCTTTGAATGAGTACAAGATAACTTCTATCAACCATATAATTTCTAAAGGGACATTAATTTTCCGAACTTTCTCCAATGTGCGCCAAATAGAATTTCCAAACTTCATGAGCGACATCTCTACCTAATTGTAAACCTGCTACATTGTCTGCTTGTATATGGTATCCCCCCAAAACTCTGGAAAACCCAGCCATATTAGCTGTTTCTGTGAAAGTAGGAAACTCAAGTACTACTTTTTCACCCAAATTATCTGGCTCAGTTAAAGCACCTGGAATTAATTCTACTTTTTCGCCAAATTCATCACTGCCTGTGTAGAGTCTCAATGCTTCCGCACAGCCTCCACTTATGGTGCTGTGACCAGAGGTATAACTCGGAAAAGGAGGACAAAGAAAGGTCTCTGGTGAATAAGGTCGCCACTCTTTTCCTTTCATTTCCATCATCCCTTTGTCTGGACCTCCCCAAGCCTTTATAACCTGTTCATCGTAGTATTTATGTACAAGTGCGTAAGGACGAGCAAAATCGTAAAACATTTTGGAATCCCAAGAAGCGATAAAAGCATCCATTGCAGTTACTTGGTTAAGGAAATACATTTTCACATCTTCGTCCAATGTATGCTGATCTCTCCTCGAAACATCCTGAGCAAATTTCAGCCAATGACCTGCTTGTTGAACTGATTGTGGACCATCTCGCATAAATTCCACAAGTGCTTTCTGTTCATTGGTTAGATTGGCTTGAAGTTCGATGACTTCTTTTACTTCTCTTTCCAGTTGTTCTGAGCCTATCATTGGAGGGGGCCCTGGTCTAAACTGATCTCCTGATTTTAGCGCAAGTGGTTGCACTTTGTCCCAATAAGGAGTCAAACATTCGGGAGCGAATCGCCCTCCCTTCCCATCGGCAAAATATTTTGGCTGCCAACGATTGGGATCTAAATTTTCGTCTGGAGAATTGACGGGTTTATACGCTACATAATTGAAGTAGGGCTTACCGTTTGAGCCTTCTTCATCACCATATTGATTTGAGCCATCTTTTTTTCTGGCTTCAATCACCATCTTAGCAGCTAAATTGCCTATTCCTTCTGGAGTTGTTGCATCCATGGATTGATTATCTGGATCAAGTCCCAACTCCACCATAAATTCTCTAAACAAAGTACTATCCGAATAATAGTATTCATTCATAGCTCGATAAGCAGCATAACTGATAGCAACCTCTTTGTTTTTGAGTGTTTGTTCATTTTCGGGCCTCCTTTCTACCTCCTTTAAATAAACTGGAGTTGCTTTAGAATCATATCTGGACCAAGCATCAAAAATAGCTGTAAATATCAGCCCCAAATAACGAGAGGTGATAGTTGGTCGAGGTTTGAATTTTTCTGTATCGTTAGCCGTTGCAGTCAAAGCTACTTCTCCCCACTTATAAGCAAGATTATCAGTGCCTCTTAGTTCATTTTTATCAGATGTTATGACCTCCTTCTGTTTTTGATCAGAGTTACTTTTACATCCAATAACTAATCCAATTCCTAAAACAGCCAATAGTAGTATTTTTTTCATTTGCACTATTTTAAATAAAGTAAATTGTTGAATACATGAAATATAAATATCGTAATTTTTAAAATTGCAATATTTGTATTACTACAAAAGTAAAAAACTATACACAGAATCTTAAAATACTGTATAGGATATTAGCACAACTACTTAATAAAAATAGGCTTGCATGAAGAATATTCTTACTTAAGCAGGATCTATTTCTTCTGTGTATTCACCTGTTATTGTATAGTCTTTAAGATTTTTCAAAAAAAATGCCTTGATTCAGCACAGGAAGGTTAAATATTGTCGAAAAAAATAAAAAAATTATTAAAAAAATAAAAAAAACCTTTTTTTAATGATGATTTTTCAAAAAAAAATACCTTAATTTGCATTATCATTAAAAAAGACATCATTTTTTCAAAAAAATAAATGGCTCAAATCATGAAGAAAATTGAAGCAATTATTCGCTCTTCGAAGTTTGACGATGTAAAAAAAGCACTGAGCGATATAGAAGTAAACTTTTTCACTTTTATGGAAGTAAAAGGATTCGGACGACAAAAGCATGAGCAAGTCATGTATCGAGGAAGTGTTTATGACGTAGGCTACATTGCTCGTATGCAACTGGAGATTTTTGCAGTAGATGACAAAGTTGGTGAAATCGTAAATGCGATTTGCCGTGCAGCCAAAACGGGGGAAGTTGGCGATGGCAAAGTCATTGTTACCGATATCGAACATATCGTACGGATTCGCACCAATGAATCAAGTGCTGCTGCGCTTTAAAACATAGACTTAGTTAAGTGACTAAGTAATAAGCGAGTTAAATCAAACAAAAATTTATAACGGCTTTAAAATATAATAAAATGAACGAAGCATTATTTTTTACCAACAATCTTTGGATGATGATCGCCACTGTGTTGGTTTTCATTATGCACCTAGGATTTTCCTGCTTGGAGGCAGGACTGGTGCGTTCCAAAAATGTAGTGAACATTCTATTTAAGAATGTCATGATTATCGCTATAGGTATATTGACTTATACCTTAGTAGGCTTCAATCTGATGTATCCTGGTGAAGCTTTTGCAGGAAGTTTCTTTGGTTTTGCAGGATTTGGATTGACTGCACCCGAAGGAGAAGCTATTGCTTATGCAGGTGGAGCTTATACGTATTGGACAGACTTTATTTTCCAAGCTATGTTTGCAGCTACCGCTGCCACGATTGTATCTGGCGCAGTAGCCGAGCGAATCAAACTGGAAAGTTTCTTATTGTTTGCCATGATTTTCGTAGCCATTTCTTATCCCATCACAGGTATGTGGCATTGGGGAGGAGGCTGGCTCAAAGAGTTGGGTTTCTACGATTTTGCAGGCTCTACTTTGGTACACGCTGTTGGAGGCTGGGGGGCTTTGGCAGCTATCATTATTTTAGGCCCTCGTAAGGGTAAATACTCAGAGGGTAAAATCAAACCCATTCCCGGACACAGTATGCCTTTGGCAGCAATGGGTGTGTTCTTCTTATGGTTTGGTTGGTTTGGCTTCAATGGAGGCTCTGTATTGTCTGCCGACCCAAGTGCGGTTTCTTTGGTATTCGTGACCACTTCTATTGCAGCAGCAGCAGGAGCAGTTGGCGCATTTTTCGTTTCCTTTTTGATGTTCAAAACACACGACTTATCTATGGTGCTAAACGGTGTTTTAGGTGGTTTGGTCGGTATTACGGCTGGCGCAGACCTAATGGGACCGACTTCGGCTTTAATGATTGGACTCATTGCAGGAGGAATCATTCCTTTGTCGGTTGTATTTTTTGACAAAATCAAAGCAGACGACCCTGTAGGAGCTACCTCTGTTCACTTGGTTTGTGGTATTTGGGGGACACTTGCCGTAGGTATTTTTGGGGCGAAAGCAGGTCTATCTCAGCTTATCAATCAATTCATTGGTACTGCTGCAGTAGGGGTATTCACCTTTGCTTTTGCTTTTGGATTGATGTATGCCTTGAAAATGACTGTTGGTATTAGAGTCACTGAACAAGAAGAAGATGAAGGCTTAGACATTGCAGAACACGGAATGTCTTCTTACACTGGCTTTGTAGGAAGCTAAAAAAACAAAAAAGGTGAATCGTTAATGAAAGGTAACAGGGGGTTGTTGCCTATCAAAAACTCTTCACCTCAGAGTTTACCTTGCTTAACAGCTAAAAATGAACGAAGCTTACACAAAATAAACGTTGAGCAAGGTAGCAAAAAACATTTTATCACACAAGTTTTAAAATTTTGTTACCATGAAAACAATTAGACTTTTTTCTATTGTAACTTTATTGTCTGCTCTTTCCTTCAATGTCTATGCACAAGAAGAGAGCAAGCACAATTTTTCTTTAGCGGGCTATGTCGATGCCTACTATCAGTACAATCTAAATAAACCGCTTTCTCGAAGCAATACGGGGCGAATCTTTGACCTTAACCACGATAATATTTCTTTGGGGCTTGCCAAAACGATGTTTACCTATAGCAATGACAAATCAGAAGTGGTCTTGGATTTGACCTTTGGTCCAAATGCAGAGCTGGGCAACTTCGGCAATGTCGGAACGGCTTTGGCAATCAAACAAGCCTATTTGGCCTACAATATTTCGGATGCGGTCACTTTTACAGTGGGGCAATACGGTACACACATTGGATATGAGTTGATTGATGCTCCCGACAACTACAATTACAGCCTTTCATACTTGTTTGGCAATGGCCCTTTTTACCATACAGGTGCAAAAATTGACATTGCAGCAACAGATAAGTTGGGCTTTATGGCGGGAATTGTCAATGGATGGGATGCACTTGCCGACTACAACGACAAAAAATCCATTGCCCTTCAAGCGAGCCTTGCTCCTTCTGATAATTTTGGTATCTACCTCAATTGGATTGGTGGAGATGAATATGGTGGCGGTTCTGCATTCGGCAATACCAAAGGTTCTTTCACCAGCCTTTTTGACCTAACAACGAGCTACACGATTGAATTAGACACCACAGGAAAGTCTCTATTGTTGGGCTTGAATGCAGCACTTGGTTCTTTTAGTGCAGGTGATATAGCTGATGGTATCACTCCTACTGCTCCTTATGATGAGGATGCGACTTGGGCAGGTGCGGCTTTGTATGCAAACTACAGCTTCTCAGGTAATTCTGGTGTCGGTTTGAGAGCAGAATATTTTGACGACCCTGATGGCGTGCGTTATTTTGGTCCATTATCTGTTTTTGCACTGACTTTGACGGGTGACTTCAAAGTGGCAGACGGAGCGTTTACGTTCAAGCCTGAAGTTCGATTTGACAACAGCAGCGACCCATTTTTTGAAGGAGATGATGGAGGCTTGAAAGATACGCAAACAACTATTGGAGTTGGATTTATTTACAATTTTGGACATGATTTTAAGTAGTTTTTTTAGCATATTTGATTTATTGATTTTGATGAGAACATAAAGAGACTCCTTCAATGCTTCGGTATTGGGGGAGTTTTTTTTTGGAAAAATTTCAACTATATTTGTTTTAGTTAGGAATCCTAACTATATTTGTCGCAGCAATGATGCTACCTAACCTTTTAAACAAATGATGAAATGAACAAATCGATTTTTTATCATGCGGGTTGTCCTGTTTGTGTAAGTGCAGAACAAGACATTTTGAACCTTATCAATCCTTCGGATGTAGAAGTTGTCCATCTCGGCAATGACAGAGCAAAAATTGCAGAAGCAGAAAAAGCAGGAGTGGAATCTGTTCCTGCCTTGGTGACTCCAAATGGAAATGTATTGCACATCAACTTTGGAGCGTCTATGGCAGATGTAAAAGGCTAAGTAATGAATTATAATCATACTGAGGATTAAAAAATATTGTTGGTATACAAATAATTGTAAGATTCTAATTGTTTAACTCAGTGTAATTCGTTGTGTAAGCGAAGGTTATCTCACAAACAGCCAGTTTGATTACATCAGCTGGTTGTTTGTCTTTTTTTCACTCTAAAAAATTATATTCCAATGAAAGTAGCAGTTTGGGACACGTATGTCACTAAAAAAGATGGGACAATTATGCACTTTGACATTATTGCACCTGATGATGTAAAAGATGCAGAAATAATTCATACTTTTGGTAAGGAATACTTACTATCCAAAAACCAAGAGGGGCAAGCATTGACGGCAAAGGAATGTAGATTTTGCCACATCGAAAATGCCAGTTCTGAAATAGAAGAAAGTATTCAAAAACAAGGATATTATATTCTTGAAATGCAAGGATGTGGCTAAACCCAATGTCACTATTGAAGTAATCAACAAGGAGGAAAAATATGTCTGTCTTCAATCTGAATGACCAAAATGCTCATATCGATAATAAAATTATTGCAGGACTCGAACGCTTGTCGCAAGTGTTTAGAGTACTGCTTTGGGAGAAGGCGAAAGAACATAAATTGAGTCCTATTCAAATTCAATTACTCATTTTTATTCAACATCATTCCAATGACAAAACAACAGTAAGTTATCTGGCTCAGGAGTTTAATCTTACCAAACCAACCATTAGCGATGCCATAAAGGTCTTAGACAGAAAAGGACTACTCCAAAAAATCGCTCATACAAAGGATGCTAGAAGTTACAGCATAAGACTGACAGAGGAAGGGCAAAAGGTGGTGGAAGAAACCGAAAACTTTGTGAATCCTCTCAAAGAAATTGTTTCGGAGGCAGATGAAGCAGACAAGGTCGTTTTGTGGGCAAACATATCAAATCTCATAGCAGTCCTTAATAAAATGGGAATTATCAGCGTGCAAAGAACTTGCCCTAACTGCCAGTATTATTCGGTCAATAATGAGGTCCATTTTTGCAGCTTACTCAACCAGACATTGTTTACAAAAGATATTCGGATGGACTGCCCAGAGTTTGAAGCCCAGTAAATTCAAAATCATGGAGTTGTGAAATTTGCGCTTTATTGAGTTTTGATCATATAGGTGGACAAAATTGAAGTGGAGTTTGTACTTTGAATCCCGAGGTGTTGGGGCAGGTTTTGAATCTCTACCTACCAGGAGCCGCTCGCTCCTCCTCCTCCAAAGCTACCACCGCCACCAGAGAAGCCTCCTCCTCCACCGCCACCAAAACCGCCACCACCTCCAGAGCCTCCGCCCCAAAAAGTGCCGCCACCACTTCGGCCACTGCCCCGATTGTTTTGACGATGCATTTTGGCCCGTTCTTGCAGTTTCTTCTGATATCGTTCTTTAAAAGCGCGTCCTGCAGGAGTCAAAAAGAATAATTTCATGCCTATAAATCCAACTCCATAAGCTCCAATGGCAAGCATCCCCAAGGTTCCTCCCAAGCCCATAACTCCCAACATGCCAACAAAAGGGCTTAAAAAAACAAACATAAACCAACTGACAAACCCATCTGCAAACAAGGCAGACTCAATAAATGGTCGGAGAAAAAATAAGAGAAAAAAGAGGGCAAACAATCGAACAACCATTGGAACTTCTTCATTCGTATATTCACTCTCCCCATCGTTTACATACGTTCCTTCTATGGTGCCAATAATGGCATTGACTCCTGCCAAAATTCCATTATTGTAATCGCCCTGTCGGAAAGAAGGAGTGATAACATTTCGGATGATTCGACTGCTTTTGGCATCGGTAAGATAAGGTTCTAATCCATAGCCTACTTCAATTCGAATTTTCCTATCTTGTACAGAAACAAGGAGCAATACGCCATTATCATTGTTTTTTGTACCCAATTTCCACGTTTCCACCACTTTGATAGCATACCCTTCGATAAACTCATCCTCCAAAGCATCAATCGTCAATACGACGACCTGATTGGAAGTAGAGTCTTCGTGAATTTTGAGTTTGCGTTCCAACTCCTGTTCAACCGCATCCGATAATACATTGCCGTAGTCATTGACCCGCCCCGAGAGGTAAGGCACTTCTTTAGCACTTAGATTTAGACTTGTTAAACAGAGTAAAACAACAACAAAGTAGGATAAAATATAGGGTTTGGTTTTCATGCTTTTCATTCAATGATAAGGAACTTGAAGGCAGATTTGTTTGCACTCCTAAAAATAACCAAAAAAATGGTAAAGAAAGTTCAAATCTAATCTACTAAACCTCCAATTCGTCAATTTTCCTTCGTGTATTTTCTAATTTTTTGTGGACAAAATGCTCTGCCCCTAAAATTAACCCTAAGCCTACCAAATTCAGAGGGACATAAAACAACAGCGTCCATCGCAGCCATATATATTCCCAAAAATAGATGTAAATGATAGCTGCAATAGTTGTTCGAATGGCATAAGCTATCAGTTTTTTTCTTTTATAAGCAGGAGTCAACATCTCCGAAGCTTCAATTTCCTTCAATTCTCTTTCCAATGATTCTCTAACAGTGTTCTCAGACATAGGTTTATGGATTTCTCGAAATTCTAAAATTTATCAGGTATTGTTAAGCAATTGTTTTCATTATGATAGAGGACTGCCAATAAAATAGACAGATGAATCAACTCTTTCAACAGTGAATGAGGTCTTATTTTTTTTAAAAGGGCTTCGGAAGTTTTTACTACAAAAGTAGTTATTATCAATAAGCTATAAAACCTCCAACACCACAAACCATCTTATCATCGTCCTTATTACAAGCAAAAACCTATACCCAAAGGGTAAAAATGAAATATTTTAGGACATTCGTTGTTTTAATCGTTTTTGTAGGTTGCAAAAATAAAAATCCATCTACAAAACGATTCATTATTACCAAAAGTCGAATAATAATCCAAAAAAATAATTATTTTCAGACTTATACGCAACACTTTTGAACAAAAAAGCGTTTTAATGTTAAATTAATGTTACTTAAACATCACTTAATAGTTAAAAATTCATTACCTTTGTCTTTATAGCTACAATCAATATTTTTAACTATTACAATCACTTAGTCTCTTGTTTATGGGAAACAGTATTTACTTATTTTAAAAAAAGATAACATCATGTCACAAGTAATATTTAAAGAAAAACAATGTTATACGAAAAGCAAGGTCATCTTACTAGCGATTATTACGCTTTTGGTGAGTGCCTTTTTTATTAATTTATTTATCCAAACTCCTTATGATAAAACAGCCGTAATGCTTGGAGGAGTGATATGCGTAGGATATTTAGCAGGAGTCACATTTTATCTGTGGAGACTTCAATTGAAGACGACTATCAGTAATAAAAAAATCAAATTCAAATATTCTCCTTTGCACGCCAAAAAACAAACCATCAAAACAGATGAAGTTGAAGACTATCAAGTAGTTAAAACCCCTCTTTTGGCTAAACTAAGTGGTTGGGATGTTCAATTCAATACAATGGAAGAAGTCTATAGTTTGTCAGGCAGAACAGGCTTAGAGTTGATTCTAAAGGATGGAAAACATATTTTCATTGGCACTAAAAAACCGATTGTGCTAAAAAATGCTTTGGATAAAGTGTTTGGAGAATGTGAGGCAGCTTAGTTTATTCAATCATTGAAAACTTCAAAATAAAAAGCTCCAAGATTTACTGTGATGTAAGTCTTGGAGCTTTTTCATTAATATCACTTAACTCTGTTTTTTTGAAGAATACCTCTTTCAGAACTGTATTTAAGATGATACTTTTCCATCACCTCTTATTTTTTTCTAATTGATGAGAAGGAACATAAGATTGATTCTATCCTTAAAGATTACATTTTGATTCTTCATGTTTCCATAATATTGTAATATCGGTTAGTTCATCTCGCAAGTTATTTGTGTCACCTAAATTGTCTCCGTTACAATTCAGGATGAATGAAGCATAATTAACAACAGGATTACAGTTAACATAATATAATACTGTCTCTCCATTATAATTAGCCATAGCATAATACGAGTATTCGTCTTGTTTTACATTATCTATAGCTTCCTTTAGCCAAGCTATCTCTTCAGCTGGATTTGACACATTGCATTTGTTGTTGTCGTCTTTCTCGCATGACATCAGGGAAATTGACAAAATAATCGTAGCGATTATCCATTGTAAATTAAATAATTGTCTCATTTTTTTCGTTTTTATTAATATCTTATAGATGCTGATTGTTTCGTTTTATTTGCTTGCTCTAAATTTATATGGTTTAAATAAACGACAAAATCACCAGTCATTTCAATCACATCAGCTTCTCGCGATTTCGTATCCTATAATTCTTTCTTTACTCCAAGTTTCCAGATGAGATAAATTCCATTTAGACCAACCTATAAAAGCTCTATTTCAAGAGAATGAATTCCCCATTCTCATTCCAAGTTGTTCTGTCATAGTGTGTTCTAATTGTAGCAATCGGAGTAGAAGTGTTTGAAGAAGGGTTGGTGATTGTACCAAATTAAAGCAGTATAGGAAATTTTATCATTACAAATCATACAAACTCCACTCTTCCCGAATTCAAATATACATAAAAAATGGGAGAAAAAGTAAGCCCCAAACCCTCTTTATCCGCATCGGTATAAGGAGAAATACACAACAAGCGATTGTTTTTGAAGTCTGTTTTTAAAACCGTAGGTCCAAACAAACTTTTGTTGGGAAAAAGGTGATTGTTCACAGATACCCACGGCCCTTCAATGTCTTTGGAGCGATAAAGCCGAATTCTTTTATCTACTTCAGCATCTGACTGTCCTTCATACAAGCGGTTGCAAGTAGAAGCCAACAAATAATACCACCCACTTGCAGCATCATACAACACTTTTGGAAGTTCTAATTGGGTAAACTCATATCCATCTGGAACTGTAATGGGCGAACTTAATTTGGCGATTTTAAATAATATTCCATCTTCATCCACCTCCAAAATAGCCCTCGCAATAGCACTTTTTGAAGGAGCAATCTTAGCCGCCCAAAATAGGTTGATTTGTTGTTCTTTATCAATAAAGATAAACGGGTCTCGCCAAGTTAAAATAGGACCTCCTTCTTCTCCATGCTTATTGCCCAAGTTTTTAGGTTGATCTAAATAATAGCCCTTATTCACGATTTCGTCCCAGTCTCGAAGAGGAGAAGACAGGGGTTCATCTGCAATTTGCTGAACGATATAGCCATCGTCCGAAATGGCTAAAGCAATGTTCTGGAGGAATTTATGATTTTCATCCACTACGCTTAGCCCCGTATAGGCAACCAACTTTCTGCCATCGGTTAATTTTTCTATCGAACCACTCCAAATAGTTTTGGCATCATGTCGTTGTGTGCCAAGACTAGGTTCTAAAAAACAACCTTCGTCCTTCCATGTTTTTCCATTGTCTGTGGAGGTAAAATGCCTGATATGAAAGGGAACATCATTGCGTTCTTGAGGAGGAATGACAGTTCCGTCGGATTGCACTCGTGTTAGAGCCAAACAATATAAATGAATGGTTTGTGCTTCTACATAAGACCAAGCATCCCAAAGAAAAAGCTCAGGGTGCTTGATGCCATTTGTGAAGGTTTGTCCGTAAGGTTTAGGGATATTTTTCATGGCGAAAATAAAGAAAAGTTTAAGTTATTTTTTTACCGTTACTAAGCAGATACAATTTCCCCTCGTCTTTGCAACAATTCTTGCTCTACTTTCTGCATGGTTTTACTATCCAGTTTGTAAAAGAACATCAAAATAGCCGCTAACAAGAAGAAAAAAGCAGGAACGACATTCCACATCAAGTCAATGCCTTCCAATGTTGTTGCAGACTGCGTTTGGTCTTTGACAAAGCCATACCAGCCCAAAATATAGCCAGGAATCGCACTCCCAACAGCCGAACCAAATTTGAGAGAAAACATAGAAGCCGAAACCGTCAGCCCTGCGCTATTGTGACCCGACATCCACTCTCCGTATTCCGAACAGTCCGTGTACATCGCAAAAAGCAAGGTAATAATCACTCCAAAAGAAAAGATACCAATGGTGTATAAGCTAAGTGTCAAAATATACTGATTGACAGGAGCAAAATAGGTGAGAAATATGGATGCTGCAAATACAAAGTTCATTACAATCATCAAACTGCGTTTGTCAAACAATTTTAACAAAGAAGGAGTAATGAGTGCACCCAATAATTGCCCGACAAAGCCACAGGTGATGATGAGCGAAGCATGGTCCATCCACCAAAGGGCTTTTTCGCCCTCATACATCATGTTGTATTTGGCATAAAAAGCAGTAGAAGAAATCCTAGCCACTAAACCCACCACAATCAAAATACTGCATACCGCCAATATTACCCAAGAAGTGTTTTGGGTTAGCACCTTCATATCTTCTTTGATGCTCGATTCATGTTTGGGAGGTTTGATGCGTTCTTTGGTAGCAGAAAAAGTGAAAAAGAACAACAGCAAAGATAAAAAGGCAAACAGTATAATCGTTAGGCGGAAACCCATCAGTTCATTTCCTCCTCCGAGCAAGTCCACAAGCGGTTTGGCAGAAGCTCCGATCGTCAACGTTCCCAAAGAAGCAAAAATAAATCTATACTGCGTGGCTTTGGTCCGTTCTTCTGAAATAGGAGAAATGACCGCTAACAAGGCAGAATAAGGAACATTGATGGCGGTATAAATCAACATCACCAGAGAATAGGACACATAAGCAAATATCAGCTTCCCTGCTTGTGATAAATCAGGACCCAAAAACAAAAGATAACCCAAAAGTGCGTAGGGAATCGCCATCCATAGTATATAAGGTCGGTATTTTCCCCATTTGGTTTCGGTTCGATCGGCAATTATCCCCATCGTAGGGTCACTTACTGCATCAATCACCTTTGTTACCAGAAACATGGTTGCTGCACTTGTCGGGGAAATACCCCATACGTCCACATAATAATAAAGCAGAAAAATATTGAAGAACCCCATGTAGAAGTTCGATGCCATGTCTCCAACACCATAGCCGATTTTTTCGATAAACGATAAGGGAGCTGTATTTGAAGTGTTTTTCATAAAAGGAATAATGAAAGATGAAGTTTAGAAGATGGGAATTGATGCAATATAATAAAAAAGAGGAAGAGGTTGCCCCCTCCCTCCGACTTACAAAACTTTAAGTAAATAAGAGAGGTCTTAATTCTTAAAGCTTACAAACAAAATGCTGCGTCTATTAAAAATTAAACCTCACACTACCTGCAATAGAACGTCCAGTAATAGACCTTGCTCTTAGGTAATTCACTTGTCCTTCGGTCATAGAACCTTCTTCTGATTCTGTGATACCAATAGTGTCAAACAAGTTATTTGCACTGAGAGAGAAAGATAGATTATCTGTAACTCCAACATTAACAAAGCCGTTTACAATAAGGTAGCCTGGCATAACCAATTCATTGTTATCCTGTGCAAAAGCATCCGTCTGACCGATAAGGCTCAACCCAACTGAACTTTTTCCAAAAGAGTAGCTTGGAATGAGGTTATACATCAAGTCAGGTTGTCTTCTTGGCGTGTTGCCGTCGTTATCACCAGAGCTGATTTCTGCTTTTGTATAGGTCAAAGCACCTCTTACATCAAAGTCTCCAAAATCAAAAGCACCTTCTACTTCTGCTCCTAATGCAGTGTAGTCATTTTCAATTACTTCTTGAGTAGTCGCTTCAAAACCACCTTCTTCTGTTGTTCCTGCATAAAACGCTGTGATGAACAAACCACCTGATTTGAATTTTTGCTTCCAACCCAATTCTGCTTGGTCAATGATGTCTTTAGGATTACCCAACGAAAGCAATGCTGCATTCGGGTCGACAGCTCTATCTGCTTTTGCCGAACCGCCATGGCTATATCTCGCAAAAACAGCTTGCTTATTGTTCAATTTGTAATTAGCTCCCAAAGAATAGGATGCGAAATCATAATCGTAGTTTACAGGATTCTTTTGTGCCAAATTCACTACAGAAACACTTTCTTCAATTGGAGAAATAATACCATCATTGTTTATATCCAAAGTACCTTGTGCTCCACCAGAACCAACACCTCTGACTCTACCAAAATCGTGACGGAAACTCGCATCAATGCTCAAATTATCACTCGCTTCAAAAGCAAGAGAAGCATAAGGCGCACTTATATCATACTTGTTGTCATATACTCTTTGGCAGCAATTGCCCCAAAAAGGTACACCATAAGCATATTGACCTGACTCTGTAAGTTGTCCTTCGTCCGTAGTAATGTCAATCAATCCTGCGTTTTCGCCTTTCACCTCCATGAAGTAAGAGTTCCACAACCACGCCATGTTAATGTTTTGAAGCCCTTTGAAGAAACCAACACTTACTTTCAAATTGTCAAAGGATTTAGAAACCTTCGTGTCGCTAAATAAGTTGTCAAAATTCTTCAATTCCGTATCAAACATGTGAATCACCTGTGCCAAATTTCCTGTGAAAGGAGTTCCATCATGAGCATAAGTCAAGGTAGCATCTGTCAAATCTCTACCCGTTACTCCTGCAATTGCATTCAACATATCTTCAGTAGTACCTGCTGTAGCAGGAAACGGTGCAACAAATCTTCCTGAATTAGCCGAAAACCTTGAGCGACTTTCGATACTCCAATCATCTCCCAAATCAAATTTGAATTCTGCACCTATAGAATTAGACAAAGCTCGCATACCATCTGTTACATCTGCTTGTCTGCGTTCGCCATCAGCACCCAATCCAAAATTAGACTGTAAAAATACACTATGAGGCGTTCCATGCGTTGCGCTAAATCCATCAATCGACTCCCAAGTTGGGTCTGCATTAGTGCCTGTTACTTGTATCGGCATAGGCATATAGGCTGCGGTGCGGTCATTCAAGTGTTTGATGTAAACACGAGCATAACCCTTATCAAAATGTTTGGTCAAATTCGCTTTAATCTGTCCACCGTTGTTGGCAGTATAGCCCGTATGTCTTGGGCCTTCGCCAGAACGGAAAAACCCTCCAACATGGAAGTTCAATTTGTCATTAATAGGCGCGCCATATTCAAAATCGGTTCGGAAAGAGTTGTAATCCAATCCAAAAGTAGTACCTACGCTACCGCCTTCAACTCCACCAGTTTTGCTGATAAAGTTAATAATACCAGCAGGAGAATTAGAAGCTTGAGTAGAAGCCGAACCACCTCTAATCGCTTCAATTCTTGCGATGTTGTTGTCTGCTCTAAGAAAAATATCAGAAGTTGCAAAAGCTATATCACCAAACAAGAAAACAGGCAATCCGTCTTCTTGCAACTGAAGGTATTTAGAACCCCCAGCAGAAATAGGCACACCACGAACAGTGATGTTGGTGTTTCCGTCTCCACCAGATGCTTCAGAACGAATACCAGGAATGGTTCTGAAAATTTCGGCAGTAGTACGTGGAGCAGATTGCAAAATACCTTCTGGTTTTAGAGTCGTAATAGAAACACTCGACTCCAATTTTGATTTGGCATTGGCTACCCCAGTTACAATAATTTCATCCAAACCCAAGGCATCAGAAGACAAGGTAAAATCTACTTGTCCGCTACTTTCTACCGTTTTTGTAACACGAGAAAAACCCGTATAAGAAGCTACCAAAGTAAACGGTGTAGTTTGACTCACTTCAAGGCTGTAGTTTCCGTCAATATCCGTAATTGTTCCAGTGCCTGGAGATTCTTCTACAAAAATAGTAGCACCAACCAATGTTTCTCCTGAATCATCTGAAACCGTTCCTGTGATTGTAGTTTGTGCTGCTAGATTAGAAGCAAAAAAGAGCAGCATCAAAAGTAGTAATGTTTGTTTCATCATTTTGATTTTAAAAAATTAGTAGAATATTCAATAAAGCATTTTTGTTAGTTTCCATCTTTTAGTTTTTAGGGCGGGAATTGATGCAAAACTAAAAGAAGCGTTATCAGATGGAATTAACAATAGTTCCAATCATCTATGATTTTATTCCAAACAAAAATATTGTTTGCAAAAAACTGAAAATCAGACGGTGTAGAAAAGTTGTCGTAGGAGGTTTTGCGACCATCTTCAATTTTGTGTCGCAATAATATTGGAGTTTGGAATGAATTTAAAGAATAGAAAAGTGGGTTGTCCTAACCTTCTGCATACTTAGACGGAATGACTTCATATTTCTTTTTAAAAACAGTAGAAAAGTATTCGGGAGAAGTATAGCCTACTTGGTAGGCAATCTCTGCAATAGACAATTTTCCTTCCTTCAATAATTCCTCCGCCTTTTGCAGCCTGACAGATTGGATGTAATCTCCAATGCTCTGACCCAATAAAGCTTTGGTCTTTCGATAAAGTTGAGACCGAGAAAGATGGAGTTCTTTACAGAGGTCGGCTACTTGGAGATTTTGTCGGTGAAAATTCTCATCCATGTAATCAATAAATTGTTGGAGGAAAACGGCATCAATCGGATTGGCTTTCTTTTTCTTCAATTTGGGGCGACTTCCTTGAGCAAAACTCGCTCTTAATATTTGGCGATTTAACAGCAAATTTTTAATCTTTTCTCGTAAAAATTGGACATTAAATGGCTTTGTTATATACGCATCTGCCCCCGATTTTGTTCCTTCAATTTGATGGTCGAGCGTACTGCCTGCTGTCAATAATAGAATAGGAATATGAGAAGTGCGCAAATCGTTTTTCAGTTCTTTCGTCACACTTAGCCCGTCCTCTTTGGGCATTTTAACATCACAAATAATCAAGTCGGGAATGTGTTCATAAGCCATCTCTTTGCCTTGTTTCCCATCTGTTGCAGTGATTAATTGATAATCAGATTGAAATTTTTGTTGTAGAAAAAACTGAATATCGGGATTGTCCTCAATGATTAAAATAAAAGGAAGGTTTTCAGTTGATGGATTTTCTGCCGTTTCCAATACAATTGCAGAGGGTAAAAGGTCGTGTGAAGTCCTCTTTGAAGTTTCAGAAAAATCATCCGCCAATTGGTCTTCTCTAAAATGGGCTTTCCCCAGAGGGAAAATTATTGTAAATCGACTACCTTTCCCCTTCTGACTCTCGACCAAGATATTGCCGTGGTGTAATTCCATCAATTTCTTTGACAAAGGAAGCCCCAAGCCAGTGCCTTCATATTCCTTTTCTTCTCCCTGAAAAAATGGGTCAAAAATATGTTGCAGGGTTTGTTCATCCATCCCAATTCCTTCATCTTCAATTTTTATATAGCATTGGTCTTCACTATCATCAAGCCCAATAAAAACCGTAATTTTGCCTTTTTCTTTGGTAAACTTGAAGGCATTCGATAAGATATTAAAAATGACTTTGTCCATCATATTTGCATCAAACCACACCTTAATTTTTTGAGGAGGCGGGTTAAACACCAAATCTATACCCTTTTTTTTCGCTGCCAATTGATAAGATTGAAGAATATCTAAAACAAAAGTCCCCAAATCGGTTTCTCTCGCTTTAAGTTTCATTCCAGTACGTTCTAATTTCCGAAAATCCATCAATTGTTTGACCAAGCGCAACAATCTTTTGGCATTCTGCTTAATCATAAGAATCCCTTGTTGAGTATCCTTACTCAATTTGGTCGAAAGGGGTAAATCTTCGGCAAAGCCCAAAATCAGCGTTAAGGGCGTTTTGAATTCATGGGAAACATTGGTAAAAAAATCAACTTTTGCTTGGTTTGCTTCTTTAACAGCGACCGACATTTCCTCCAACTGTTCTTTTTGCCTAGAGATTTCTTGATTTTTGTGCCGCAAATTGCGGTTCATCTTTTGCTTCGTATAAAGCGCACGCCATAAAAAGCCACCGAGCAACAACGTAAGCGTCAAACTTCCAATCAGTATAAAAATAAGGAACTGTTGATTTTTATTCGTACTTTTTAGCTCTTCTTTTAACTTAATCTGTTGGCTAATATCATTTTGCAGGTTTTGTACTTTTTCCAATTGATGCTTGATGATTTGAGCATTGTATTCATCAATCACCGTTGTTTGTAGGGCTTTTCTTTTTTCAACTGGAAAGCCATTGAGAATACTCATAGCCGAAATAATGGCTTCATTTCCTCCTGTCGGGTACAACAAAGAAGCATCCAAAATGCCATTTTCTACCATTTCAATACCTTCGTTTTTCCCAATAAGTCCATCTACTCCCACAAAGAAAAAATCCTTGAACTGCGGATGGTCTCGTATGACTTGATAGGCATTTCTAGCCAATTTATCATTGTGTGCATAAATAATATTGGCTTCGGGATGTTTTTCTAAGGCTTCTAATAAAGGCGCATCTACTTTTTCCATAGTGATGCTTTCTTCAATAGCAGCCACGATTTCCAAATGAGGATAGTCTTTCAGAGCATCTCTAAACCCATTGCTTCTATCTAATGTAGGAGAGATACTTTTAGACATTTGTATCTCAATTATCTTTCCCCCTTCTTTGAATTGATTGGCAATATATTGGCAAGCCGTTTTTCCGATTTCATAATTATCCGCACCGATATAAGCAGTATAGTTTTCCGATTCGGTTTCTCTATCTATCAAAACAACTGGAATACCTTGCTGATAAACCTTCTCTATGATTTGGGTCAAAGGTTTTGTTTCATAAGGTGCAACAATCAAAGCATCAATATCTTCTGATAAAAAGGCTTCAATTTGCTGAATTTGCCGTTCGCTATTGTCATCTGCTACCTTAACCTCCAATTCTGCCTCTGGATAAAAAGCCATAGCACGGTGCATTTCGTTTTCCATAACGGTGCGCCAAGACGCAATGCAACATTGAGAAAAACCTATTTTAAATTTTTTATTTCTTTTTTCTTTTTGGCAACTGCTCCACAATAACAACCCAATCCCAATTAGGAGAATAGTTTTTACAAAAAAATATGGATAAGCAAATTTCATTCGTCCAAGATATAAATATTGTAGCAAAACGTTTAGGTTTACTTCAGGAGATTCCTGCAAAAAACCTTTCCCCAAATTCAAATAATTCAAAAATAAAATCTATTTTGCATATTGGATAACCAATAATTGGTCGTCCAATTGTTTAACTTCTTCTATACTGGGTTGACTTCTTAAAAAAATACAAACCAAAAAACATTATGTCAGACAAATTTATTCATAAAATATTGATTGCCAATCGTGGGGAAATCGCTATTCGTATATGTCGAGCGGCATCGGAGTTAAAAATCAAAACCGTTGCGATTTATACGCATGAAGACCGTTTTTCACTGCATCGCTACAAAGCGGATGAAGCGTTTCAGATTGGAGGAGACAATGACCCTTTGAAGCCTTATTTGGATATTGAAGGAATCCTCAAAATTGCTTTGGAAAACGAGGTAGATGCGATACATCCTGGTTATGGTTTTTTATCTGAAAATGAAAAATTTGCACAGCGTTGTATTGACAATGGCATTATATGGATTGGTCCGACACCTGAAGCAATGGCTGCTTTGGGGGATAAACTTTCTGCAAAATCTGCTGCCTTCAAAGCCAATGTACCTATTGTGCCTGCTTCGGAAACTCCCTTAGATACTTTTGAAGAAGTAAAAGAAGCAGTGGACAAGATTGGATTGCCTGTGATGGTAAAAGCGGCTGTTGGAGGTGGTGGTCGAGGTATGCGTGTGGTTCGAGAAGCGGCAAATTTGAAAACGCTTTTTAGAGAAGCCTCTGGAGAAGCGAAAACTGCCTTTGGAGATGGACGGGTTTTTATTGAAAAATACATTGACGACCCCAAACACATTGAAGTGCAGATTTTAGGGGACAATCACGGCAATATTGTCCATTTGTTTGAACGGGATTGCTCCGTGCAGCGCCGTTTTCAAAAGGTGGTGGAGGTTGCGCCGAGCGTCAATCTTCAAGAAATCACCCGACAAAAGCTGCATCAATACGCTGTTGATATTTGTAAAACCGTCGATTACAGCAATGCAGGAACGGTTGAGTTTTTGGTGGACAAAGACGAAAACATCTATTTTATTGAAGTCAATACCCGTATTCAAGTAGAACACACGATTACAGAAGTTATTACAGGTATTGACTTGGTGCGGGCGCAGATTTTGATAGCTGCTGGAGTAGAACTGACGGCTGAAAAATTGGGTATTGGTTCGCAAGAAGATATAAGTTTTCGGGGGTATGCGATTCAGTGTCGGGTGACAACCGAAGACCCTTCCGAAAACTTCAAACCCGATTATGGGCGTTTGGTGGCTTATCGAAGTGCAAGTGGTTTTGGTATTCGTTTGGATGCGGGCAATGCCTATGCAGGGGCGGTCATTTCGCCTTTTTTCGACAGTATGTTGGTCAAAGTGACGGCTTGGGGGCACCGATTGAAGGATGCGGCAGACCGTTTGGAAAGAGCTTTGCATGAGTTCCGCATTCGGGGGGTGAAAACGAATATTCCTTTTTTGATTAATTTATTGAAGGATGAAAACTTTAGGAATGGAAACATCACCGTCAACTACATTGGCAATCATCCCGAATTATTAGCTCTCCCTAATTGGAAAGATAGGGGTACAAAGCTCATTCGTTTCCTTGCGGATAAAACCATCAATGGCAGCCCTGATGTAAAAAAAGTAGACCCAGACTTTGTTTTTATTGATGCAAAAGTACCTGACACTGGTTCGGAGACCATCAAAAGTGGGACAAAACAAATTTTAGAAGAACAGGGTAGAGCAGGCTTGATTGATTGGATTCGCCAACAAGATAAAATCCTTTATACAGACACGACTTTCCGAGACGCACATCAATCCTTGTTGGCAACTCGAATGCGTACTTTTGACATGATGAAAGTTGCCGAACCTTTTGCAAAAAGGCATGGGCATGAAGTATTTTCGATGGAAGTTTGGGGTGGTGCAACTTTTGACGTGTCGATGCGATTTTTGAAGGAATCTCCGTGGCAACGGCTAAGATTGCTCCGAAAAGCGTTTCCCAATACCTTACTGCAAATGCTTTTGCGTGGTTCTAATGCAGTAGGTTACAAGGCATATCCCGACAATGTGGTTCGGGAATTTATCATTCATGCAAGCGAAAATGGGATTGATATTTTTAGGGTATTCGATTCGTTGAACTGGGTCGAAGCGATGCGGTATTCCATCAAAGTCATCAACGAAGAAACGAACAGCATTGCAGAGGCTTGTATTTGTTACACTGGAAATGTATTGGAGAAAGAGGGGCGCTACAATATAGATTATTACTTGGAAATCGTCCGAGAATTGGAGGAGGCTGGCGCTCATATCATTGCGATTAAGGATATGGCTGGGCTTTTAAAACCAAAGGCTGCCGCTTATTTGGTGAAGGAATTGAAAAAAGCCACCAACTTGCCGATACATTTACACACACACGATACTTCTTCGATTCAGTCGGCTACTTACTTGAAAGCTATTGAAAGTGGCGTTGATATAGTAGATGTGGCGATTAGTTCGATGTCTGGACTGACCTCGCAGCCCAGTTTCAACAGCATTGTTGCGATGATGGAAGATGATGAGCGTGGTTCTGGCATTGATTTGACTTCGTTGAATGAGTTTTCGGATTATTGGGAACGAGTCAGAACGTATTACTATCCTTTTGAAACCGAACTTAGGGCGGGTACAGCCGAAGTATATAAACACGAAATTCCCGGAGGTCAATACTCCAATCTTAAACCTCAAGCGAGGGGTTTGGGATTGGAAGATAAGTTTGAAATCATCAAGAAAAACTATGCCAAAGTCAATGAGTTGTTGGGAGGTATCGTCAAAGTTACGCCTTCTTCAAAAGTCGTTGGTGACATGGCGATGTTCATGACCTCCAATAATTACAGCATTGAAGATATTTTGGAAAAAGGGCAAACGATAGATTTTCCCGATAGTTTTAAATCCTTGATGCGAGGTGATTTGGGGCAAATCAAAGGGGGCTGGGATAAAAGCCTGCAAAAACTGGTATTGAAGGACGAAAAACCGTTTACCAAACGCCCGAATGATTATTTGGCACCGCTTGATTTGGAAAAGGAGTATGCCCACTTCAAGGAAAAATATCCTGCTTTGACGGAGCGAACAGATTTTGTATC
>JAUHXA010000005.1 GCA_030427245.1 Bacteroidia bacterium | reverse complement strand
TCTTCCTTCAAAAACAAGGGCTTAATCCATTTGATGTACTCTGTCATGAGTTCGTTGGTAAATTCCGTAATAGGCTTTCCAAAACCTTCGATTACATATTCGGATGCGGATTCTAATAGTTTCATGGGTTTTATTTTTTTGGTGATAACAAGATGTGTTTTAACGCTCTATGAGAAACTAACTTGACTATGAATTAGTTCCTGTTTTCTATGATTTTTTTCGTTTTCGCTTCAAACGTCGCCGAACCCTTCGGGTGTCGGCGAGTTTTCGCTACCTACCGAGAGAAACTTTGCCAACAGTCGCAGACTTTGGCAACAGTTGAACGGATACCCGCCTACTACTTCAGGATTCTACCAGTTCTCCACTCCAACTGTTGCGAAAATTGGAAATTGTACCGATTTCTTTGGCATCATAGATTGGCAAAGTTTCGTTCCATTTGAAGAATGGCAGCCCATTTTTCGCTACTAAGTGAAGCTTTGCTAATCATGCGATAAATTTCAATCACAACTTTCTTTGCCCAAAACCAAAACTCCACTAAATCGGTTATTACTGTGTAGTTACCAACACAAAAATCAATGAAGATGAATGTCCAAATTATAAAAGACCCCAAAGGGAATCCTGAATCCGTGTTGATTCCCTATCAAGATTGGAAGAGCTATGAACTTCGATACAAAAAACTCAAAAATAAGTTGGATGTATTGAAGGGAATTCAAGAAGCGGTGGAAGAAGTTAAGGAAATCAAAGCAGGGAAAAAGAAAGGGAAAACGCTAAAAGAGCTGTTGGATGAATGTTGAAATTATCGCAACTGCCAACTTTGAGAAGGCATTTAAAAAGTTGTATCGCAAATACCGTTCTTTGTTGAATGACTTGGCAGATTTAGAGACGAAACTACAAGACAATCCATATTTGGGTGCTTCACTTGGTAACGATGCCTACAAGATTCGATTGGCGGTAAAGAGTAAAGGAAAAGGCAAAAGTGGTGGTTTTCGAGTGATTACCTATGTTGAAATGGACATCATTATTGTAGAAGGCAAAGAAGATGAATATTTTGACATTTACCTCTTGGCAATGTATGACAAATCAGATACAGAGAGTATTACCAAATCTGAAATGCTTCAATTGATAAAAAATAAGTGATTGATTTTTCGTTTTAAACGCTGCCAGCCCCTTTGGATGCTATAGAAATGGGCTATTTTTTTCGAGTAAAAAACCTACTTATTTTTTGCCAAAAAGATATTTTCTGTCTCTTCATTGGCAGTCTTTTTTTTGACGATATTTCTTCAAACCGCTCCTCTCCAATCTCCCCAATTAATGAATTCAACCAACCTTCTACAGCCTGAGCATTCGGCGAACCAATCTGCTGAAAAATCTGATAGGCTTGAATAAGTGGTAAAACGGCTTGTTCAAATTGTTTCAATTTAAAATACAAGGCTCCCATATTAAAGAACGTATTCGCCATTCCATTTATATCCCCAATTTGCTGCCTTATTTGAAGTGATTGTTCTAAACATTTCAAAGCGGTGTCATAGTCACCTTTAGCAGCATATATTTGTGAAATATTATTGAGGGTATATCCCTCGCCCTTACGGTCTCCAATTTGCTGCATTATTTGAAGTGATTGTTCTAAACATTTCAAAGCGGTGTCATAGTCACCTTTAGCAGCATATATTTGTGAAATATTATTGAGGGTATATCCCTCGCCCTTACGGTCTCCAATTTGCTGCATTATTTGAAGTGATTGTTCTAAACATTTCAAAGCGGTGTCATAGTCACCTTTAGCAAAATATATTAGGGAAATATTATTGAGGGTATATCCCTCGCCCTGACGGTCTCCAATTTGCTGCCTTATTTGAAGTGATTGTTCTAAACATTTCAAAGCGGTGTCATAGTCACCTTTAGCAGCATATATTTGTGAAATATTATTGAGGGTAGTTCCCTCGCCCTGACGGTCTCCAATTTGCTGATTTATTTGAAGTGATTGTTCTAAATATGTCAAAGCGGTGTCATAGTCACCTTTAGCATAAGCTATAGTAGCTAAATTATTGAGGGTAGTTCCCTCGCCCTTACGGTCTCCAATTTGCTGCCTTATTTGAAGTGATTGTTCTAAACATTTCAAAGCGGTGTCATAGTCACCTTTAGCAGAATATATTAGGGAAATATTATTTAGTATTACACTTTCTCCCTTACGGTTATTTAGTTTTTTAGCAATTTCTAAACCTTGGTGGTAGAAATACAATGCTCTGTCTAGTTTTCCTTTAATTTTAAATATTAACCCTAAATTATTGTAAGAAACACCTTTATTCCTTTCGCCAATTTCCTTTTCCAATAGTCTCCAATTCAGATTATAAGCTTTTTCATATGTCCCAATGAGTTGGTAGTGGTTTTGAAGATTAAAAGAAGTATTGGCAAAATCCTCCCAGTTTTCAGCAGCTTCAAAATATTCTTTGGCGAGAATTTCGTCCGCCCAAGTAGGTTGGTTTCGGAAATACTCCCCAAGCGTATTGCTTGCATTTTTGAAGGAAGGGTGGGTGGGTGGGAGGGCATTTTTTTGAAGCCAATCTTGGGTCAGCGCATGAATACCCACAATTTTTGCCTTTTCATCCCAAAAACAAACCGACCAATTACGCAATATTTGCAGCAAAGGAATCAATGCACTTTCATCCTGTTGGGTCATTTCCACCAAAGCCGCCAAAGGTGTGCGTCCTATCAATACGCTCAACTGTGCGAATAATTTTTGGGCATCTTCGGGTAGTTTTTGATAGATTTTCTCCAAGTATAGGTTGGCATAGATGTCTGCACTCACTTTGCCCACCTGTTTGTCGAGTTCTTTCCAATCCACGTCATTTTTTGTGAGTGCTTCGAGGTATTCCAATGCACGGGGATGCCCTTCCAATCGTTTGTAGAGTTGGTCTCTGTCCTCCATCGGGATTGCTCGCAGTACTTCCGAATATTGAAGGAAACGGTACTGTTCGGCATAGCTCATTTGGTGCAAGGGCAGGTGTAGGACTTGTGGCAACAAATCGCTGATGGGGTAGCGGGTTGTGAATAGCAAGTGGCATTTTGGAGGAGCGTTTTGCAGTAGGTGTAGTAGAAAACTTTTCAAACCCTCGTCTGCGATGAGGTATTCCTTGCCATTTTCAGCCGCTACCTGCACATCTTCAAAATTGTCGAATACCAAGATAGTCGGATGCCGTTGGAGGTAGTTGTCGAGCAGTTTTTGCAGTTTGGCACGAGGGTCGGCATCGCTTTCTTTGACGAACTTTTCGATTTTTTTGAAGGCAAAAGCATCGGGTTGGGTCAGTTCGTATTTCATCAGCAAATCCTCCAATACCACCTGTTCGTTGATTTGCCCTTCATTGCCCCGCCACATCAAGATTTCGCAGCCATAGCGTTTGCGGTATTGATGGGCAAACGCCTCTACCAAAGTCGTTTTGCCGAATCCGCCCAAACCGTGAATGCAGACAGGGCGGTTTTGACGCAGCGATTTTCGGAGTCGAATCAAGGGTCTTTTGCGCCCAATAAATCCCTGCCCAATAAAGCGACTCTGCTTGGTTTTTTCTATCTGCACTTTTGGATAAAAACGGTGCAATAGGTTCGCATTGTAGGTTTTTTGTGTATCGACCAAAGCACCGATGTATTGGTTTTGATAGACTACGGGCGTAAACCACTCTGCAATGCGTGGACGGGCATTGGGTATTTTTCGGTGGTCTTGTATGCTTTTCCAAAGCGTTCGGCGACCTTCGGCAAGGGCATGGGTGAGGCTTCTGCCATTGGCAAGGGCTTTGTAGAATTGGGTGGTGAACTGTTTTGCGCCCTCATCCGTGACAGGAAAACGCATTCCGACAATGGCGGGAATACCCGTTTTAGTCAATTGTTCGGCAGTGCCTTCCGTTCCTGCAATGGCGGTTTCACATGCACTCAATACCAAGAGTTTGACGCAGGCATGGTGCTGCAATTGTTCGCCCAACTGACTGCCCGTTATCTCCAATACATCTCCGTCTTCGTCCTCCAAATACAAAACGCCTTGTTTGACATTGGTATTGTAAGCACCGTGTCCACTGATATGCACAATGTCGTGGTTGCGCTCGGTGAGGGCTTCGTCAATCTCTTGGAGCGAAGCATTGTCCAAAAACTCAATCACCATTTTGGGCTTTTTCCCGACCTCCAAACCACCTACTGCTTCAATGAGTTTTTTCTGTTCGTCTTCGATTTGCAGCATTTTGCTACCATCAGACAGGTTTTCGGGCAGCGAAGCCACAAACAAGAGCTTCAAAGGAGCAGATTGTGTGTGGTCGGCTTTGAGGTTGAAGTCTTGAATAGAAGCACTCACCGTGCGGAGGATGCCAAAATTGCTTTTGGCGAGGTTCTTTTTTTCCGAACCTTTGTCTGTATAGCTGCTCGGAAAAAGGCTTTCTACGAGCATTTCCCAAGGCAAATTTCGCACCTCCTCGGCTTCGGAAGCGATGACCAAGAGCAATTCGTTGATTTTTTGGTGTTGGAGTAGGTGAATGAAATCGCCGCATATTTTTCCTATATCTCCCGAAAAGAAGGTGGTCATCAAGAGTTGAATCAGGTGGTTTTCTTGTGCTTGTGGTGTGCCGTGGGAACTGAACTGGAATTTGCGGTAAATCTCTGAACCGCCCCGTCTGTTTGTCTGAAAGTTCTGCACTTGCGTCCAAAGTTGGCTGGGAATGGACAGTTGAATTTTCTCCTTCAATAGGGCTTCTCCCGCTCCCGCCAAATGTTCTTTGTGTGGTGATTTGATGAACAACTGGGCTTCGTAGTGGTCTGCTGCCCCTTCAACTGCATCAATTTTCAAAAACAGGATGCTTTCTTCAAAGTCTTTTTCGACGGTGTAGTAGTTGTCGCCAACGTGGATGTTGCCGCCTGCGGTGATGTGGGAGTTATAGACGATGTTTTTGGAGTGGAGAATGGGAGGTTGAGACATTTCTTATTTGTTTGGTGGTGTTTTGTTTTCAAATATAGGAAATGTTTGTAGAATAACAAGCAGGGGATTGAAAATTGAAGGTGGTGGTTTCATTTCAACCGTTGACAAACCCGTTAGGGTGTTGTCAAGGTTTTCACTATTGGAGGAAACTTTGGTAATGGTTGAACAACCCAACACAAGCACCTTATTCCATGTTTTTCACCTCTGTCACCAACTTTTGAATAGAATCTTTGGCATCTCCAAAAAGCATTTGGTTGTTTTCATTGAAGAAGAGTTGGTTTTGAATACCTGCATAGCCCGTACTCATACTTCGCTTCAATACAATCGTGCGTTTGGCTTGTTCGACATCCAAAATAGGCATTCCGTATATGGGACTCGAAGGATCTGTTTTTGCAGCGGGATTCACTACATCATTTGCACCCACAATAATCGCCACATCTGTTTTTGGTAGAACCTCATTGGAAGCCTCTAAATCCATCAGTTTGTCGTAGCTCACATCTGCTTCTGCCAACAATACATTCATGTGTCCTGGCATCCGACCTGCAACGGGGTGAATCGCATAACGCACATTCACACCATTTCGCTCCAAAACGGCTTCCAAATCCTTGCAGACATTTTGTGCCTGAGCGACTGCCAAACCGTAGCCTGGCACTAAAACCACATTGTCGGCATAAAAAAGCAATATTGCAGCTTCGTTGGCTGTTGTAGGTTTGGCGACTTGATTTCCTGTGTCTGATCCTGCACTTGCAGCCGCACCACCGCCACCAAACGAACCAATCAATACATTCAACAGTGAACGGTTCATGGCTTCACACATCAAAATGGTCAAAATTGTTCCCGAAGAACCGACCAAAATACCACCTAAGAGCATGATATTGTTGTCGTAGATAATGCCTGCCATTGCAGCCGTAAGACCTGTAAAGGAGTTTAATAGAGAAATCACCACAGGCATATCCGCTCCTCCAATTGGCATTACAAAAGTAATACCGTAGACCAAAGAAATGCCCAACAAAAGAAATACAAAGGTCATGTTCACATCCATGCCCATCACCATGTATCCAATCATTCCGATGATTCCTAATACGACCACCGTATTTACAATTTGTGGAATAGTCTTGTCCCCTATACTTCCCTTCAATTTTCCATAAGCAACCAAACTACCTGTAAATGCCACACTACCAATAAAAAGCGTCAACAAAATGGTCAGCTCCTGTGAAAAAGCTACTTGCCCTGCCGATTTGCCATAAATTTCGACCACCGAAACCACAATTGCACAAGCACCACCAAAACCATTGAAGAGTGAGACCAATTCAGGCATTGCAGTCATCGCTACTCTTGTCGCATACAATAAGCCAATTCCTGTGCCTATTGCCAAACCGACAAAAATCCACAAGTAATTGTTGGAAGGATTGGGAGTCCCTTCTATTGGAGTAAATAAGGTCAATAGCACGGCAAATATCATGGCTGCTCCTGCCATCAGGTTTCCGTTTCGAGCGGTAGCAGGTGCACTTAATCCTCGCAAGCCCACAATGAATCCTACTGCCGCAATCAAATATCCTATGTCGAATAGTACTTTTATGTTTTCCATTGTCTTATTTCTTTTTCTTTTTACTAAACATTTCCAACATTCGATTTGTCACCGAGAAACCGCCCATCACATTGACAGTTCCCAAAATCACCCCAATTGTGGCAATGACCAAGGTAAAGTAATCACTCGGGTCAGCAGTCCGTATCAATAGGATTGCTCCAATAATGACCACGCCACTAATCGCATTGGCTCCCGACATCAAGGGCGTATGCAAAACACTTGGAACTTTGGAAATCAATTCCCACCCAAGAAAGATGGTGAAGACCACCAAGTATATCATGAGCATGTTTTCTGAAAAAAATTGAAGTATATTCATTTTTTAAATTGTTTTTTGAGGTGTCAGGGGCAAGATGTCAGATTATCTTAACAAATATAACTCTTGGCTATAATTTCATCTTCAAAGTCCAGATGCAATTCGCCTTCTTTGATCATCAATTTCACGTAGTTGTAAAAATTGTTGGAGAACAGCAAACTTGCGTCAATGGGCATTTGTGCGGGTAAATTGGAATCCCCAATGATGGTTACCCCCTTGTGATTGATGATTTTGTTGTTTTGAGTCAAAGCACAATTGCCGCCTGTTGAAGCTGCCAAATCCACAATAACAGAGCCTTTTTTCATTCCTTCAACGGTGCGTTCTTCCACTAATATGGGAGCTTTTCGCCCCCGAAGTTGCGCTGTTGTGATGATGATGTCAGCACGCATTGCACGTTCATGCACCAATTCTCGCTGTCTGCGTTTGTATTCTTCGGTTTGTTCCACAGCATAACCGCCTGCAGCTTTGTCGTCTTTAGCTCCTTCTACTTCAATGAATTTTGCGCCCAAACTTTCGACTTCCTCTTTTGCAGCAGTTCGTACATCAAAGGCTTCTACCCTTGCGCCTAAGCGTTTGGCGGTAGCAATTGCTTGTAGTCCAGCAACTCCTGCCCCCAAAATCAATACTTTGGCGGGAGGTATGCTTCCTGCTGCGGTAATCAGCATCGGAAAATAAGAGGGAAAATGATTGGCGGCTGCCAATACTGCTCGATAGCCTGCAATAGATGCCATTGAAGAAAGGACATCCATGGATTGTGCAAGGGTGGTTCGGGGTATCATATCGAAACTAAAGCCTCGCAAATTCATGCCCTTCAATTCTTCTCCAATTGTTTTCTCAAAGAAAGGTTGAAACATAGAAATGACCACCGCTTGAGCTTTGCAGTTTGAAAGTTCGCTATTGGGTATGGGGTGAATGGTGGCCATCAAATCCGCCTGTTGAAGTATTTCAGTTCGACTTTTGGTGGTTACCCCAACAGTTTGATAGTCTGTATCACTGAAAGAACCTCCTGCTCCTGCCCCATTTTCGACCCACACTTTTACCTTTTCTTTTTCTATCAGTTTTTTCGCCACTTCTGGCACAAGTGCCACACGAGTATCGTTTGTTTCTTTGAGTATGCCGATTATCATAGATAGATGATAAATTATTGGTGATGAAAAATAGTTAAGGATTACCCATAAAATAACTTCCCGTTTTTTCTACTACATCCCTCTCTCCCCCTTCAAAGTGGGAATTGTAGGTCGGGAACTTATTTTATTGAAGTTACTAAGGAGGTCTAAAAATAGAAAAAGCTGTAAGATTTACAAACTTACAGCTTTCGTATTTCAGAAAATGTTTATTACTTTGGTCACCCCATATTGCAGTTGCAGTCGTCCAAACAGTTGAGGATTTGTAGGACAGACTTTTCTTTTAGGCTGTAAATCACCTTTCTACCTTCCTTTTGAGAGCTAAGAATTCCTTTCAATTTCATATTGGAGAGGTGATGTGAGGTAAGGGATTGTTCTGTTTTTAATTTTTCACAAATTTCACTGACCGATAAATCGCCATATATTTCCAACACTTCTACGATTTGCAGTCGAACAGGATGGGCAATGGTTTTCAGAATAAAAGCAATCTTTTCCAGTTTTTGTACGTCTCGTACTATCATAGGTTTGAATCAAAATTGAAGTAAAAATAAAATGAAAGTGTTCCCTAATTTCCAAAATTCAAGCTTGCAATAAAATAACTTTCTGTTTTTAAAAAACCGACCTACCCCAGCCCTTTCTAAAAGAGGAGTATAGGTCAGAAAGTTGTTTTATTAACGTTATTTAGCATGATTTGAAAATATTAAAATAGTTACATTCTTTCAACTATTAAATGTCAAATAGAGAACGATTGTTTTATTTTGCGTATAAAAAATTAAAACAAAAAGCAATGCCTTCTTGAAGAGACATTGCTTTTTGGGTTAAATGAGGAGCATTTTTCTTTTTGCTAACTAAGGTAAAATCCTTAGTATCTTGTTTGTATTGTAATCTCCTGCTAAAATGGGGGTTTGTGTTTGATTGGTAGCTTCTGATACCTTCCCAAGTACATAGTGATGTATTTCTCCCAAAGTAATCGCTTTGTCTTGATTATAGTCTGCTCCGCCTTTCATTCCTTGCAGCAGATAATAAGTAAAATATCCCTGCCTCACTGATGAAGATTCTTTTGAAGTTTGTGCCATCGTACTGGCCAAAAACAAAGCAATTCCGCTGTCCACATAACCATATAATAGATCGGAAACTATTCCTATGTACCAAGAACTGCCCAATGCTCCTGCATGACAAGCATCTATAATACAGGTTTTGTTTTGAGAAGGACTTTTCTTTAAAATGGTTTTGACCTCCCAAAACTCCAATAAGTTAGTTAGGTTGTTGTGATCAATCGGCAGCAATCCTTCCTTTGCGCCATGTCCTGCAAAGTAAAAAATAATGCGATCGGTAGATTTTGCAGCTTTGACTACGGCCTCTAAAGCTGCTACCATATTGGCTTTAGTGGCTTCTCTATTCATCAGTAAAATAATGTTTTCGTCGGGTACACTATAACCCGCTACACTCCTCAAATGTCCATAAAACTTGTAGGCATCGTCGTCTGTAAAGTTCAATGCTCCAGAGGGATAATCTGCGACTCCTACTACAACAGCATAGGTATTGGCAAACAACTCTTCGGGTGGCAAGAGTTGGATTTGTGCCTGTAAAAAATTGCAGGCTAGGATTAGTTGGAGAAAAAGGGATGTTTTTTTCATGTAATAAACACTAATTAGAAATACCTTGATTGAAATGAAATTGGTGAGTAAGTTGCATTTCAATTTATATCTGTCCAATTGAAGTCGTTAAGTCTCAGATTATCTAACACTATAAGTGTAAGAAATCGAGCCCGATTGAATCTCAGGTGCATCCAATGACATATTGAATTTTGAATTTTTGGCGGCTTCAATCGCTTTGCGGCGAAGATTGGCATTAGCTGTGGTCGAACCTGCTGAGGTATAAGTAGCTTCGATAACATTTCCATTCCTATCTACTTTTATGGAAATCACCACCTTACCAACTTCTTGTGAGTCGTCTTGGGGCTTTGGAAGTGACAAGGCTCTACGACCAGAAAGGCTGAATCCAACACCGCCTTTTCCTACTCCCGCTGGCGTATCTCCTGTATTGGGTGTGATTTTTACATCTCCCATTTTTGAACCCAAATCTTCGTCTTTAGAACCGCTTGTTCCTTGCCCTCCCGAATTGTTTTTACTGCCTTTGAATAAAGCATCCGTATTTATATCAGGCTCCTTTTCTACTGGTTCAGTAGGTTTGGTGACAGGTTTTTCTGCTTTGGGTTTATCAGGTGTAGGTTTGGGTTTGACAGGAGTGGGTTTTTTCTCCACAGGTTTTTTAGGTTTGGTGACAGGCTTCTTGGTTTCTGTCTTTTTAGGATCGGTTTTCTTGTTTAAGTCCTTTTCGGGGAGCGCTGGAGCATCTGTGTTTTTAGCCGTTTGCGTTTTGTTCTCTGCTATCGGTTTTGGAGTTTGTTTCTCAGGCTCTTGTGGTTCGGGCGTAGATTCCTCTACTTCCTCTGCTGCCGTTTCTTCCTCAACTACAGGAGGTGCTTCTGTCGTAGGTTGTTCTTCTCCAAAGCCTTGATCGGCATTGCCAAAATTGATTAACAATCCCTGATGCTCAGGTTTGGGGGCAACTGCACTGAGGGTTAAGTAAAAGAATAACAATAGCAATAAGGCGTGAATAATAGTTGTGCCTATCACTCCTTTGGCAGAAACGCCGTCTTTATTTTGATTCAAATAATTTTGACTCATGGTTTAAGTTTTTTTTATTTTCGCTTTCACTTTAATAGATGCGGATAAAGTAGTTTTTGGTGTCTAAAGCATAGATAAAAAAATGTATTGTCAAATATTTTGTAACACCTATCCCGTTTTCCACATCTCTTTTCTCACCTCCAAAACTACTCTTCCGTTGGGTTGGTCGCCAACAACATTCTCACATTCATTTCATTGGCAATATTCATGATTTGAACGACCTCGTCAATCGGCACCGTTTTTTCGGCATTCAAAACCACAGTTGTATTTTTTGGGTCGTCCATTTCTGCCAATGCTGCCTGAATAGCTCCTTTCAAGTCGTCAAAAGTCACCTGTTCTTGCCCTACATAATACTCTAAGTTTTGGGTGATAGACACCGAAACTTTTCCCTGTACCATCGTCTGACTATTGGAACTCGGCAACAGCAAATTCAAGCCGTTTGGTGTGACAAAGGTTGAGGTGAGCATGAAGAAAATAAGCAATAGAAATATGATGTCCGTCAAAGACGACATACTGAAATTCGGATTGATTTTATTACTGGATTGAAGTCCCATTTGACTTTTTGATTTTAGGTATTGATAAAAGTATTGAAGTCCTATTTCTCGCTTCTCAATTCTGACTTCTTACTTAGTAAAAAAGAAAAAATAACTCATCGACCAATATTCCCCTTTTGAAAGGGGATGGGGTATGTTAGCAAAAGAAAACGAGGAGTTATTTTTTTACCCTTACTTAGCAGGTTCTTGCAGCAAATCCACAAATTCAATTGTTGTTGCTTCCATTTTGTAGATTACCTTCTGTACCATTGCGACCAAGACATTGTAGCCGATAAAAGCCACAATTCCAATCGCCAAACCTGCGGCAGTCGTCACCAGAGCTTGGTAAATACCACCCGCTAAAGCACCAGGATCTACATTATTAGAAGCCGTAGAAATTTGGAAGAAAGCACGAATCATACCGACTACTGTTCCCAAAAATCCAATCATTGGAGCTGCTCCAGCAATCGTAGCCAAACCGGCCAATCGTTTTTCGAGGCGAAGCAATTCCAATTTTCCTACATTTTCGATTGCTACTTCAATGTTACGCAAAGGCTTGCCTATTCGGCGGATTCCTTTTTCTACCATTCTTGAGGTAGGCGTATCGGTCTGTTGACAAAGATCTGCTGCTGCTCGAATGTTGCTGTTCAGCATGTGTTCACGAATACGGGTCATAAAGTCTCTATCCACTTTTGAGGCAGAAACAATGATGAAGTATCTTTCGATAAATATGTATATTGCTATAACAGAAAGTGCAAGTAGGATATACATAAAAATGCCCCCTTCCATCAATAGCTCCAATACAGGTATTTCTTGAACAGTTTCGGCTGCGTCTGCAGCATTGGTCGTTGCTTGCAATAAAAGGCTGTTAATCATCGGATTAGTTATGTGTTTAAAAGGTTTTCGTAGTTATAAATGGTTGAAAGATACAAAATTTTGCATCGGTTTGACAAATTTAAAACTCTTTTTCATGGTATTAGATTGTCAAAGAAGATTATTTTTTAGAATATTAAAATGTGTTTGAGGTTTAAAGCTGGGTAAAACTCTGCAAAAATATCAAAGCCCAATAAGCCAAGCCCCCCAACAAAACCATCATTATCACACTGACCACAATGCCTTTGATGATGTAGTTCTTCATAAAAGGATCCTCAACTCCCTTATTTTCATTGTGTTCATACTCCATGTCCTCTTCTACATCTATTGTTGTTTCCTGTGTGGCAAATCCCACTTTCAACAACCCTATGATTTTGAAGATTCCTTGAATCACGACAAACAAAATGAACATCACCAAGCCAATCTCAACCAACAATTTTCCCCAAGTTTCCTTCATCAACAAGCCCACACTACCCAGCCACAAAGACACCCAAAGCAGGTAAGCGAAACTGTTTTTCAAACCTTTGTGCTTCCAGTACTCCTTATTTAATAAGCCCATTTTCTTCAATGCACGCATCGAATAAAAGGAGGCCAGAAGTGCCGATGAGGAAACCAATAAAATAACAATTGCAAATAGTTTCATTTATGCCATTATAATAATTCCAGGGTTGTAGGATTTTGAAACAGAGAATCTTATTTTAGTATTATGCTTACATTACACTTTTACACAATCATCCCCTAAGTGATATCCTCTCAAAAAAGCATCCACCATCATTCGTTTTTTACCCTGCAATTGAATTTCCTTCAAATCAATGAAACCGTCTGTAGTAGCTGCTCGCAAAAATGTTTTACCATCCGAAACCCAAATACCTGCCTCATAGTCATGCTCTCCAATAATTTTGGCACTACTAAATATCTTCAATGACTTGCCGTCTAAATATGCAAAAGCAGTAGGATAAGGGCTCATACCTCGTATGAAGTTGTAAATCGTTTCTGTCGGCTGTTGCCAATTGATTTCACAATGCTCTTTGAAGATTTTTGGAGCTTTTTTGGGTTCACCTTCAAGGATTTGTTTTGTTTTAGGATGGTTTCCGTCTCGAATCGCATTCACCGTTTTCAAAAGCAGTTTCGCCCCCACTTCCTGCAAGGCATCGTGCAAATCTCCCGCAGTATCCGTTTCTGCAATCGGCACTTTGGCTTGGTAAATGATTTCACCTGTATCAATTTTCTGTTCAATAAAAAAAGTGGTTACTCCTGATTCTGTTTCACCATTGATGACCGCCCAATTGATAGGGGCAGCACCACGATACTGCGGTAGCAACGAACCATGTAAATTAATAGTTCCTTTGGGTGGCATTTCAAAAACAGCAGCAGGCAACATCCTAAAAGCCACAACTACTTGTAGTTCCGCCTTCAATGCAGCCAATTCTGCTTGAAAGTCCGCATTTTTCAGATTTTTGGGCTGCAAAATATTCAAGCCTTTTTCCAAGGCATATTTTTTTACCGCCGATTGCTGCAACTTATTCCCTCTTCCTGCCCTTTTATCAGTCGCAGTAATCACACCGACTATATCGTAGCCATTTTGAAGTAAAATATCCAAGGATGGTACGGCAAAGTCAGGCGTACCCATAAAAACAATTCGCATAGAGTTTTTTATTTATTATTTTGGTGAACAGAATAAAATCCATTCTACTTGTATTCATATCATTGAAGAAAAATAGTACAAAAAAAATACAATTTTTTCAATAAAGTAGTATTTTTCGCTTTTATTACCAAATATACAATTATCAATTTACATACCATGCTTCAAAAAAAAGACCCTACTCGAACCAAAACTTGGAAGAAACTACAGGCTCATTATGACCAAATAAAAGATTTGAATATTCACGACTTATTCATCGCAGACTCCAAAAGGTTTGATGATTTTTCGATTAAATGGCAAGACTTTTTGTTCGACTACTCCAAAAACCACATCACTGTTGATACGCTTCATTTGTTCAATGCTCTAGCCAAAGAACTCCATCTAAAAGATTCTATTGAGCAAATGTTTACAGGCCAAATTATCAACGAAACAGAAGGTCGAGCTGTCCTGCATACTGCTTTACGAAATCGAAAAAACAGTCCCGTTGAAGTGAATGGCGAGGATGTGATGCCTGCTATCAACGAGGTATTGCAGCAAATGAAATCCTTTACGGATAAGGTTCGAGATGGTAGATGGCGAGGATGTACCAACAAACGCATTACGGACATTGTTAATATTGGCATTGGAGGTTCTGATTTAGGCCCGTTGATGGTCGTAGAGGCATTGAAGCATTACCAACATCCTGATTTGAAGGTGCATTTTGTATCGAATGTAGACGGTACACATATGGTCGAAACTCTAAAAAATTTGAACCACGAATCCACACTTTTCATCATTGCTTCTAAGACTTTTACGACTCAAGAAACGATGACCAACGCCAATACCGCTCGACTTTGGTTCTTGAGAGAATCAAGCAGTGATTTGAAGGCCATTGCCAAACATTTTGTGGCTGTTTCGACCAACAAAAAATCGGTGGGTGAATTTGGCATCAATACAGACAATATGTTCGCCTTTTGGGATTGGGTCGGTGGACGCTATTCACTTTGGTCTGCTATCGGATTGTCCATCGCCTGCAGCATTGGTTTCGAGCGTTTTGAAGAATTGTTGGAGGGCGCACACCAAATGGATGAACACTTTCGACACACACCTTTTGGAGAAAACTTGCCAGTCATCTTGGCTATGCTGGGTGTGTGGTACAACAATTTTTTTGGGGCTGAAACATACGCTATTTTGCCTTACGACCAATATTTACATCGTTTTGCAGCTCATTTTCAGCAAGTTGACATGGAAAGCAACGGCAAATCCATTGACCGAAGCGGTAAGCGTGTGAATTATCAAACGGGGCAAATCTTGTGGGGCGAACCTGGAACGAATGGGCAACATGCTTTTTACCAATTGATTCATCAAGGTACAAAGTTGATTCCCTGTGATTTCATTGCGCCTGCTCAAAGTCACAATCCTGAAGGGGATCATCACGAAAAACTATTGTCCAACTTTTTTGCACAGACAGAAGCATTGATGTGTGGCAAAGACGAAGCAACTGTTGTGAAAGAATTGAAGGAAGCGAATATGTCGGCAGCCGAAATCAAAAAACTCACCCCTTTCAAGGTTTTTGAAGGAAATCACCCGACCAATTCTATTTTAATCAAAAAAATCACACCTCAAAACCTGGGCAGCCTGATAGCTTTGTATGAACACAAAATTTTTGTTCAAGGAGTTGTTTACAATGTCTTTAGTTTCGATCAATGGGGTGTAGAATTGGGTAAAAAACTGGCGAATAAGATTTTGAATGAACTGAAATCTGATAAAAAAATTGACCAACACGATTCTTCTACAAACGGTCTGATTCAGACTTATTTGAAGTGGAAAGAATAATTGGCAAATTTATAAACCTGAGTGAGTTTATATCGTTCATTTTTGGTTCAGTTACCTTTTATTTCATCACAAGATATATCAATGAGAACAGGATAAAAAATTGTGTTAAGACCTAAAAAATCTTAATATCACTTTGTCATTTCCAAATACTTTCTTCAAATACCGCAAAATATGAATTACAGTTCTACCTTTTCCTTTTCAAAGGCTTCCATACCATCTTACCTTTTTCGATACTTGCGTTTTTCGTTTTTACAAATCGTATTTGCAATGGTTTTTGGCGGATTTTTAGCCCCTCAACTGTTGGCTCAGACTCCTGTTGAAGTAGGCACTTACGACCTTCGATTTGAAGAATTTGTACCAGGATGCGGTTCTACCAATGTGGACTATTGTGTGCAGATGCAAATAAAATCGGCTTCGGATGTAGAGAGTTTTTCGATTGGTTCTTATACTTTTTACTTCACATTCAATAACAACTCAATAAGCAATCCGACTTATCAATCCATCAACTTCAATCATACAAATGTGTGTGCGGGAGGAAATGCAGCCTATATGGAACCTGCTTTTTTTGCGGATAACTTCACAGGGGAGGCAAATGTAACTGCAATTATGGAATTACCGAATCAAGGCTGTCCGACTGTTGGTAGCAATTGGCGAAGTATTGGTTTGGTTTGTTTTGAAATAGTTGATGATACAGAAAGTACTCAATTGGCTTTTGGTGCAGACTTTACGGAAGTTAATAAAAATGACGACACGCCTCGCCACAATCAAGGAACCTTCAATGAATTAGATATTTTACCTACGGTCACCAATTCTCCTGCAAATGTAGAGTTGGTCCCTAATGCTCCTACAATGGTAGAGCTTTGTTCGGATGAAGGTCTCAGTTTGGTGGCAGATGTAACGACTTTGAGTTTTGGACCTGGAGTGGGTGAAAATCCTGTGGTTGGATGGGGCATCAGCACAACAAACCCTGGAGATGCTTCTCCGTTATTGGCAGAAGGATATACAGATATTGTATTGGCAGGAAATCCTACTACAACTATTACCACTATTGAAGGAACAGTTGACGGATTAGACCCTTACGAATTGGGTGTGTCCACTATTTGGGTTTCACCCATTACCTTCGTTGATTATGATGCCGAAGCACAAGCTTTCACTCTTGATTTTGAGTGTTTTGATTGGGGAACAGCAGTTCAAATTGATTTCTTAGCCAATGGAATAGGAGATTGCCCGACTGATTGTACAGCAAATGTGGATTTAAGCGACCAAATTGAAGACATTAGCCTCTGTTCGGATGAAAGTGTGATGCTTTTGGCAGATGTCAATACGGTGGATTTTGGAAATGATGCGGGTGATAATCCTGTTGTTGGATGGGCCATTATTACGGGTGTAGCAGCAGAAGGAAACCCTTTTGATGATCCCAATTATACAGGTGGGTTGATTGCAGGTGATGCAACAACAACAGGTATAACCATCACTGGCACAAGTAATGGTTTAGACCCATTTGGCTTCAATGTTGATGCTATTAGTTTTGTGCCAATAACCTTCATCAATTTTGATTCGAATGCCACTCCCCCTTTATTTTTAGACCAAGATTGTTTTGATTGGGGAGAAGCCGTTACAGTCAGTTTTTTGGCGGATGGTGAAGGAGATTGTCCTCCTCCCTGCGATGCCAATGTAGAAGTAGCGGACAATTTGGAATTGACCGTTGCTCTGTGTGTCGAAGAAAATCATGAACTAAGTGTCAATGCTGCAACATTGGATTTGGGTGTCAATGAAGGCGACAATCCTGTAGTGGGTTGGGTAATTTCTACGAGCAATCCTGGTGACGGTTCTCCTTTTGAAGGCGAGGGATTTACGGGTGCTGCCATTCCTGGAAATGGTGCAAACTTCGCTACTACGGTCATCGGAACTTCTTCTGGTTTAGACCCTTATGACTTTGGTGTTTCTATGCTGTGGTTTACGCCTGTTACCTACATCCATTTTGACGAAGGCACCAACAATTTTACTTTGGACGACAACTGTTTTGATTGGGGCGAAACGGTGCAAATTCAATTCTTGGCGGAAAGTGAAGATGCTTGTAATCCTCTACCTCAATGCCCAACTATGGTAGGAGATTTTTCTGCAAGTGAGGATGTTTGTGATGGTGATAGACCAACTGTTCCCAATGACGAAACGATTCTCAATAGCTTGGATGACGCGACCAATGCGGTTATCGTTTGGTCGACTGATCCAAGTGCACCTTTGGTATATAGTGGGGATGGCTGTGAGCCGCAAACTGTTGAACTCACCTTGACCATTCTTTGTAGTGAAGACGAATCGGTGAGCATTGAAGCAGGCACATTCAGCGTGACTATTTATCCCATTCCAGAAGCTCCTTCCATTGTATTTAGCAATCCCGAAATTTGCAGTTATACTGTTGTTCCCAACTGCCCCAATGATATGGTTACTCCTTCCATCATCAGCGACCAAAATCCTGGCACTACAGGTGCAACTGAAAGTTTTACAGTAGCAAATGAAGGTTGTTCTGAATTGACTTTTGACAATGTTCCAGTTCCTGATTGTCCCGAAATCGTTCCTATCTGTCCTTCAAGCATAGGTGACTTCAATGGCTCGGAAAGTATCTGTGAAATGGGTTTGGCAAATGTGCCAAGTGATGGAGATATATTGGCGAGTCTGGACGACCCAACCAATGCGATTATCGAATGGTCAATCAATCCCATCGTGCCTTTGGTTTATGAAGGTGATGGCTGTACTCCTCAACGACTGGACTTTGAATTAAGAATTCGTTGCTCTGATAATTTGGATATTGTTCTTAATGGTGGTACACACACCGTTTTTCTATATCCCAGTCCACAAGCTCCAACAGTCAATTTGATTTCTGCCACAGAAGTTTGTCGTTATGAACTGATTCCGAATTGTGAAAACGACATTATGGATCCTGCTGTTATTGAAGACCAAGTTGCAGGTTCTGGCGAATTGGTACAAATCATCAAAGTGACCAATGAAGCCTGTACTGGCTTGACTTTCTTTGATGTTACCATTCCTGCTTGCCCAGCTATATGTCCCACAAGCGCAGGTGTCTTCAATACCACTGAAAGTCTTTGTGATGGTGACTCTCCAAATGTGCCGAGTGATGAAACCATTTTGTCAAGTGTGGACTTAGCTGAAAGAGCGACTATCAATTGGTTCCCAAATCCTTCTGATCCGTTGATTTACAGTGGCGATGGCTGCAATGCCCAAGCGGTGATTTTCAATCTAACGATTGGTTGTCAAGTAGATGGCAGTGTGGAAATTGCAGGAGGTACACATATCGTGAATTTGTATCCTGCTCCTCAAGCTCCTATGGTAGATTTGGTCGAAAATGCGGATGGAGTTTGTAGCTATGTAGTTGTTCCTGTTTGTCAAAACGATGTGGTTACTCCTTCTACTATAAGCGACTTACCGGCAGGAAGCATGGACATCACACTCCCTTTCAATGTATCAAATGAAGGTTGTGGGGAGATGCTTTTTCCAGCTATTGAAGTTCCTGACTGTATCCTGGACGATATTGACCCTATCAACTTGCCGAATCTGCTGCAAATGGATATTAGGCCTAATTTCTTGCAGAAGGGAAATACGAGCCATATTGAAGTATACTTACCGAAAAGTGGTCTCACTCTTTTGGAGGTTTTGGATATCAGTGGACGGAGGGTAAAAACATTGCAGCAAGGTGAACTTCAAAATGGGGTTCACGAATTTGAATGGGATGTAGAGACCATTTCAAGTGGATTGTATTTTGTACGAATGCAGACAGAATATGGACAACAGGTACGGAAGGTAGTGGTAGAATAAAATTTTAAAAAATAAAAAAGCCGCCTTTGAATATGTGTTTAATTGACACTTGATTCAAAGGCGGCTTTTTTTTTCATTAATTTGCAGTCCATGCAAATGGAGAAAATATGAAAAATACTATCTCATCAATTGTAAACCCCTAAATTCTATGTTCTCCTTTTTTCAACTGTACACTCACCACCAAGTACCCTTTACTATATCTTGTCGAGACACTTCTAGCATTGGCATTTAGAGGAAGTCGGAACGCATGACTAAACCCAGCCAAACCTTTCATTCCTGCTTTTGGAGTGATGTTAACATTTAGATTGTGCTTATCTGTGTTGATTCGGATGTTTTTCTTTGCGATATTCTTCACCGCAATATGCACCTCAAAACAGGTTTCATTGGTAGAGACAAACACTTCTTCTACTGTGTCCATTGAAGGTATAAGGACTTCGGAATCAGAAGTAGTATCTGTATTCTCATCATCCATATAGTCGTAATCATCTTCTTCATATTTCTGACTAACACTTGTAGCAGGAGCGTGAATATTGTATTGCTCCAATTCTTCTTTGTCGTAATAATTTTCTTCTCCGTATTGCATAGTTGTAAAGTATTTGAGTTTAAGTAATACAAGCCGTTGTTTTGAATTTGAATTATAGACACCGATTTTGAGATCGGTCACTATTTTTATTGAAAAAAAAGGATGTTTTTTTTAGGTATAAAAATTGTGACCAAAACACAATAAATAGTCTATAATATCATTCTGTGAGTAAGGCAAAATTTTTTACTTACTTTTTTATGCACCATAACCTATAAACCAATTATCAAACAAAACATAATCCTAAATAAACAATGGAGAACAACAAAAAATTTGTACGTTACAGTGATGCTGATTTAGCAGAATTTAAAGAAATCATTGAGGCAAAAATTGAGAAAGCTAGAGAAGAATTGATTTACGCCAAAGAGCAATTGATAGAATTGAACGAGGAAAACGATCCTTCTAAATTGGGCGATTTTGAAAGCGGATCAACTCATAGTGAGCGGGAATATTTGAGTCAAATTATGGAAAGACAACAAAAGTTTATTCGCAGTTTGGAACATGCTTTGAGACGGATTGCGAATAAAACTTACGGCGTTTGTGTAGTGACAGGCGAATTGATTGACAAAAGAAGATTGAAGCTTGTCCCACATACAACTATGTGTATCAATGCTAAACAATCCTAATAAAATTGTGTAATAACAAAGTTGTATGATGGTAAAGGATTTATATTCCGTTTATCATCATACACTTTCAGTATGCTTTTATACAATCTCTCACAGCCAACTCCAAAAAAGTTCAATCACCTCGCATCACTTCCAAATCATCTTGATTTTTTGCCAAAATGGTGTAAGTCATTTTGAGTTGATTGATTTCAGCAGGAATATCTGAGTTGGGACGAATATTGAGGGTATTCAAAACATGAATCCATGAAAGCAATTCTGCAGTAGCAGGTTTTTTGCGAAGTTTTTTGGCTCTCAAGTCTTCAAAATGCTCAATCGCAGCATCCAACATGTCGTTTCTAAAATCTTCTTTCAATGCCACTCGGCTGTTTACAATTTGCTTCAACAAAGCAGTAGCAGGAAAGGGAATGTGGTAAAAAATACAACGTCGCAAAAAAGCATCAGGTAAGTTTTTTTCGGAGTTACTTGTAATGATGACAATCGGGCGATTTGCTTCCCTTGTAGCGTATTGCATTCCTGTTTCTCGAATCTTGAACGCCATGTTTTCCAGTTCGTACAAAACATCATTTGGAAAATCGCGAGGGGCTTTGTCTATTTCGTCAATCAACACAACCGAACGCATATCTGCTGAATTGACAATCGCCTGTCCCAAAGCATTCAACTCGATGTATTCATTGGTATCCACTTCTTTTTTATCCTTTAACTGAGCATCGTGAAAATGCCGCAGTGAATCATATCTATAGAACAAGTCTTTTGCCGTTGAAGTCGTTTTGGTATAAAACTTCAACAAGGGCAAACCCAATTGGTGTGCAATGCTGCTCGCCAATTGGGTTTTGCCTGTGCCTGGTTCTCCTGTCAGCAACAAAGGCTGCCCCAATGCCAATGCCACATTCACTGCATCTGTCAAAGGCTGAGAAGCGATGTAACCTTTCGGCGCATCAATCCCTTCGATTTTGGAATAGGGTGGCAGTTCGAGGCTGCGTTCGGTCAGTGTTTGCCCTTTGTTGTTGTAGAGTTGAAAATTAGACATTATAGATTGATTTATTGTTGTATTCTCTTATTGTTTCACAATCACTATTTGGCACTACATTTTTAATATGATGTTGAGCCGTTTAGCAATTCAGCAATAGAACAATACAGCTACCTAAGCAATAACTTCTTCCACTACCTTAAATACCAATTGATTCCGTTCTGGTCCTGTTGATAAAATATCTACAGGAGCCCCCAATTGTTCTTCAATGTATTGAATATACGTTTGAAGTTTTGAAGGCAGTTGGTCAAAAGTTTCTAAATTGTCCAAACTCGACTGCCAACCTTCAAAAACTCGATAAATAGGAATGATTTTGTGTTTTGTGAGGTCATAGGGTAGATGATTTTGAATTTTGTCATCTACTTTGTAAGTCTCACAAACTTCAATGCTTTCGAATTCCGACAAAATATCTACTTTGGTCATCACCACTTTGGTTACGCCATTGAGCATAATTGCGTATTGAAGGGCTGGTAAATCTATCCACCCACAACGGCGAGGTCGACCTGTTGTCGCACCAAACTCCCCTCCTATTCTACGAATTTCTTCGCCTTTTTCGTTTTCTAATTCAGAGGGAAAAGGCCCTGCGCCAACTCTAGTACAGTAGGCTTTGGTAATCCCGATAACTTCTTTAATGTGCTGTGGAGCCACTCCCAAACCATTGCAGACTCCTGCTGTAATCGTATTGGAAGAAGTGACATAGGGGTAAGTCCCAAAATCTATATCCAACATACTGCCTTGTGCGCCTTCTGCCAAAACTTCTTTTCCTTCCTTCAAAAATTGGTTCACAAAGTATTCTCCTTCTACTAATTTAAAAGAACGCATAACTTCAATCCCTTCTCTCCATTCAGCTTCCATTTCTTCTAAATCATACTCAAAATCGTAGAGTCTCGACAACAGTTGTTCGTGTTTTGCCTTCAACTTTTGATAACGTTCTTCAAAATCGGGCAAGGTGATATCGCCAATTCTCAAACCATTTCGACCGATTTTGTCCATGTAAGTTGGCGAAATCCCTCTCAAAGTTGAACCGATTTTAGCTTTTCCTTTAGCAGCTTCTGAGGCAGCATCTAGAATTTTGTGGGTTGGTATGGTAAGGTGTGCTTTTTTGGATAGAACTAATTTTTGGCGAACATCTGTGCCGAAAGCCGTTATTTGCTCTACTTCTTTTTTGAAGGCAACGGGGTCTATAACCATACCATTACCAATCAAATTGAGGGGGCGTTTGTGGAATACGCCAGAAGGAATATTGTGCAAGACGATTTTTTTTCCGTCTATATATAGCGTATGTCCCGCATTTGCACCTCCTTGAAATCGTGCAATTAAATCATAATTGTTCGCAAGGTAATCCACTATTTTCCCTTTTCCCTCGTCTCCCCATTGAAGACCTAACAATACATCTACTGACATAATTATTACATTGTTTTTGGTAAAAGGTGAAGTTAGGGAAATTGTGGGGTATATTAAAACGGAAGGAGGTTAATTTTGGGTTAAGGATTTATTGGAGCTTGAAGGATTTCTTAGAATCCAGTTAATAGATTGAACAAACCCTTGCTATTTTTGTAAATAACAAGGGTTTATTTTATTGAATTGCATTACATACCATTACATTGTCTACATACAATATTTTAAGTGCCAAATTTTTAGACGATTGTAGAGTCATTCAACTTACTACACGCCATCATTTTACACCACCAATGCTTCGATTCCGTCTTCTACACTATCTACAATTGTGAAAATAGAATTCAATTTGGTAATAATCAACAACTTATTAAGGTGCTTGGGAATACCTGCAAGAATCAATTCACCTCCCGAATTGCGGGCTTTGGTTAGTAAAGTGAGCAATACAGAAAGTCCTGTACTGTTGATATGTTTTAATTGAGCAACATTTACCACAAAAAGGTTGATGCCTTCTTCGACATATAAATCAAGTTCGTTGGTCAAATCAACCAACTGTTCTTTATCCATTAGGTTTCCTTCAAAGGAGATAATTAGGGCGTGTTCGACAACATTTATTTGGTATTTCATGATCTTACTGTTTAGTTCAGTTCAATAATTTTGTTTTGGCTTTGCTTTTAATCTTTAGACCACCATATTAACAGAATGTTTAGCAGTTCGGGCGTAATATAGTTAATTATCTCAAAAGTGGATTGTCAAAGACTCAAATATTGCCTATTTGCTGACGAATAGCATCTAAATTCTGCTACATACAAGCGATAATTCCTAAAAAACTATCTGCTTTGAGAGCGGCGCCTCCTATCAACCCCCCATCTACATTGGGCTTTGAAAAAAGGGATGCAGCATTTGAAGGCTTACAACTTCCGCCATACAAAATAGTCATTTGATCAGCAATTTCTTGATTGTATTGTTCTGCAATTAAGTGGCGAATGTGAGCATGCATTTCCTCAGCTTGCTCAGGACTTGCTGTTACGCCCGTACCAATAGCCCATACAGGCTCATAGGCAATCACCACATTTTGTAGTTGAGTAGGAGTAAGATGGAACAGGGCTGTAGAAATTTGCTGTTTGACCAAATCGAAGTAAGCTCCCGTTTCACGAACAGCTAATAATTCTCCACAACAATAAATTACCTTCAAATCGTATGCCAATACCTTATCCACTTTTTCTTTTATCTGTTCATCTGTTTCTCCAAAATAAGTCCTTCTCTCAGAATGCCCCAGTATAACATACGGTATATCCAAGGATTGCAGCATTGGAACTGAAATTTCACCCGTATAAGCACCAAAATCATTTTGGTGGCAATTTTGTGCCCCCACCTGCAATTTTGAATTTTCTGTAGTATTTTTCACAGAACTCAAATACAAAGAAGGTGGGCAAACGATTACTTGTTTGTTAGCCCCTAATTCTACATTTTTTAGTCCTTCAATGATTTCTTGAGTCAATGTTAAGGCTTCCTGAGCCGTTTTGTTCATTTTCCAGTTACCTGCTACTATTTTTGCTCTCATAGTTCTATTTATCTTTATTAATGGTTGCAAAAAGGTATCAGATACCTTGATTTGCATGAAAAAATATGTTTTAATATTCCAAAATTAAAATCTAAAGATTTGAGTCACCCGATACCTACCTTCATTATCACCTCAAAAAAGCCGTCTGTTCAAAAATCGTTTTCAAAATATCTTCCTCCAATGTTGAAAACTGTAAGTTTCTACGAGCATACATCCTACGAGCCGTATCAATGGCTTTTTCGATTTTGTGAGTAGTAAGTCCTTCACCGCCACCCCAAGAAAAAGAAGGAACAAATTTGGGAGGAAAATTACTTCCAAAAATATTTGCAGCAGCACCGACAACTGTTCCTGTATTGAACATCGTATTGATTCCACTTTTGGAATGATCTCCCATAATCAAGCCGCAGAACTGCTGATTAGATGTCACAAAGCCTTCTTCCGAATAGTTCCAAACTTTGACTTTACTGTAGTTGTTTTTCAGATTAGAACTGTTGGTATCAGCTCCCAAATTGCACCACGCTCCTATGACCGAATTTCCCAAAAAACCATCATGTCCTTTATTAGAATATCCCCATATCACCGAATTACTGACTTCGCCACCAACTTTTGCATAAGGACCAATAGTAGTGCCGCCATATATCTTTGCGCCCATTTTCACTACTCCATAATCACATAGCGCAAAAGGCCCACGAATCAAACTTCCCTCCATCACAGTTGCATTTTTGCCGATGTAAATAGGACCATCCGTTGCATTTAAAAAAGCCCCTTGAACGCTCGCCCCTTCCGCAATAAAAATTTGGTTTTGATTAATCAGCGTATTGGTTGCGCTTGGTATCGTGCTGTTTTGGTTGTGGGTAAGTTCCTCAAAATCAACTTGAATAGCCTCGGCATTGTATAGAAACAAATCCCATACATGATTGAGTTTTCGGTAAGTTGTTTTAGGAGAATGAGTCGAATAATTCGTAATTAAAGGTATTTGTTCGTTGGTGCTTTTGTGTAGAATATGCGGATGTGACTTGTCGCTTTTTGCAGCGATAATCATTTTTCCTTCAACTATTGCCTCATTGATACCCAGGTTTTGAATTTGTTTAACCAATATTTTGTTGGGTAAAATCGAAGAATTGATGAAAACATTTGTTTTGTTTTTCGCCCAATTCATCGGAAACAAAGCCTGCAAATAAGGAGCAGTCAGCGTAGAAGTAGATTGATTTAATGCGCTTTGCCACTTTTGTCGAATCGTCTGTATCCCAATTCGCAAATCTGCAATAGGTCGGGTAAAAGTGAGGGGAAGAAGATGTCTGCGAGTAGCGTCGTCAAATAATATATAATTACTCATGAGCAGTATCTACCGAAAAAGGTGAAGAGAATGTTATCTTTTTATTAAAAGTTGAATATCAATCTGTCGGACTTATACAGCAGTTAATTATAAGTAAAAAGCCTCGATGTAAAATCGAGGCTTTTTTGAAAATGCATATAATTTTCATACAAAAGAGTATAATTAATACTCTATTATGCCTTCTTCTTGAATTTTGCGTATTTTTTCTGGAACTTCTCAATTCGACCAGCCGTATCAATAAATTTCATTTGACCAGTGAAAAAAGGATGCGAAGCACTGGAGATTTCTAACTTCACCAATGGGTATTCTTTGCCATCTTCCCAAACAATTGTATCTTTAGTCTCAATGGTAGAACGTGACAAGAAAGAATGATCGCAAGAAAAGTCTTTGAAGACAACAAACCGATAATTTTTTGGATGTATCTCTTTATTCATTTTATATTGTTTTTTATTTTTTCGAGCCGCAAATTTACAAAAAAAATCATTATTTCGAGTATTAAGGGAATTATTTTGATAAAAAATACCTTATTGACTTGAAAGCACTTGAAGTGTTGGATTTTAATAAATGATTTTGCACCCACTTTTCACCTAAAATTCAAATACAAACATAGGAGACAGTCTAATATTTGTATTTGAACTTAATATTGAGTGTAATAATCAAAATCTATTGTTAATCATGAAAAAATGGAGAAGATTCAATGGTGAGCCAATTCTGGAACTAAAACAAACTGTTGAACAAACAATTATCAGAGAAAAAAAGGCAGGCAATAAGCTAAAAGTCTGCATCGGTTCTGACTCACAAGTACGAGGCGGAACAGTTGAGTTTGCTACGGTCATCGTTTTCTTGCGAGAAAAAAGAGGTGGCTTTATGTTCATTCACAATGAAAGCAGAAATCAGCAAACGTCTATCAAGGAGCGTATGCTGTTGGAAGTAGCTATGTCTATCGAAATTGCTTACAGCCTCTGCGATCTATTCGATGCCTACGACATTGATTTGGAAGTACACGCCGACATCAACACCAACCCACAATTTGAATCTAACGTGGCTTTGAAAGAGGCTATGGGATACATCTTGGGTATGGGTTTTGCCTTCAAAGCCAAACCAAATGCCTTTGCCAGCTCTGTATGTGCTGACAAAATGGTGTAAATAGAGCAGATACGATTAAATTAAATGCTCAAAATATTCCCGTTGTTGAAGAAATAATGGAGTATTTTGGGCATTTTTTTCCTCTTTCAATATTTCCCTATCTTTGCGCCTGTGAATACTTCAACAAATACTGCAATAATCAGCACCAAACAAGTAGCATTTTACACTTTGGGCTGCAAACTGAACTACTCTGAAACTTCGGGTATCAGTCGTTTGATGGAAAAAGGTGGTTTCCAAACAGTTGATTTTTTTAAAGCAAAAGAGGTGGATGTTTATGTCATCAATACCTGTTCTGTCACCGATAATGCTGACAAAAAGTGTCGCAAGGTGATTCGACAAGCATTGAAGCACTCACCCAATGCCTACATCGTTGTTGTGGGTTGCTATGCTCAATTGAAACCCAAAGAAATATCCGAAATTCCTGGCGTGGATTTGGTTTTGGGCGCTGCCGAAAAGTTCAATATTGTCGAACACCTCGACAACCTCACCAAACAAAAAAAAGGACAGTTTATTTCTTGCGAAATTGAAGCCGCCAACTTTTTTGTCGATGCTTACTCAGTAGGTGAACGTACTCGTTCTTTCCTAAAAGTACAAGACGGTTGTGATTACAAGTGTGCTTTTTGTACGATTCCGCTTGCTCGTGGTAAAAGTCGAAGTGACAGCATCGAAAATGTGGTCAATAATGCCCACAAAATTGCAGCAATGGGCGTTCAAGAAATTGTTTTGACGGGTGTGAATATTGGAGATTATGGCCGCAGGTTGAACGATGGAACGGACAAGGAAGTGACCTTTTTGGATTTGGTGAAAGCCTTAGAAAATGTGCCTATTTCACGTTTCCGCATTTCATCAATCGAGCCCAACTTGTTGACCAACGAAACCATCGAATTTGTCGCTCAGTCCAAACGATTCATGCCACATTTTCACATTCCTTTACAGTCGGGTAGCAATAAAATATTAAAGGCTATGCGCCGCCGCTACAAACGAGAATTGTATACAGATAGAGTCAAACAAATCAAACAACTGATGCCTCATGCCTGTATTGGAGTGGATGTAATTGTGGGTTTTCCAAGCGAGAGCCACGAAGATTTTTTGGATACTTATCACTTCCTAAACGACTTAGACATTTCTTACCTACACGTTTTTACCTATTCCGAAAGAGCCGATACACACGCTTTGAGTCTTTCTCCTGTCGTTCCATTGAGTGTTCGCCGAGAACGCAGTCAGATGCTGCGGATATTGTCCGAAAAAAAACGTCGACATTTTTATGAACAGCATCTGGGAACGATTCGCCCAGTATTATTTGAAGGAGAAAAACAAGGCACCATGATGCACGGTTTCACAGACAATTATGTGAAGATTGAAGTGCCTTTCGATGAAAGTTTGGTAAATGATATTAAAATAGCCGAATTGAAAAAAATTAGCTTGGAAGGTTCTGTTGAAATTGAAGTAGCCAAATATTGAAGGTTTTATACCAAAAGCTTATGGTAAAAATACGAATAACAATAATTCTAAAGACTATTCTTGTTTTGGCAAAAAAAAAAACTCCCAAAGTGACTTGTTCACTTTGGGAGTTTTTTAGAATCAAGTAAATTTACTAACAGTTAATTCACCGACATTTCTATGGCTTGTTGAATCAATTGCCGTCCAAAATCATTGACTTGGAAATAGATATTGCCTTCGGGCGTACTTTTGGTGAAAAGGTGATTGCTGAAAATGGTTTTGGCAACTTCAAAACTACCATCTTCATAAGCCACAATCCAAATAGTTGAAGCTACTCTGGTTAAACCTTCTTCCTCTATGACCGACAATTCTCCATTGATGGCTTCAAAACTCACGATCTCCAAAAATGCAGGGTCATTAATGGGCAATGTAAAACCTTGGCTCAAAGAAGGAATTGCATCGTAATTAATTGGGTAAACCCCTAAACCTACGATCTTGTTCTTCAATGGTTTTTCGCTACTGGGCTTCATTTTTCCCTTGATTTTCCCAGCTGCTTTCTGGTCGGTTTCCTCTTCCGAGACATTATCCGTTGAAGTATCACCAGGTTTTACCACTCTCAAAGAATCACTTTCATAATCCTCCAAATCTTCCCCCGCAGTTCCTGTTCGAGTAGGTGCAATCACTGTCACGTCAAAAGCATCAGCAATAAACTGCATTTTCTTCAATCCTTTTTCGCCGCTTCCCACATTGCAGCCATTCAAGAAAATCACCGCACTATCGCACAAGGCAGCCTTCATTTTATCCTCCAAAACCGACATCCAATCTTCTGTATTCCCATTGATGTACTTACATTCAGGAGCTTGTTGTCCACCTCCTACGGTAATCAAACCACTGGAGCCGTGCCCCATAATCGTTAGGGTATCAATACAACATTTATCATCATCGGCAAACTTACAGAGTTCAGCCTTCAAATCGTGTTTACTCGACACCAAAGCTGCATTGTCTCCCCATCTTGCCAATCTGACCAATTCTGCACCATTGTCAACGTTTTCTACATCAGGGCATCGTTTCTTCATATCATCCCATACTTTCCACCAAGATGTAGTGCCATCTTTGAGACCTTTTTTTTCGGCATCGGTAATACAATCTTCCAAAGCTTTGGGCCAATCCAAAACCACCAAGGATTTCTTTTCTTCGGTTTTTTCGGGTTCAGGCTGAGGCTCGGGAGTAGGGTCTTTTTCACAACTGCTCAATCCAATCAAGGCTACCAAACAGAAGAATAAAACTCGTTGGAGGAAATGAATTGCAGAAAAGGTGTTTTTACGTTTTTCACAAAATGTTACTTGTTTCATCTGTCAAAAGGTTTTGAGGTTTAATAATTTGTTTGGAGGCGAGAAGTCGGAAGTGAGAAGCGAGAATCCCGCTTTCCTCCCCTCTGTTCTATCCTCCAAAACTTAATGTTTCGCTAACAATGACAAATATATCGTCATTGCCGCCCAAAGCCTATTACTTTTAGGTGACAGAATCGGAAGCTTGAAAGGAAGGTGTTTTTATTGAAAATCAAGATTTTACTGTAATAAAGACATCAAAAAGAGGCGTTTTTGATTACCTAAAAAAGCGATAATCGGACAAGCTTCAATATTTGACCAATTTTCCTACGCTTATTTTTTGCTGTTTTTGCTTCAATTGGTAGAAATAAATGCCTTGTGGCAATTGATACGTTTCTAATTGAAGGATGGGAGTAGATAGATTTTGCTGTAAAAGGAGTTCACCTTTGGCATTGAAAATATGCAAAACGCTTTCTTCAAAAGGCCTATTTTTTCCTTCAATGACCAAATATTCTGCAAATGGGTTGGGATAGATATTCACTTCCATTGCAGTCAGATTCACTTCAATTGCATCTGTAAAACAGCTATCTATGGGAATAATGCTGATATGCACATTTATAAAATCAACTTTGTTTGAGCCAAAATCACCATGCGCCGTACACAACAATCGGTGGGCATTTTGTACGTCCGTCCAAAATGTTTCACAGCAAGTTTGAATGTCTTTTTTCACATCATCTACCGTCACGACTGTAATCTGACTAATGGCACTTTTGCTCAACAAAGACTGTTTTTTGTCGCTGCAATTGGTGGAGAGTTGGAAAGTATGGGTGCAAACGGCTTGCAAGGGAATTTTGAAAAAGGTTTCAGGAGTGGTAAATTCGATGGGATTGCCTAATTCAGGTTGATAGGTTATGGTATAAGATTCAGCCTCTTCAATGGGCTGCCATGTCAAGATGATGTTGTCGTTGGTGAGAGATTCTACGACAAAATTGGTAGGAATGGGACAAGCTAAGTCAATGTCTGAGTCAGAGAAATCCAGTACCAAAGATGCCCCAATTTGTTGCAATTCATTGCTGCAAAAACTTTCAACGGTGAATTGATGGTACAAAACGAGTGGGTCGAGATTCAATACGATTTCCAAATCATCAGCAGGTAAGATTTCCACAATCGTTTCTTCACCAATCACATATTCATGCACTATTTGGTAATTCACCGTATTTTCCTCAAAACTCACGCCCAAACCAATCGTTGTATTTCCATCATTGTGGTTGTAAAACAGCAGTTGAATATTTGCAGCTTCGCAAGTAGGTTCGGTTTGGGCAACTGCAAAATTGGAATTGTATGTAAACATTGTGAGTAATAATGCAATGTTGATATGGAGGTAGTTTTTCATGATTTTATTTTTGGTTTACCTGTTTTCAAAAAAATCTCTCCATCTCCGCACCTCTCCGTTCTATTCCAAACCAAGTGCAGAAAACCCTCCTTGCCTTTGTGTCTCCGTGTTCAATCAAAACATTCTATTGCCAAGATTGGTTTTGAAGGTAAAAAAACCAGCCTCCATGCACGAAAAATTAATAACACTACTACAAAAATTCAACGCACATGAAATCAAAAAGTTAGAGCAGTTTCTACAATCTCCCTACTTCAATGAAAACCAACAAATACTGTCGCTTTTTTACTATCTCAAAACCCACTACCCTACTTTTGACGAAAAACACTGCTCGACAGAAACAGCCTTTGCAGCCGTTTTTCCGCATCAAAAAATGAACAAACCCAAACTCAACCGCCTCAATTCTGAGTTGTTCAAGCTCGTAGAAAAATTCTTAGTACATGAATACCTCAGTCAAGACAAGGACAAAACCCAATTGCAGCTACTCCAAATTTACCAACATCTTTCTCTACCCAAACATTTTGAAAGCACTTATCAACGACTTCAGAAGCAACAAGATAAAACACCCGAAAAAGATGTGGCATATTATGAGCGTCAATTTTTGATGGAAAAAACGTTGGCGAATTTCCAAAGCCAAAGGGATGATAGAACGGGCGACATCAATCTGCAAGCAATGACTGATGCTTTGGATATCTATTACCTCTTGCAGAAATTGCAGCATTGGAGCCAGATGTTGAACCGCCAACAAATCGTAAAAATTGAGTACGATTATGCTTTGAAAGAGGAAATTTTTGCTTTTTTGGAAGCAAGCGAATGGCAGCACCTTCCAGCGATTGCTTTGTATCGGCAGGCATTGTTATTGAAACTGCACCCTGAGAAATACAATCATTATGAGCGTTTTAAATCATTATTGGAGAAATATGGTGAGCAGTTCAATCCCTACGAAATTAGGGCATTTTACACCTACTTAGAAAATTCGGTGAAGCGCATTTTTCCCATTGACGAATATTACGAAGAGCTTTTTGAGTTGTATAGTCAACAGTTGAAGCGGGGAATATTGGGCAAGCAAACACCTTTGCACCATAGCGTTTTCAAAAATGTGGTGACAGTCGCTTTGGCATTGCAGAAGTTCGATTGGGCAGCCGATTTTATTGAAGAACATCAAGCTACAATTGTTCCCGTTGCTTTTCGTCAAGATGCCTATTTGTTGAATCTCGCCAATTTACATTTTGCCAAAAAAGAATACGAACAGGTCTTGGATTTGCTTTTGGAGAGTAATAGTTCGGATGTGTATTACAAATTGGGGGAGAAATTGCTGTTGGCAAAAAGTTATTTTGAATTGAAGGAATTGGAGGTCTTAGAGAATTTTTTGAACAGTTTTACCAAGTACATTTTCGACCAAAAAGACAAGATTGCCGCCAACAAAGTGGCATCTTATCGCATGTTTATCAATTTCTTGCGTAAACTGATAAAGTTATTAATGGCAAACATAGATACCTATCAAGCTTTCATTGAAGATATGGAAATTATTCACAAAAAAACGAAACGAGATTTGAAGCGTTGGAAAAAACAAGTGAACGCTGCCAGTGTTTTTTATGGGCAACAATGGTTGAGAACATTGTTGTCAGATTTATAACTTTGTAATCAATCTAAAAACAACAAATCATGGCAAAATTAAAATCAGAAGGCAAGTGTTATTACTGCAATAAAGTCTCCAGCAAAGCAGGTATCAGTCGGCATTTGGAGACACATTTGAAGAAAATGGCAGTCGAAGGAACGGGAAGCAAACAATATTTTCACATTCGGGTAGAAGCCGATATTATGTTTCTTCAATTGTTGATTTCAGGCGATGCAAATTTTAGTAAATTAGACGGTTTTTTGCGTCAAATCTGGCTGGAATGTTGTGGTCACATGAGCCAATTTGGAAACTGGGGCAGTGAAATTGGCAAAAGCCGTAAAGTAAAAGAATATTTTTCAAAAGGCTTCAAAACCAAATATGAATACGATTTTGGCTCTACTACCGAGCTGACCATCAAGGTAATTGGCGAGCATTTTTTGAAGGAAAAACAAGCCATTGTCTTACTCTCACGCAATGAACCTTTGGAAATCTATTGTCAAAGTTGTGGCAAAGAACCTGCTAGTGATATATGTTCTGTTCACTTAGGATATGAAGAGGCTTTTTTCTGCGAGGACTGTATGGAAAAGCACGAAGAAACTTGTGAAGATGCAGAATACGCACAACTTCCTGTGGTCAATTCTCCACGAATGGGTACTTGTGGATATACTGGAGGTTCTATTGATACCGAGCGAGATGGAGTTTTCACTGTTGCTAAAAAGTAAAACCCATATCCAAGCTAATCAACCAAGCCTTCAATCCATCACTTCTATCGTACAGCGCACCCCGCAAATCTATGCTTTTGAACAACAATACGTTGGCAGGTTTTTTACCCAATTTGAGCATCTTCATGCGTCCAATTCCATTGACAGGAGAATAGTGAAGACCAACTCCATATTGCTGACTGCTAAATGCCGAAAGGTCGTAATCCGAAGTATAAAAAGTTTCGGAAAGGCTGTGTTCTTTGAAGGGTCGGAAGTAGTCGGCAGCCGTTTGGGTATAGTAGCGGTAGTGTGGATAGATGGAAAAGAAACGGTTGATTTTGAAGGGGATTTCTATGCTTGCGGTGTGTCCTGTGATGCCCCAATCATCGGTATAAAAGCGGTAATAAGAGCGCAGCAAAATTTTGTCAGACAGGTAATAATTCATTCGCACACCCAATGGAATTTTGAGGCGAGAACTCGGCAATTGTTCGACTTTGGCTTGGGTTTGTTCTGCAAAAAAGACTCGGTGAAAAGGCGTTGACAATAGCCCTGACTGATACACTACTTCGGGATTGAAAGCCACTTGCATCCGTTTGTTAACAACTTGCGAATAGGTAGCCGACAAGTTGTAAGATTGGCGAACATTGGTAGGGAGTAATTTCCCTTGTCCCCGCAGTTCGGAGGGATAATAGAATGTCCAATTGTCAATAAAGGCTTGTGCCGCAAGGCTGATTTCTCGGTTGTTGTCTTTCGAGGCTTGACTAAAATTCAGTCCACCTTGTATAGAAGTCACATCGTATTCGTTTGACCCACCAATCATTATCCCAAAACTTCTGTTCTTTTCTGGTACCAATCGGGTATAACCTACATTGAAGTAAACCCTCGAATCGCTGCTCGATGCAGACGAAACATGGGTGTCAATATTGTCGGTTGAAGCAGAGGAATAGAAATCAAAACCCGCCGTGATGTCTATTTTGTTTTTCACATTCAGCGGCAAATTAATGATAATGGTTGAAGTATAGTCCTGCAATGCCTCCGTTCCTGTGCCTCCTGTGACGGGTGAATGATTGCCGTCTTGATCGTAATAGCTGAACAAAATATTCATTTCTGCCTCCTCCAATTCTTTGGTCGGAGCGTCTATTTCGGTGGAGGTTTGGTCTATTGTTGGGTCGGGTGTGCTTTGGGCAAAGAGCGTAAAAGTGCTTAGAAACAATGCCAAAAAAGCATAGAAAGGTTGGAGAGCTTGTGTTTTATTGTGCATTTATTTTGGATTGTGTTTATGTGTTTGGAATTAAGAAAGAAGGTGATTGAGATTTTGGGATACACTTGTGTATGAGCTTATTATGTGATGGTCCAGTTCTCCGCAAGGTTACTCCGGAATGAAGGAAAAGATAATGGGAATGAAGGGTAAAACAATCTTATTTTGTAACCAATTCATACTACTTGTACATTTTTAATTCAACCACAAAAGGCACAAAGAAAACAAAAGTAAAGAACTGAAACTCAACCATCTCTTTTGTGCCCTTTTGAGACTTTTGTGGTTCAAAAATCATTTTGTACAGTAGTATGAAGCCAGTCCCCAAATCAATTACACCCACATCCGCCACCAACTTTCCCGCCATTGGCACCAGAAGCACCTTCTCGATAGGTCTGAAAATTGGTTTCGTACATTTCGATTTTGCGTTTGCTCAATTTCATGTCCTCATCATTGAGGTACATTTTTTGGTACTCTTTGACGGAAACGCAAGAGGTCATGAAGAAAAAAGCAATCGTGCTTAAACAACAAATTTTGAATAGTTTCATACTTCTTGGTTGTATTTAGGTGTTTATGTTGATAATTGTGTTCGGGTTCATTTTGTGTTTGTAGAGACGTTTTAGTAAAACGTCTCTACAAACACCCAAAGACAGTTATCAACTCAAACACAACTATTTATAATAATTCAAGTCCAAATTCTCTGATGTCTTGATTTCGTTTTCGTCCGTCACCAGTAAAGCTTCAATGCCCTTCAATTGATTCACCAAATCCAAACCTGCCTTTTCGCCCAGCACAAAAATCGAAGTCGCCAAAGCATCCGCCAATTCCGCATCGGGACAAATCACCGTCACACTTTTTAAACCAATAACAGGCATTCCAGTGCGAGGGTCAATGATATGGGCATAACGTTTGCCGTCAATCATAGCAAATTTTTCATAATTGCCAGAAGTCACAACACTTTGATTGACAATGCTCAACCAAGAAAAAATCTTATCCTTTTCCTCTGGGTCGGCAATGCCAATTTTCCACTCAGTACCATCCTCTTGTTCGCCCCAACCAATCAAATCACCGCCTGCGCTCACCAATCCATTGTCAATGCCCATTTCTTGCATAATTGCCTTTGCACGATTTGCCGCATAGCCTTTTCCAATTGCTCCAAAGCCAATACGCATCCCTTTTTCCTTCAAAAAAACCGTTTGCGCCTCCGCATCCAAAAGAATGTTTTGGTAATTCACCTTTGCGACCGATGCCACAATCGCTTCCTCGCTTGGCAACTCCGTCATCGAACCATCAAATTTCCACACCTTTTCCATTGAAGCAAAACTGATGTCAAAAGCTCCATCCGTCAGTTTCGATACCTTCAAAGCACGGTGAATCAAATCGTACAATTCCTTGTCGACCTTGACTGCTTCAATGCCAGCATTTCGATTGATTTCACTCGTTTGGGAGGCTTCATCCCAAGAAGAAATGAGTTTTTCGATGCGGGTAATTTCTTGGATTCCCGCATTTATCGCCTCCCAAGCCAATCCTACATCGTTGTGAATAGCAGACACTTCAAAGCGTGAACCCATCAACTTCAATACCTTTGTTTGGGTTTTCGGGTTAAAACTGTGTTTGGAAAAACTTGAAAAATAATTGATGTAATCCGCAACAGTATAGTCTTTTTTGTAACCTATTTCACCCAGTTTTTTTTCAGAATGATTCACCACCACCATCAAAGGAAATGCTCCTTTGGTATTGTATTTTTCCGCCAAAGCTTCATTGTGCTTGGTCTGTTCATCGCTCAGTCGGTTCTTCTTTTGAGCAGGAAAATCCAATTCTACCAAGACCAAATTTTTGAAGGCGTATTTTTCAAATTCAACGCTTGTCAGTATTTCTTGCTTCAATTTCATGCAAGGTTTGCACCAATCGGAACCTGAAAAGACCAGCAAAATAGGTATTTGGTGCTCTTCGGCTTTTTGTTTCGCTTCTTCAATATCGGTAAGCCAACGTATTTTTTCGACATCCGCAAAAGTGACGCTGAAAGAGAAAGTGAGGGACAGCAATAAACACAAAATGGATTTTACTGCAAATAATTTCATAGATAAAAAGGTTATTAATGAGTTTAGAACAAGGTAACATTATAGCTTCAAAATAGTTAGTTTTGTTGCTGCAAAGCTACTATTCTATATCGTGAATGACGGGAAAATATTGCAGTATGAGGAGAAAGCCTGGTTTGTAAAGCTCAATGTTTATCTAAAGTTAAACGATTAATTATTAAATGATTAGTTTTGCATTAAATGACAAAATCAGCAATTGAATAGGTAAGATAAGAACAGATTATGTATAAAATGTGAGTATTTTCTTATTTTGTCAGCTTAAAACCCCGCTACTTTCAACGGACATAAACTACAACCCATGAACATCAGAATATTTTTGATATGCTTACTGCTATTTACTTCCTGCTTAGACGAAATATCCTTTGCCACAGACGACTCAAATGATGGAAACTTGGTTGTTCAAGCGAAATTGACCAAAGGAAATCCATCTACTATCCATGTGCAAATCCATCAAATAAACACATTACAAGGAGAAAATGCAATAAATCCCATTGAAGTCAATGTCCAAAATGTTCGCCTGACGAATGATTTGGGGCAAACTTTGGAGCTGAAACAAACGATGGGAAGTAGTTCTTATTTTGAAGAAATCCCAATAAACGATCCTCAATTTTCTGTAGAAACGGGACAGTCCTACCAATTAAATGTGCTGACACAAGAAGGAGACGAAATTGTATCTACTTTTGAGCCGATTTTACCCACTCCTTCAATGAATAGCATTGGATTTGAAATCAAGAAAGGAGTCGTTTTGGACAGATTTGAAGACGAGGCGACTTTTGATTTTTTGGAGTACCATGTCAGTACCGATTTGACTACCTTTAACGGTGAACGGCCTTTTTTGAAGTGGAATTTTGAAGGTGCTTATCAAGTATGGGATTTGCAGCCGCCTGAGGATATCCCTCCCTTTCCTCCACGAGATTTGTGCTATGTCAAGGAAAAATTAAATGAAAACAAAGTGGTTGTTTTTGACAGCAATTTGGTAGAGGATGAACAATTGCAGCAGTTTGCAGTCTTGGAAGAATTTCTAAATTCCCGCTATGTTTATGGTTATTACTTAACTGTTTTTCAAGAATCTTTGAGCGAAGGAGCATACCATTATTGGAATCAAGTGGCACAAGTGACTGATAGAAGTGGAGGGCTTTTTGAGACTCCCGCCGGTGAAATTGAGAGCAATTTTACCAACCTTAATCGTACTGAGAATGTGATTTATGGCTACTTTTATGCTGTTGAGCGAGATACATTGCGGCGGTATATTCCTCCCTCGGAAGTAAATTATCCGCTTCATCTCTGTGGAGAATTCACACAAACTTATGAGGATGCACCTGCTCAATGCAAAGACTGCCTTTTGTGGGAGAACAGTTCTTTTGAGAAACCAGATTATTGGGAATAGCCTGGAGGTTCAAATGGTAATAAATGAGAAATTAAAATGATAAGAATAATAAAAAAATGGTCTTACCGTCTACTTCTTAACAAACTGAAGCAACTTGCTTTTTTCCTATTGTTAAGTTTTTTGGTACTTCAACAAACTAACGCTCAAACTTCTTTTGACTCCAATCAATCGCTTCTACATTTGGATAAGTCTTTTTATGTGACGGGTGAATATATTTGGTTCAAGGTTTATCTCCCTATCTCCTATCAAGGTCAATCCGTTGCTTTGCGAATCAGCTTGTTTGATTCTGAAAATTCTGTGCATCAACAGTTTTTTGTAAATACAGAGGGCAAAACTACGGCTAATGGATACTTCAAAATCCCCTTTGATTGGCAGACGGGAAAATATCAATTGGCTGTTTCGGGAATGAATACTTTGACCAAAGAAAATGTGTTATTAATGACATACCTAAACCTCCCGATTTACAATGATTTGGAAGATAAAACGGTAATGTCAGAATCGGGAGCTCCTGTGTCAGATAAAAAGTCTATTCCTCATTCGACCAACCTCAAGAACAGCGATTCTTCACTTCAAATACAAATTGCGTCCACCAGTGTAAAGACCTTGGACAAGGTAGTCACTACTATTGAAGTGAAAGACAAAAACGGTAATCCAATAAAAGCTTCTCTATCAGTGGTCATTCGTGATTGGGATTTGACCGATATTCACTCCGATCTCAAAATTGATTTTGAAGGGAATGTGAACGCACAACAGTTGAGCGAGAAAATTCACTTTTGGTATCAGTCGGCAAAACCTATACAAAACAACCTTATCAGTGTTTTCTCACCCGATGACCACGAGTTTTTGTACCCTTCCACAGATTCTAATCAGAAGTTGCTTTTGGAAATGCCATTTTTTGAAGAAGTCAAAACACTTCAATTCTTGAGTTTGATTCCCGAAGATATCAAAATAGAACAGCAAGAACCTTCTTTTTTGAAGTCAGATGCTCACACTCCAAATGAATACAATTCTACAATTATCAATTATTTACAGCAAAGTCGTCTTCGAAAAAAAATCTATCAGCTATATGGAACGACTGAATCCAACCCCGATTTCTCCAACATAGTTTCTGACACAACTTCAAAGCCCCTACCTAACCGAACCATACGATTTGCAGATTTTGAATATTTTCCCACGCTTCCCGTTTTTTTGAAGGAAGTCTCAACAGCTTTGAAATACCGAAAAGCCAAAAAAGGTACTTATGTCTTCAAAATGTTCAACCCTTCACCTGGTAAGCGTGTGTTTCACAGTGGTTTGCCGATATTTGTGGTAGATGGACAATTGACCCGAAATTCTGATTTCATTGCTGCCATAGATGTGAACGAAATGGAAACTTTGGATTTGTTTTTTTATGATTCCGACCTGCAAAAATACTTTGGAGCAATGGGCAATTCAGGAATCGCTTACCTCAGCACCAAATCCAAAGAACTCAAAGTACCTTCCGAAGAATACGAAGATATATTCACAGTCAATGGCACACAGGCAATTCCCGATTTTCCGATTCAACAAACATTTGAACAAGAGGGTTTGCCGCTTTTTAACCCTTTGGTTTATTGGCATCCCGATTTGAGGACAGACAACGATGGCAAGTGTGATTTTTCTTTTCGGCATGGGCACGACAAAGGGCAGTTTGTAATAGAAGTAGTAGCTCAAACCATCAAAGGAGAGATTTTGACCCAACAGATATTTTATGAAGTAAAATAGCTCGATTTTCACAACCCACAACCGAGAGCCCAACTAAGAAGCACTATTTTCACTTGAAGGCTGGATAAAGTCCCACAAATTGCCGTATAAATCTTCAAAAACGGCAACAGTTCCATAGACTTCTTCTTGTGGAGGGCGAATGAATCGAATACCTTTTTCGACCATCGAATGGTAATCTCTCCAAAAATCATCGGTAAACATAAAAAGAAAAACCCTTCCACCCGTCTGATTTCCAACACTCTCCAATTGTCGTTCATTACTTGCTTTTGCCAACAATAAATTGCAGCCTTTTTCTCCTTTAGGTGAAACGACCACCCATCGCTTGGTATCACTCAGCACCGTATCTTCAATAAGGGTAAAATTCAATTTTTGGGTATAAAATTCTATTGCTTCATCGTAGTCTTTCACCACCAAAGCAATCTGTGCAATTCGTTGGTTCATTTGTCTGCATTTTAGTTTGGGCAATGATACCACAAATTATTTAGATGGAGAAGTTAACAAAAACTTCCAGATACATTGGTTTTGCAGTGGCAGTATTTGCGGCTTTAATGAGGACAGATCAACTATCTATTGCTGCTGTTTTGTAAGAATATTTGATGAGTTCACTTCAATTTTATATCTTGATGTTGTTTTTAGCACCAAAATCGAATAATTCAAATTAATTTCTTCTAAATGAAAACTCAATTCCTTGCAAGCCTTTTGTGTTTATTCATAGGGGCTTTTTTCTGTTCCCAAAGTTTTGCGACCGTTGGAGGTCCTCAAATACTGGAAATATTGGGCTTCAACAAACAAGAAAACTCCGTTTTATTTCTTCAACACAAAAACGATGCAGAAGGACTTCCTCCGCAATTGTGGGCATTTCGATTGGGTTCGGGAGAAATTGAAGTACATGAGGATGCCTCTGCATACCACGACAATGATGGTCAGGCTATTACCTCTGCCTTGCAGCCTTTAGAAAACACAGAAGTCATCACTCCTTCAATGCTTAAAGTCAATTGGCAAACACCTGTTGAAGTAAACGATACAGTGATGCAATTTGAATACACACTTTATCCTGCAAAAGTGAAAGTAGCCGACCATTCATTCGATATCGTGCAATGCTTCAAAAAAGACAAACCAATAGAAGTGGCCGAACAATATTATTTGGAGCAATCCGATTTGGTTTTTACCATTTTTCGATACTTTGGAGTTTGCTTCGAAACGGGTTATACCAAAGATACACTTTTGGTTTCTACCATGTCGGCGGTAAAGGATTTGTCAAAACAAGAGATGGACAAAACGGAAGATATTATTTCTGATGAGGGGATAGACACACTAAGCGAAGAGGAAAAAAATTCTCGAGACAATCAAGACTCTGATTATTCACCTAAAAAAGACAATTCACTGCTTTGGACTTTGGCTGCACTGATTGGATTGGCGTTTGTGTATTTATTTTTGAGATTGAAAAGTGGACGCAATCGAGTTGGACGTAGGAGAAAGAGATGATTTACATTTTAATCAAAAGACAAGTATTGAACTTGAATTTCCTCTTATACTTCCGTCTGCGTCCATCCGCTGACAGGCGGCAATGCAATCACATCACCCTGACGAGATTTGGTAATTGTGCCAATACTATTGCTCAACCACTTGAAGAAATCGGAAAACTTGTAGCCATCCAACGGAAGAGGGGGCATGTGAGAAGGGCAGATTTGTGATAGTTTTTGGTGATTGTAGCCCTGCACACCAATGGCATAAAACGAAAAATGTTTGCCACTGACTCCCTCTTGCACAGATTTGCCGATAGTTGCCAAATCTTGGTTTCGGTCGGGTTCACCATCCGTCATCAAGACAATCATGGGACGATAGTATTTTTGCCCCGTGTTTTTGTACCACTGCTTGCGGGTATTGATTTGTTCAATCGCCATTTGGATAGCCTCCGCCATTTTGGTCGTACCGCCTGTGGTGAGTTTTGGCATTTGCACATTGGGAATCAGCATAGGTTCTTGAATACACTGTACTTGACTGCTGAAAATGATGATGCTAATTTCGAGGCGATTCGATGCCACAAAATCTTGCATGACCTCTTCGTGAAAAGTCTGCAATCCTCTGTTCAACTGCTCAATCGGTCTTCCTGTCATCGAACCCGACACATCCAATACCAATACACAAAGGCATTTAGGTTCGTAATTTTCGGGTGATTCTACTTCTTCAAAATAACTCATAACACTGATAAAAATTAAAACCTACTTAATGGTATTCTTGAGCTTTATCACCTCCTGCTGCAAATCAATCACCGTACTCATCAATTTTTCAAGCGTTGTATCACTATTGGTAGAAGGTGGATCTTTACTAATAAAGGCCTTTGCATTCCACATTTCGACCACGTCTTCAATGCTAATCGGATAAGGAGGATAGGTATCATTATCGGACTTCAATATCAAGGTTTTGTTTGCATCAATGTTGTTGATGACCCTTTTGTAAACAATCCCTTCGTTTTGAGACACAACAATGTAAGTCTCATTGTCTTTCACATCTGTCCAATCTGCCACATACTCACCAACGACAACCGAACCGGGCTGCAAAGGAAGCATGGAATCACCTTTGATTTCGAAGGCTCGATAGGTGCCTTGTGGCAAAAATGGCAAACGAAATTTCGACAATTTTTCGATGTATTCGGGGTCAGCATAGCCATCCAAATACCCTGCTCTTGCTTTTTCGGCGACCAATTCAATGTTTTCATTGTCGTTTTCATCCACAGTGATGGACAATACCCGCAGTTTTTTTCCTTCAATATCTGTAGATCCGGCCGTATTATTAGAGGCAGTTGATGGAGGAGCAGAATGGGCGCTTGTGCCAAAGACACTTTCATCTGCGATTTTCGCCAAATCTTGGGTGAGCAATTTATCAATCGAAATATTGAATTGTCGGGCGATTGTTTGAATCGTTTCGTAGTTGGGCTTGGCACGTCCTTCTTCATAAGCTCCCAATGAAGAACGCTTAATGCCAATTAAATCCGCAAAACTCTGCTGCGTCATGCTTTTTTGCTTGCGGATAAATTTGATGTTTGCATTGATGATACTCGCTGCCATAACCGTATTTTTTATTTTTGCTATGAAAATTCTTTTTACGCTAAAAAAATTAGTTTTAACTAATTTTATTGGTAAATCATTGTTGCTCTTGTAAATATACTAACAAATTTACGAAATGGAATTATTTTAGCAAAAAAAAGTAGTATTTTTCTCGAAATTATGGGAAGGTGTGGTTTTGTTGTCACCGCTTCAACTGTTGGCAAAGCCTGCTCCGAGAACTTGGGGGTCTGTAACCGTTGTCAAAGTTTCTGCTTGTGAGAGAAACCTTGCCAACAATTTCAATTTTGGCAACGGTTGAACGACCCGCTTCTATTGTCGCTAAAGCCTGCCCCTAAACCTCGGGGTTCGTTGAACCATTGTAAACGAATGTTTATAATAGTTTTACAGTTCTTTTTTCACTATTTACACAGTTTCGAATAAAAAAAGAGGCTATCTAACAAAATTAGATAGCCTCTTTTGGGTATAGATTTTTTTGAAAAAGTGAACTCCTTAGTTCCTTGGTTTCACCTTTACCCGAGTTCTTGTTTGTGGATAAGTACTACCATTTCCACTATTGGGACTTGCCCCATCAATATAGTGGTTGGGAGTGTTCACGTTGATAACATCGTTTTCGGATACAAAATGAAATGCTTTTTCGAATTTGGTTCGGGTAATCTTACTTTTTATCACCATCAATAATTCGCCAGTATTGCTAACCACACCTTTGTATTTCACCTTTCCACCTGCCGATGTTGTTGTAAATTTTAATTTGCCGCTTTTAGGTTTGTAGCCAAATACACCCAATGCCATTGGTGCATTGTTGCCAGGGAAGAGCCATCTCATGACTTCACTGGGCGCATTCGTAGTAGAAGCAGTCGCTACCGTTCCATCCTCAAAAAAACGAACATACAGCTGCACACCATTGGAAGTTGCCGCATAATCGTCCTGCATAGAGGCTACATAAACTCCATCAAATCTCAAGTCTTGTGCCATCACATCTGGCTCAAACTGAGCGAAAAGAGAGCTAAAAGAAGTAGCAAACAATATAAAAAAGAAAGCCATTGATTTTTTCATCTTTGTTAAGAGGTTTATGGTTTGTTAATATAAACGCATGAAGCCTATTAGACGGTTGTGTGAAAGGAAGGTTTAATAAGTTTTCCTATTTCAACAATTTCACAACCTGTTCTTTGTCCTTCTTCAATTGCCGAATCAAAGCATCCAAATTGACAAATTTCTGTTCGGGACGAATACGGTGTTGAAAATCAAGCACAATTGTTTCGCCATAAATATCCTCCTCAAAGTCAAAGATATTTGTTTCAATAGTTTTGGAATCCCCTGCAACAGTTGGGCGCAAACCAATGTTTAACATACCATTGTGCCAAACTTCTCGCACCTTTACTTTCACTGCATAAACTCCATTTTCGGGTATGAGTTTGTACTCACTATCTACCGAAAGATTGGCAGTTGGAAAACCTATTTTTCGCCCCAGTTGATTGCCCTTCACCACAATACCTTGCAATAAATATGGATGTCCCAATAAATTCACCGCCGTTTCTACCTCGCCCAGCTCCAAAGCTTGTCTAATTTTAGTCGAACTTACCGAATTGTCCTCCACCAATTGCTTAGAGATTTCTTCTACTTCAAAATCCAGTTTTTTGCCCATTTTTCGTAATAAATGAATATCCCCCGCTCGGTTTTTCCCAAATCGGTGATTGTAACCTATGACAATCTTTTTGGGTTGAAAATTTTTGACCAAAAAATCTTCAATATAAGCTTGTGGTGATTGCTGCGAAAAATCTCGGGTAAAAGGTACAACTACTACATTATCAACTCCATATTTTGCCAATAAATCAAATTTTTCTTCTAAGGTAGAAAGCAATGAAACCTGCTTATCGTTTACTATCATCCGTGGATGAGGATGAAAAGTCACCAATATACTTTCTCCTTCTATGTCTTGGGCTAAATCATTGATTCGCTTCAATATAGATTGATGTCCCATGTGCACTCCATCATAAGTACCGATGGTAATAACAGCATTTTTGAAGGAGGCCAAATTGTCTAAGTTTCTAAAAATACGCATACACTCAATCAGTATAAAAAGCCTCAAAACTACACAATATACTTCACCGAATATAGGTATATCCAACGAAAAATGTAATGGGAAAATCGGCGCTGTCCTCCTACCTTTGAAATTGCAATCAAACAACCTTCTAAGTAATAATGTCGTTTGTCGACTAAGTAAGGGTAAAAAAATAACTCCTCGTTTTCTTTTGCTAACATACCCCATCCCCTTTCAAAAGGGGAATATTGGTCGATGAGTTATTTTTTCTTTTTTACTAAAGCTTAAAACTTTTACGCTATCCTATGAAAAAAATAACCTCGCAGACTATTTTACTATTTCTAACTTTTCTTTTTTCCTTCAATACCTTTGCCCAACAAAAATACACCATCAGTGGCTATATTGAAGATGCCGAAACGGGCGAAAAATTGATTGGAGCAAATGTTTATGATGGAGAAACATTTGCAGGAACGACCACAAATAGTTATGGTTTTTATAGCATTACCTTGCCTGCTGCCGATTCGATTGATTTGACCATTTCGTATGTAGGTTATCAGACTTTTAGTGAAAAAATCAATCTCAGTGCCAATCTTCAAAAAGATATTTCGCTGGAGGCAAGCGTGACATTGAAGACAGTGGAAGTAAAGGCTTCACAAACGGCTGAACCGATTCAAGAAACCACTCAAATGAGTTCGGTCACGATTCCTATTCAACAAATCAAATCCATGCCCACTTTTTTGGGCGAAGTTGACATCATCAAAGCACTTCAATTGATGCCTGGCGTTCAGTCGGGTTCGGAGGCCTCAAGCGGTTTGTACGTAAGAGGTGGAGGGCCTGACCAAAATTTGATTCTCTTGGACGGAGTGCCTGTTTACAATGTTTCCCATCTTTTTGGCTTCTTTTCGGTATTTAATCCCGATGCGATCAATAGTGTGGAACTGATAAAAGGCGGATTTCCTGCAAGATACGGCGGACGCTTATCATCGGTAGTAGATATTCGGATGAAAGAAGGCAATACGAAACGGTTTGGCGGTTCGGCCTCTGTCGGTTTGATTTCTTCTAAATTGACCCTTGAAGGTCCTTTGGTGAAAGACAAATCTTCGTTTATCGTTTCGGGGCGAAGGACGTATATTGACATTTTGGCACAACCGCTTATCAGTGCAGAATCGGACGGCGATGTCAAAACGGGCTATTATTTTTACGACTTGAATTCAAAGGTAAATTACAAGTTTTCGGACAGAGACCGCCTGTATCTGAGTGCTTATACGGGGGATGATGATTTTTACTACCGAGAAAAAGACAGTTTTGGGGGAGATAGTGATGAATACAGCAGTGATTTGGGTTGGGGAAACCTCACTGCAATGCTTCGCTGGAATCACGTAATCAATCCTAAGCTGTTTTCTAATTTGACACTGACACACAGCCGTTACCGACTGCAAATCAAAAGTGAGTACGAAGAGAAATCGGACGATGGAGAGGATTTTTACGAGTTGGCTCGCTACTATTCGGGGATTCAAGATTGGGCATTGAAGTTGGATTTTGATTATTTACCTACACCCAATCACTATATTCGGTTTGGACTGAATGGCACTCATCATTCTTTTGAGCCGGGAGCGCAACAGTTCAAGGTGGAAGACGCATCCGAAATCCCATTTGACATCAATTTGAAGGACGACTTTGTGAAAGCGGTAGAATTGGGAGCTTATATTGAAGATGATATGAAAATCAATGACAAATTGAAGGCGAATGTGGGTTTACATTTGTCGGGTTTTTCGGTGAAAGACAAGTTTTACACAAGTCTTCAACCTCGCCTTTCAGCCCGATACTTATTGAAGCCCAACCTTTCTTTGAAGGGTTCTTATACTTTTATGAATCAATACATTCACCTACTTTCGAGTACAAGTGCCCTCAGTTTGCCGAGTGATTTGTGGGTACCTGCTACGGATAAGGTGAAGCCGCAGGAGTCGCATCAAGTGGCTTTGGGTTTGGCCCATACTTTCAAGGATGATTTTGAAGTAAGCATTGAAGGATATTATAAGAACATGGACAATTTGATTGCCTATAAGGATGGGGCGAGTTATTTGGATGGTACGAAGGATTGGCAATCGAAGATTGAAGCGGGCAAAGGCGAGGCGTATGGTTTGGAGTTTTTGGTACAGAAAAAAGTGGGTAAAACGACAGGCTGGATTGGTTATACGCTTTCGTGGAGTAATAGAGAGTTTGAAGAAATCAATTTTGGCGAGAAATTTCCCTATCGCTACGACCGCCGACACGACATTGCTATCACCATGATTCACCGCTTGAGCGACAGGGTAGAATTTTCTGCAAATTGGGTCTATGGCACTGGCAATGCAACGACTTTGGCGGTGGCGAATTATCCTCGTGCGACTTTGCCTTCGATTTATGGGGCGGGCAATTTGGGCTATGGCGACATTCAGTATTATGGTAGCCGCAATGATTTTCGGATGCCAAGTTACCACCGCATGGATTTGAACTTTAGCTTTATCAAAGAAAAAAAGACGGGTGAAAGACGCTGGAATGTTGGGCTTTACAATGCTTACAATCGCAAGAATCCATTTTTTATGTATCAAGACTACGATTACGAGACAGATAAGAAAGTGTTTAAGCAGGTGAGTATTTTTCCTGTGCTGCCTTCAATTTCTTGGAATCGGAGTTTTTGAGGTGTGAGGAGCGAGGGGTCAGGAGACAGGGGCGAGAAGTAGGTGATAATTACAAAGAAACGAAGGCCAATTATCAACACAAACACATAAACACCCAAACACAACTATCAACATAAACACAATGAAACAAAATATTTTTCTTTTATTCCTTATTACTTGCAGCTTGATTTTGGCGAGTTGCGAGGAGGACAGTTTTAGCACAGTCGTTGAAGTCGACTTGAGTGAATATGGAAATCAGTTGGTGGTTTTGGCACCTTTTCAGCCAGATTTTCCTGATTCTGACTTGAATCGGTTTCAATTAAGGTTGGTAAAAAGCAATGACATATTAAATGAAAATTCTGATTTTAAGCCAATTTCCAACGCTACGGTAGATATTTTTGAAGATGGAGAGTTTTCTGTCACCTTGTTTGAAGGTGAGAATGGACATTATGGCTCTCCTATTGGAAAAGGCCCGAAGGTAGGCAAAGACTATCGTATTGAGATTAACAGTCCTGATTTTGGAAAAACGGTCGCTGAAAGTCATGTTCCTAATAGACCGCAAATATTGCAAGCTTATGTTAGCAATGAAAATTACTACGATGCTTCAGAGGAAACCGAAAAAATAGAGGTTACTTTTGAAATCAAAGATGAGCCGAATGTTCAAAATTATTATTATTTGACTGTAAATTCGGCAGCAGATGATGGAATAATTGAGCCATCTTACTGGAGTATGTGCTTTAGTTCAAGTGATCCCGTTTTTGATGAAGATGAATACAACGATGATTTTTTTGAAGTGGAGGAATCTCCTACTAAGTACTATTGCAATGGCTTTACAACTTTTCGAGATTTGATTTTTGAAGGAGAAACCAAAATAGTTAAAATTTATCTCGACAAATACTACTTGTATGATTTTATTTACAATCCTGATACGGGTGAATATGAAGAATTGCAAAGAGATATTCAACTGGTTTTTGGAGCAATGAGTCGTGATATTTACAACTACAAACGCTCTGCAAGGTCGCAGTCTTGGAACGAGGACAATCCTTTTGCCGAACCGATTCGAGTGTATAGCAATATTGAGGGAGGAATAGGGATTTTTGGGGGATATGTGGAAACGGCGATGATTTTAGAATAGCACTCCTCGTCCAACGTCTAAAAACTCTGCGGATTAATTAAAAAAACAACCAAATGAAATCATTTTTTCCTCTCTTTTTTTTAGCATTATTTACTTCAATATTAGTCAGTTGTGAAGAAGAAAACTTTAGCAATGTAGTCGAAGTGGACTTGAGTGAACATGGCGACAACTTAGTGGTTCTAGCTCCTTTTAAACCCGATCTTGAGGACCGTGGGTGGTACGATCGCTTCTATTTGGTATTGGTGAAAAGCAACGATATTTTGGATGAGAGTGGAAATTTTGAGCGTATTGAAGATGCTACGGTTGATTTTTTTGAGGAAGGAGAATATCAATTCACCCTTGACCATTGGAAAAATGGGATTTACATTACGTCCATGCCTACTGGAATAGAAACAGGTAAGGAGTATCAACTCGAAATCCATTCGCCCGAATATGGTAAAATCACTGCAAAAAGCTACATCCCCAAACGTGTGAAGGTTTTGAAGGCCTATCTTAGTGACAACAATTACTACGACGCTTTGGAGGATGTCGAAAAAGCTGAATTCACTATAGATATTGAGGACGAGGCGAATATAGAAAATTATTACTTTTTGAATGTTGGCATTTTGATAAAGACAGATTCTTCTAATTATGGGATTCGCCCAGAATTCACTTTCAATGATCCTATCTTTGATGAAATAAGTAGTTTTGGGAATGATTATTTAGAACTAGAAGGATTGCTGAGGCCTCAACACGACTGGTCTGTTACCTTTCGGGACGAACTTTTTGAGGGGGAAAGAAAAAGCCTTAAAGTATATTTGAAAAAGAGTGATTTGGAAGGAACTGTTTATGACCCCAGTACAGGCTTTTTTGTAGAAGCGGAGAGAGAAGTCTATTTTATGGTGGGGGCGATGAGTCGCGACCTATATCTCTACAAACGCTCTGCGGTTTCACAATCAAGAATCTCTGAAAACCCTTTTGCAGAAGCTGTTCGGGTGTATAACAACATTGAAGGAGGAGTTGGCATTTTTGGAGGGTTTGTAGAAGATACGGTTTTTGTGGAGTGAAGGTTTTCTCTATACCACACCTATAAACTTCAAAATCTCTTCCATTCCTTCAAATAAACGTACATTCTTAGGTAAATTTATCTTAATTTCTTTTGTTTTTTGTCCAGACACCAACAATTTCACAGGGTACAACTTTTCAGCGAGATCATTGATATATGCAGGTAAATCGCTAGCGGAAGGCGTAGAGGTAATGATGGTAAAAACATAATCAGGCTTGTAGTGCTTCACAATACTCAGTAAATCTTTTATCGGTACACTTGCTCCCAAATAAGTAACTTTGTTGTTTCTAATCTTCAACAAGTAATTCAAGAACAACAAACTAAGTTCGTGCAATTCTCCCGAAGGTAAAAACAGCACATAACGTTTGTTTGGCAACTTTTCGTTGTGTACTTGACCGTCAATGGCTACAATGATTTTTTGTCGAATCAAATTACTGATAAAATGCTCTTGTGCAGGATTGATATTTCCGGTCATCCACATGATGCCGATTTTCTCCAAAAAAGGATACACTATCTTCAACATCGTATCTTCAAAACCATATTGCAGAATATTGGTCAACATCACTTTCTCAAACTTTGCCTCATGGAGATCGATCATAGTCGTAATCAGCTCATTGATTTGTAGTTCATATTTTGCCTCCAAACTATTGAGAGAATGTACTTTCTTGATGATTTCATTTTTTTTCATCTTCGCAATCGTCCCAATCCTTATCCCTTGCTTATTGAGCAATGCAATATTCAGTACCAATTTCAAATCCTCATCTGTATAGTAGCGAATATTTGTATCTGTGCGCTTCGGTTCCAGCACATTGTACCGTTGTTCCCAAATCCGAATCGTATGTGCTTTTACCCCCGAAAGATGTTCTATTTCCTTGATTGAATAACTTGCCATTGTAGTTCATATTAAAGGTATCGGATACCTTGATTTGAAGTGAATCGACGAATCAAAATCACAATTTCAGAACTTAGGTACCGGATACCTAAGCTCTACCAAATGAAATCATCGAGAGTCCATGAATTTTGTTTTACCATCAAAACTAATGTAGGCAGAACACGATAACACAAACATTGTTGAAGGATTCGGTCTTTTTGTAAAAAAAAATTATTTCCAAGCAACAGAAGCACTATATTGGGTAGTCTTTCAGAAAGACAATACATTGATTCATCTGTTTATTTTTTCTTTTTAAAGGTCAGATGGAACTTACCATGAATTAAATAATCATTTCTCTTTGTGTTTTAATAATTTTTTAATCATAGACGTTTTATACAATCATAAAAAAATCTTTCTTCTATGCCACTATTTCTACTTTCCTCCCATCGTTTTGTTATTAAGAGTTGTTGTTCATTCCTTTTTGTGCTACTTTTTACTACCTCCCTCTCCGCACAAATCAACCTACAAAGCGTTGCGACCGACCTCGATGTATGTGGTGAAACCAATCCTTTGACCATTTCTTTGACACCAACCGAAGACATCAACACTTCTATTGAACTGCAAATCTTGTTTTCCGAAGGCATCCAATACTTCGACAATTCGCTGAATATTTTGGAAAACCCTGCCAACCTGAACCTTAACATCCTCCTCAATCTACCATCCGAACTTCAATTGGAGATAATAAACCTCAATGACGAAACTTGGGAAACAGGACAAACATTGACCTTTGAAATTGAACGCACTGCCACTTGCAGCGCTATAGATTTTGCCCAAATCGGAGGTACATTTGCTGAGGAAATAACCATCTCTCAAAATGACAATGTTATAGCCAACCAAACAGCGAATTACGGCATTCAATTTGCCAGTTTGAGCATTTTTCAGCCCAATCCAGTTGTAGGAGAATCGGGTCAAAAAATCTTCCGAAACATCACCCTCAACAATGGCGGTTTTGCCTGCACTGATGATGTCACCTATTTTGTAATTACCGAACAAGGCTTAGAAGTCGAGGCGATTCGATTTGGTACTTATTCCATTCCTTTGACCTTTTCTGGCGACACTGTTTTTGCCAACCTGAACGACATCTTTTTGGGAGTAGGCAATGGCGATACTTGTTTTGACGATGGCGAAAGCATCGAACTTATTGAAGAACTGCGAGCATTTAGCTGCAATACCATTTTGATTGAAACACATCACAATGTTCTTTGGGGCTGCAATGACAGTGACTGCAACTCCTTTTCGGGTACTACTGGAAATGTAGTCATTGAAGGAGGCACAGACGAGCCTCAAATCCGCATCGAACCCCTTCAATACAATTCCCCCGGCACTTGCACCAATGGACAAGGTGAATTTTTGGTCATCAATGAAGGCACACCCAACGAAAACGACCCGGGCTATATCATCAATCTTTTTGTGAACTTAGAATGGGATTTTTCCAAAACCATGCCTCCCACCTGCCCCATCAATGCAGGCGTTTTCACCAATATCTTAGTCAATGATGTGCCCTATACTAAAAGCATGTATCAATCAGGTAAATATGCCATCAATCTGGCAGGCAATCAAGATTCAAATTTAGGATTGATAGATGCAGATGGAGATGGATTTTACGACGATTTACTGCCCAATGACACCCTACACATTCGCTATGAGATAGATTTCTTTTGCTTTGAAGATTGTTTTTGTGATGTGGGCATTTTAACGGATATTTCCAGCATCGCCTACAACGATTTTTGTGGCGCAAGTCTCTATATAAAAGACGTAGAAAGCGATTTCACCGTAGAACGTTCCTATCAAATACCACAAGCTGGCCTCTCCAATAAAATCAAAGTTGGCAACATAGGCACATTGACAGTTTGCAGCAATATTGACCAAAATCTCAATTGCCCAAGCGACCAAACCAAATTGGTCGTAGGTATTTCCGACAGTTTGGCACTTTCACCCGACCTCCCCAACGCTTATCTCACAGACGGTACACCCCTCACCGTCACTTTCCAAAACGACACCATTGAAGTAACAGGCATTGAAGGAATTAGTGTAAACTGTATCAACCTTGACTTGATATGGATAGGGCAAGAAGACCCCGAAAATTACCAAATTGATTTTGACCTTTTATACGAATGTGAAACGGGGTGCGACTGTTTTGAAGCCATAGACTGCGGCTTTTTCTCCATAGCTCCCCAAATAGACCCCCTACCCGACACCTGTGCCAACCTCATAGAGTCCACTTCTTTCATCAAAAGACAAACTTTTGGCTGGAAAGATTTTGACCTACAAGAAAAAGTCAATCCCATAGAAGATTCACTAAGCCTTCTATTTGCTTTGGCTTGTGACACGATTCGCTACCAATCACAAAGTTTTGTGGAAGAACCTATTTCCGACTTTGAAAATATTCGCATTCGGCTTTTTTATGCACTTCAAAATCCCGATACCGAACTCCTCGAATGGGTGGCCGAAAGTGGTCATTTTCGCTGGTACGATTCCGAACAAGAAGCCCATTTTGATTGCCCGCTCTCCGATGCCTTAGCGCTCTTTCAAGTGGCAAATGAAACTGCCCGAGTAATGGACTTTGCACTCAGTGATTTGTTCGAGACCTGTGGTCTGGATGCAACGCAGTTTTCACAGGGAGATTCGTTGTTTTTACAAGGTGATTTTATGGTCTTGGAAGAAGGACTGAACCACGATTTTGTGTTCAATTCTGTCTTCAACCTGCAGTTCTATACTGATGACATCGCAGAGGAAGAACCCATTTTGCTGCATTGCACCTCTGCCTCTACCAATATGCAATTGTACCAAAACAAAACCGAACTACCCGACTCCTCCTATACAATTGCGGCTTGTGAAGCCCAAACTTTGAGCATCGAATGGGGAAATGATATTGACACTCTTCAAAATGGCCCAACAACGACTGACTTTTTCCCCAATGAAATCCGCCCTGTTTTCCGTTTCGACTCCGTAGTTTTCCGTTTTCCAACTGCATTGGAATACATCGAAGGTTCGGCAAGGATGAACTATTTGCCCCATGTTGAAGACTTTTATTTACAGCCTTTCAAGATTGAAGTAGCAGCCGAACAAACCGAATATACTTTTGTGAACGATGGTAGTTGGCCCATTGGCGACCGCATTTCTTATTTGAAAGATACAACTGGAAATGAGACGATTGCGGGCTACTTTGAATTGGATTTTTGGGCAAATTGCCGAGGAGACGATGAAATTGAAGCCACTTTCTATATTGAAGACAACTATCACAGCACCGACCCCAACTGTAGGAACCACTTGATTTTACAACAAACCTACCCTGCCGAATACTTCAAACCACAAATTGGTGCAGGTTTGACTACCACAAACATTGATGGACTGGCGGGAGAAGTGACAGCTCAATTGGAATTTTGCAACAATACGGGACAACTCGATATGTACAATGCCTTTTTATTGTTTGAAGCCGAAGAAGCGGATATTACCGTTGTTGGTTCAAACATTGGCACATTGACCACTACGGACGATGGTTTTCAAATCCTGCAATTGGGCGACCTTACGCCCCTTCAATGTCTGGACATAGAGCTACAATTGTCCTATACCAACTGCGTTGAGTCGAGTATTTTGAAAGTTTTTTACAGTTGGGACTGTGTGGCTTATCCCAATTCCATGGATGAAATGAGATGTGACATAGCTTTGCGTTCTGTTACCATCAACCCAAAAACATCTGAAATACAATTAGATGTCCAAACGCCAAATGAAACGGCTGAACTTTGTGATACAATGTACTATGAATTCACCATCAACAGTGCACAACTTGCCAATATTACCGACCCCATTTTGGCCTTGGATTTGCCGCCTTTGCAGGGTTTGATACTGACCGATTCAACCACGATTGAATATCCTTTGGGAACACCTCCTCGACCATTTTCGGCTGCTATTGAAGGCAATCAGTTGATTATTGACTTGGGACTTGCCGATTCTGAAACAGCACCAAGCGGAAACATTGCAGCCTTGGGAATCAACGGTTTTGCCTTGAGCGGCAATGCCAATGAGCGCAAAGCAAAGATTCGTTTGGGCTTTACAACAGACTGCAATTTTGTGGCGGGCTCCAACATTCGGGTGAGTGTTTTTGCAAATTTGCCTTGTGGCGCACCTGCACTTGGCAATGGTTTCAGCCAAATACTGCCACCGATTTTGATTCAAAATACGAGTGCGGATTATAGCACCAAATTGCAGGTTTCCGCTTCGTCTTTGCAGGCTTGCGATAGTACGACAACCATTGAAGTCTTGATTTTTCCTACTGACAACCAAGTGATTCAAGAAAGTGATGCCCATTGCTACGTCTTTTTGCCAGAAAATCTAAACTTTAGCATCAACTCTCTGCAAATCGCTAACGGCAATGTGGAAGAACCTGTCCTTTCGCCTACTGCAACGGGAGAACAATTGGATTTTGCCATTCAATACAGCGACAATCCATTGGATTCCATCCTATTTAGTTTTGAAGTAATGGTTGATCAGAATTTTGCTTGTTTGGGTGAAAGCATCGAATTAATTGCCCAAACGGTAGAGGTACAAAATGCCAATTGCAGCGCAAACAACGAGGATTGTGCTTTGGCAATTCAAACGAATGAAGGCAACGCCTTTTTTGACATTCCAACCAATGGTGCAGCCATTTCTTTGGAGGCTGCAACTGCAACGGTCGACTGTTCAGCAAGTGAAAATGAATTTGAAATAAACATTTCGATTGAAAACAGCGGAAATCAAGACAGTGAAAACACCATTTTGGTTGACCTTTATTTGGACCTGAACTTCAATGGGGTTTTGGATGAGGAGGATATTTTCTTTGGAAGTTTGCTCTACGATGCGCCGATTGAAGCAGGACAAATCGTTTTTATCAGCGAAAATTTTGAAGTTGCGGAGGTCTTGGGTTTTCCGATTTTGGTGACATTGGCGGCAGTCGATAACTGCGAAAGTTGTGTAGAAATGCCTTTGGTGATTGAAGATTTGACTCCGACCAACAATACGCTTTCTGTAACTGAGCAGTTGTTTTGTATTGAGGAGGAAACATTTTACGAAATTGTCTTGACCATTGAAGGGGGCACTCCTCCCTACTCTCTTTCAGGTAGTGTGGAAGCAATTACGACATGGCCCGTTTTTATTTCCGACCCCATTGAGATAGGCACGCCCTATTCCATTGTGGTGACAGATGCCAAAGGGTGTTTTAGGGAAATTGCGGGTATAGGTGATTGTGTGACTTTGCCGATTGAGTTGATTGATTTTGAAGGAAAAGCACAAGAAAATGGCCATTTGCTTCAATGGTTCACCGCCTCCGAAACCAACAACGATTTTTATACACTGGAACGTTCTACGGATGGTAAAAACTTTGAAAGAATCACTACCATCAGTGGCGCAGGCACAAGTTCAAAACCTCAAACCTACTCGTTTTTAGACCGCTTTGCACCGAATGGAATCAGCTACTACCGCCTTTCTCAAACGGATTTGGATGCAACTACTCGCTACTTAGGAACAATCAGCTTGTATCGTCAAAGTCCTTCCAAATTGTATATTCAAAATATCTATCCTATTCCTACTTCCGATAAACTGTTTGTAGAATTTGGCAATCCTTCGATGGGAAATTTGGAATTGGAGTTGGTGAATACTTTGGGGCAAGTGGTTTTGCGTCAAAGCATTGAAGGAAATATAAATAAAGCGGAAGTAGATTGCAGTAGATTGAAAAAAGGCTTGTATTTGTTGAAGTTGGGCGAGGTTTGGGAGAAGGTGGTGGTGCGGTAAAGTTTACCTTTTTCAAGTTTTGCGTTAACCATATAGAAACCTATTTCTTTCAATTATCGAAACCGTTTGTATTATGAAAAAACGACTACTGATTTTTTGTTTATTTACCTTTTGTTTCTCGATGTCTATTCAAGCCCAACTCTGCACGGAACTGTATGATGTTGAAGATTTAAGATCGGTTTGTTGCGTTGAACAAAGCATCGATGGTGGCTATATTATTGGGGCAACAGTACACACGGAAAATGAAGGATACAGTGTTTTGCTGTTAAAGACAGATCCTTTGGGAAACGAACTTTGGAGAAATCAATACAATACAGAAGGTTATCAAAAAAATGGCATTTCTGCTTTTGTTCCTACAATTAGCAATGATGGATATCTGATAATGGGAACTGCTATTGAAGACAATGGTACAGCCTTTATTAAAAGATTGTATTATGCTAAAATCAGTTTATCTGGAGAAACTATTTGGGAAAAAGCATTGATAGAAAAATCTTCTGGTAGCAGTTTAATTGCTACCGATGATGGTCACTATATACTACTTGGGTCAATTGATCTATCCAATTATCCTTCTTATACTATAAATTCTGCTTTTTTTGTAAAAATTAATCAAAGTGGAGAGGTTATTTGGCAAAATAATACTGGTATTACATTCCCCAATGACCCTTTTGAATATTCAACAAGTGGCATTTCAATTAATAACACAAATCACAATAATCAGTATATTATAGCAGGACGGGTTGAGTTATCTGATGTAGATTTCCCCTCTTTGATAAAAATTGACGGAAATGGTCAAGTCATTTGGAAATCCTTTTACAACATAGATGAACCAGGTCTTTGTGGAACCAATTCAATTAGAATAAACCATGTTATTCATAAAAATAACAATGAATATTTATTAAGCTTAATTCACATTCCTCTTTATTGTTATGATGCAAGTTCAGTAACACTTTTGTTAAATATTGATGAAAATGGAGAGCTTCAAAACATGTATAAACAGTCTTCATATTTGAATACAGATATGGTTGAAAACACCAATGGAAACATTATGGGTATTGGTTATAAAAGCTATACATTTTATACCGAACCACATGAATCTTCTTTATTTACTTCTCCTATAAATTTAGCAGGCAATTACTTGTCAACTAACAATCACAATGCACCTGAGTACACTCCTACTGATATAGCCAATGTCAAGGAAGAAGGATACATTACTACTGGCGTTTTTTCCAATTCTAATTCCGACCAAAAAATATTTCTTAAAAGAATTGACAAATTAGGACACACTTGCCAAAATGTAATAGCAGGAAAAGTTTATGCTGACGAAACAGCAAACTGTGAGTTAGATGTATTGGAAAGGGCTGTTCCTAACGCTTTTATATCATTGAATAATGGTGTTCAAGAAATAGTCAGCAGCAATTTTGGAGAATTCAGTTTTGTAGTTGACACAGGCACTTACAACATTTCCATTTCTACCACTCCCGATATTTGGGAAACCAATTGTGAAGAAAACTATACGGTCACTTTTGATACACTTTACCAAACCATTGAAAACATCAATTTTGCCTTGCAGCCATCTATTCCCTGCAATTTGATGAACATAGATGTAGGCATTTCGAGAGCAAGAGCCTGTCAAGAAGCAACACTAGCGATTGAATACTGCAATGATGGAAATACGGATGCAGAGGATATTCGCATTGAATTACAAATCAGTCCTTTGCTCGAAAATATCAGCAGTCAAACACCTTTCACTCAAGAAAATGGACTCTATGTTTTTGAACCTGCTGATTTGGACTGGGGAAAATGTCGGAGCATTTATCTGCAATATAAAACGGCTTGCGATGCTCAAATTGATGAACAAGTTTGCGTAGAAGCCCGCATTTTTCCGAATGACCATTGTGGAGAAGCACGTCCGATAGACGAATCCATTACTTGCCTGGATGTCACCAATTCTTACGACCCAAATGACATACAAGTGGAATACGAACAGCCTATTGAAGGCGAGGATTGTGTGTTCGAAAGTGGTTGGTTGGACTATACGATTCGTTTTCAGAATACGGGAAATGATACGGCTTATCGGGTGATGGTGATGGACACTTTGCCCGAATCGGTTGAATTGGAGAGCTTTCATAGAGGAGCGAGCAGTCACAATTACGAATTGGAATTTCACCAACCGAATGTCTTGGTGTGGATTTTTGACGACATCAATTTGTTGGACAGCCTAAACAATGAACCTGAAAGTCATGGCTTTGTGTCGTTTCGAATTCGACAAAAAAGCGACAATCTGGAGGGTTTGGTGATTGGGAATCAAGCACATATTTACTTCGACTTCAATGCACCGATTGCAACGAATACTGCAATGGTACAAAACTGCTTAAAAACGACTTTGCCTGTTGAATTGACATTTTTTGAAGGGAAGGTAAGGGAGGATGGGAATTTTCTGCAATGGAATACAGCTTCCGAAGCCAACAACGATTATTTTCAATTAGAGTGTTCTGAGGATGGCAAAAATTTTGAAGTCATTGGGAAAATTCGGGGAATTGGCACCACTTCTTTCTCTCAGATTTACAGCTTTTTAGACAAATCACCTCCAATGGGTACAACTTATTATCGCCTCTCACAAACAGATTTGGATGCCACAATACGCTATTTGGGAACAATCAGCTTGCACCGTCAAAGCCCTTCTAAATTGTATATTCAAAATATCTATCCTATTCCTACTTCCGATAAACTGTTTGTAGAATTTGGCAATCCTTCGATGGAAAATTTGGAATTGGAGTTGGTGAATACTTTGGGGCAAGTGGTTTTGCGTCAAAGCATTGAAGGAAATACAAATAAAGCGGAAGTAGATTGCAGTGGATTGAAAAAAGGCTTGTATTTGTTGAAGTTGGGCGAGGTTTGGGAGAAGGTGGTTGTGCGGTAATCTTAAACCAACATTCCCAACAGAAACAAAATCCCCAAAGCCGTAAAAGCCAAAATTCCTGTCATTACCGTCCAACTCTTCAAAGTTTGGGCTTCGGTCAGTCCGAGGTATTGATTGACCAACCAAAAACCGCTGTCATTGACATGCGAAAAACCACTTGCACCCGCCGCAATACTCAAAACAATTAAAGCCAATTGAGGCTCTGAGACCACCATGTTTTCCAAAACAGGGGCGATGATGCCTGCTGCGGTAATCATCGCAACCGTCGCAGAACCTTGTAAGACACGCACCATCAGTGCCAACAAAAAAGCCAATAAAAGGGGCAGTATGTTGTAGGCAATCATTTGTTCGGCAATCATCACTCCAGCCCCACTTTCTATCAACATTTGCTTGAAAACTCCGCCAGCTCCTGTAATCAAAATAATCACACCTGCAGGAGCCAAAGCTTTGGTGCTGATGTTTTGCAGTTCTTGTCGGTTGTAGCCTTGCCTTGTTCCCAAAAAATACAATGCCAATAAAGTACTGATAATGAGTGCAACAAAAGGATGTCCCAAAAATTTGATTAAATCGGGCATAAATCCCGCTTCTATGCGTTCACTTTTCAAGAACATATCCGTCAAGGTATTGCCGAGAATCAGCACGATTGGAGTCAATATCAACAAGAAAATTAAGCCAATAGAGACCTCTTTCCCTTCATCGTCTTCCGAAAAAGCAACATCCATCGTTTGGGGAACTTCAATGTGAATTTTCCCTGCAATGTACTTACCGAAGAAAATTCCCGCCACCAAAGTTGTGGGTATCCCGACCATGAACCCCATCAAAATCACCCAACCCAAAGGCACTTCAATGATGTCTGCCACTGCTATCGGACCGGGCGTAGGCGGTATGAAAGCATGGGTGACAGCCAAACTCGCTAATAAGGGAATCGCAAAAAAAAGCAGGGATTTTTGGGTCTTTTTTTGGAGGGCATAGAGCATCGGTACCAATATCACAAAGGCAACATCAAAAAACACAGGTATCGCTATCAAAAAACCCGCAATTGACAAAGCTATCGGTGCTTTTTCCTCTCCAAATTTCTCCAACAAATAGGTAGAAAGTCGTTGAGTTGCACCACTGTGTTCCAAGATTGCTCCAAAAATTGCCCCAATTCCTACGACGGTTGCCACATAACCCAATGTACCTCCCATTCCTTTTTGAATGTTTTCTACAATGGCTTCAAAGGACATCCCTGTGAATAATCCAACGGCTATACTGCTGATTAACAATGCCAAAAATGCTTGCATCCGACACGCCAATATCAAAAACAATAGTAAGGCAACTGCTCCCAAAACGGCTAAAAGTAACGTATATTCCATTGGTTTGGTTGATTAGTGACTGGTAACTCGCATCTCTGCTCTCTCGTCTAAATTCTTTCACATCCACTCGGAATGACAAATCTTATCTCCTTCTTCCACTTTTTTGTACCCATGCGCTCCAAAACAATCCCTTTGTGCTTGAATCAAATTGACAGAAGAGTAGCCTTCGTGCAAAGCATAGTAAGACTGCAAGGCAGCCGTCACGGCAGGGAAAGGCAACCGAAGGTCAGACAATAATAGCAACACTTTTTGTAAAGCGGGAATTTTGGAGGCAAGTAAAGAAACGAAAGAAGCAGACTCAAAAAGGTGGCTGATATTTTCTTCGGCTTCAAAAGCAGTCACTATTTCGAGCAACATTTTGGAGCGAATGATGCAGCCTCCCCGCCAAATTTTGGCGATGTTCGGCAAAGACAAATTCCAGTTATAGCTCTTGCTCGCTTCCGAAAGCAAATGAAAGCCCTCGGCAAGGGCGATCAATCGAGCGGCTAAAATAGCATCTGACAATAACTGAAGGATGCTTGCTGGGTCAAAGTGATGAACAATAGGTTTCTGCCATTGTTTTGCCAATCGAAGGCGCAAAGGGCGATGGGCAGAGGTAATTCGGCTGTTCATGGCTGCTGCAATCGTTGGAATGGGCACGCCCAACTCCAAGGCTTCTTTGACCGTCCACAAACCCGTTCCTTTGTGTCCTGCCACATCCAATATTTGCGGCAATATGTCTTTTCCGTCTTCTTGATATCGAAGGATTTGCAGCGTAATTTCGAGTAAATAACTGTGGTGCAAAGTATCTTCCCATTCCTTCAAATACTCCGCCATTGTAGCTTGATTGCCTCCAAACAATCGCTTCAAAATAGTATAGGTTTCTGCCCAAATTTGCATATCGGCATATTCGATGCCGTTGTGCACCATCTTGACAAAATGCCCCGAACCGTCCTCTCCTATCCAATCCACACAAGCTTCTCCTTCCTCTGTTTTTGCAGCTATTTTCTCCAAAATCGGCAACAACAAAGGTTTCACTTCTTTTTTTCCAGCAGGCATGATTGAAGGTCCTTCTAAAGCTCCTTTCTCCCCTCCCGAAACACCCATTCCGACATAATAAAGGCCTTGATTTGCCAGCGAAATTTCTCGTTTTATTGTGTCCTTGAAGTGAGAATTCCCGCCGTCTATCAGAATGTCTCCTTTTTCTAAATGTGGCTGTAATAAATCAATAACCAAATCAACTGGTTCACCACTTTTGACCATCAGTAGAATTTTTCGAGGACGGTCGAGTGATTCAACAAATTGAAGAATGTCTTTTGCGGGAAAAAAAAATGTACTTGGATTTTGTGCTGCAAAATTTGCCACAACTTGTTCTTCTCCCTTCAATGGAAGATTGTAAACAGCTACCTTGAAGCCCTTATTTGCGAGGTTTTTGGCGAGACTTTTACCCATTACTCCCAAGCCTAACACTCCTATTTGTTGCATTTTGATTGTTTTATTGATTTTGGACGAAAAAAATATGAAAACTTAGTGAGGAATTCAATTTGAGTTTTCGATTTGTCGAAGTATTTCCTCCACAATTGCAGCAGGCGATTTTTGGATGTCAATGTTAAGGGCATTTTGGGGAATTTCCAAATCTTTGAACTGGCTTTTTAATAAATCTGATGGCATAAAGTGATTTTGCCGTACATTCATTCGCTGCAAAATCTGTTCAAAACTTCCATGAAGAAAAACAATTTGGAGAGGTTCATCAATGGCAGATTGAAGTAATTGACGATAGCTTTCCTTCAATGCTGAACAAGCCAACACAAAGCCTATTTCCTGATTAGACTTTATTTCTTCCCCTAGTTTTTGCAGCCAGGGCAAGCGATCTTCATCGGTAAGCGGGATTTTGGCTGCCATTTTTTCCTTGTTGGCGAGGGGGTGAAAATCGTCTGCCTCCAAAAATGGAAGAGACAATTTTTTAGCTAAGAGAGCAGCGATTGTGCTTTTACCACAACCCGAAACTCCCATAATTAAAAAGCAGATAGGTGAATCAAGCAGTTTTGACATTTTATAAGGTGATATTGTGAATCATACTACTGTACAATATAATTTTCGAACCACAAAAGTATCAAAAGAACGCAAAATAAATGATTAATTTTCAGTTCTTTACTTTTGTTTTCTTTGTGCCTCTTGTGGTTACATCAAGTATGATTGTGGATAATAAGTGAGTGTCGAAATCTGTTAAGATAGCATTTCAACACTAAAAAGTCCTCAGCATATCAAACTCCCCAAAGTTAATTATAACCTGAGTAGCTCCAATACTTTCGTCAAATCCTTGTCCAAAAAATCGCCCTTTGATTCGTCCACCGACTTCTCCATATTCCTCTATTTCGACCGTAATGGTTTGCAAGGAAACTTGTTTGGTGCCGCTGATGTAAATATTGAAATCTGCCAGCTTAGATTGACGATCTACTTGCTTCAAAACGTATTGTCCTGCTCCTTGAGTGGGCGTAAAGGGTAGGTAAATGTCAATGATGTCGTTTTGATTGCTATTGCTTCTGGGAGAGAGCGTATAGAGTCGGGTAGCCCCTGTATCTTCGTTGTAGCCCGTTTTGGAAATACTTCCATCTGTTTTTTCAAAAACGATGTTTTGTTCTCCAAAAGAGCCCCCTCTCAACTGAAAGCGGACATCATTGGGTAACACTTCTTCAATGGGAGGTGCTGGTTCAACGACATCCTCTTTACAAGCATTGAAGCTTAATACAGTGCCTATCAGAATGGCACATATCCAAAACGAAAAAAAGCGAAATTGTATCATAGCGTAGAATTAAAATTATTTCTGTTACAGTGTATTTAGGCAAATTCAAACAATACTTTTATGAGCGAGTGTATTATGTTTCACCAATGACTAATTTAATATTTTTTTTTTGCCTCAAAATAAAATCGAACATAATAATACTGCTTTAAAACGCACTTTTCAAGAACAATATTTGTCATTTATCATTCTTTATGTTAGCTTGCTCAAAACGAGTGGTCGTTCTTTATCTTAAAATGGCTCTATTGAGTTTTTTCATGCAAAAAACATATCTATCTTATCAAGTATTCAAGAAAACAAGCCCTTTGATGCAGACTTTGTGGGTCTTAGGTATAGGCATAGCAGTCATGTTTATAGGAGATTTATTGAGTGAAAACGAAGAAACAGCGTGGTTTTTGGGGTGTACGGCTTTGGGCTTTTATGCTTGGTTGAATGCAGTTATCAGCTTTTTTATACCTAAAAATTGGGTAAAATATTTTTTTCTATCCATTGTTTTGTTTGTTGTTCTTTCGATTATCTTGTACTTTGCAGCTTCACTTATTTCTCAAGTCAAAGTTATTCACCTCTACGAGTACCGCACGATGTATGCCGCAACTTGCGTATTTTATGTTTTGGGTATGTTGGTGGTGGCATTGATGAAAAATGTGGCGCAGGCCTTGCGGATTGACTATTAGAGCTACATTTTTTGATTACCAACCTCAAAACAAAATGCAAATCAAATTCAAATGAAAAATATCTTCCTATTGATTCTTGTGGTTATTGGTGTTTCTTTTTCTGGCTGTAAACCTTCTCTTTACAAACATTTCATTGACATTCCGAGCAATGTATGGCAAAAAGACAATGTAGTAATATTTAAGGTAGAAATGGAAAAACCTATTCAAAAAGCGGATGTTCGGTTGGCGATTCGCTATGTGGAAGGTTATTTTTATGATCATTTGAAGGTGAATGTCAAACGCACCAGCCCTTCCAACGAGGTTTTGACGAAGGACATCAATATCCAAATGATGGATAAGGAGGGAAACTACATTGGTGAGGGAATGGGAGACTTATGGGATATTGAACAAACCTTGGACAATGGTTTTGAAGGCTTTGGAGAAGCAGGCACTTACCAATATGAGTTTTCACAAACGATGGACGACAATCAATTTCCGTTGGTGGTAGAAGTGGGCTTGATTGTAGAAGAAATTGAGTAAAATTCAAAAAAATCTTAGGTTAAGAAACTTTTTTAAGATTGGGAATGTTGGGAAATTGTTGCTACTTTTGCAGCACCATATACTACATGGCTCCATAGCTCAACTGGATAGAGCGTCTGACTTCGGATCAGAAGGTTGAGGGTTCGAGTCCTTCTGGGGTCACTTTCACCACAAAAAAAATCCTTGTAAATTAAATACTTACAAGGATTTTTTAGTTTTACTGTGAAAATATTAGCGTAAACAGCTAACTTGTTGCTCAACTTCAAAATATTAGAAAGAACAATTTGAAGTCGAACTTCCTCCTCTAATCCAAATTAGGCTGTGGCGTAGTTCTCAAATAAGGCTTGATAATTTTGTGACCTTTTGGGAATCTAGCAGGTATATCTTCCGTAGCAATGGAGGGAGAAATTACCACATCTTCGCCATGTTTCCAATCAGCAGGTGTTGCAACACTGTGATAAGTTGTCAACTGAAGGCTGTCTATTACCCGCAAAATTTCAAGAAAATTTCTACCTGTTGCTGGCGGATACGTTAAGGTCAACCTGACTTTTTTGTCGGGGTCTATCACAAAAACGGTTCTGACCGTTGCCTTTTCATCCGCATTCGGGTGAATCATGTCATAGAGTTCTGCCACTTTTCTATCTTCGTCTGCAATCAATGGAAAGTTAACAGTTACATTTTGAGTCTCATTGATGTCCTTGATCCAATCGTGGTGACTACCCAATGGGTCTACACTAACCGCTATTGGTTTGACATTTCGTTTTTGAAATTCGCCGCTCAAAGCAGCCGTTCTACCCAATTCTGTTGTACAAACAGGTGTATAATCAGCTGGGTGAGAGAACAACAAACCCCAACTATCACCGAGCCATTCGTGAAAATTGATTTCTCCCATTGAAGTCTGTGCAGTGAAATTTGGAGCAATATCTCCTAATCTAATCGCCATAGTGATAATGATTTTGGTTGTTAAGAAATTAAACGATTTTTTCACTCCTACAACATCAAATGATAGATAAGAGTTTTCAAGAATTTGAATTTAATTTTCTTTCAACTGTCCCTTCAGCCCAACACAATCCATACCACAATGCTGCATCGGGCAATTGTTTCCATTCTTGCAGTGCCTCCATGCTTTTTTGGTAAGAATAGGGATGAATCAAAGACTGAGAAACCATGTATTCACCTGCCCCTGCAATGACTCCAATCATGTTATCGGCATAGGCTTCAAAGGTGGAATTGCCTGCACAGTCTCCAAAAAACAGAATGGTATTTCGGATATTTCTCACCCCTCCTTCGTAAAGTAGCGACACCAACCGTCGACCAATAAAAGGGTCGTTTCCCAATCGGTCGTAGGAGCGCATGTAGGCTTCCCAAAGGGTTGTAAATCCTGGCGGTTCAGGAGTGATTCTAAAAATCGCATGGTCATCATCAGAGGCAATGACCCGACCTCCCGTTTTTGTCGCTTTCACCATTTGAGCTACGGCTTTTTCGGGATGTGTCAAATGCTCCAATACAAATCTGGCATGTACAAGATCATAAGTTCCCCACTCCTCTTTGCTCAACGGCAGATGATTCGCATCTCCTTGTCGAAAAGTCACCAAATCATTTTCCTGTGCTTGCTCAGTCAGAATGTTTGCCAATTTCAATTGTTCTACATCTCGCTCTATCCCAATAACTTTTCCTTTCGTTCCAACTGCCTTTGCCATTGCTCTACTGAACTGCCCCAAACCACTTCCTACGTCTAATATTTTTTCTCCTCCCTCCAGTTTCATCTCCTTCAAACAGGACTGATTCAACAAATCGTTGAGCAAAGAAAGTCGCTTTTGTTCTTCCTCCGAAGTCCCGTGAATGTATGTATCTTTTGACTCTTGCATTGTTGTTGTTAATTTAAAATTCTACCTCCAAAAAGTTACTCAAATTTCTCCAAGCAATGTTCTCCTGCTTTTCCAATACAATGTTGGCTGCAAAACGTTCAAAACGCTCACGAGTGTATTGCAAAGTAAATTCTGGGAAATCAGAACCCACACAAATTCTCCTGTCAAAATGTTGAAATAAAAACTGCAAATCGGCATCCACTGAGCTGTCCTCGTATTTCTGCAAGGTGAGTGATAAATCCAAAAGTAAATTATCATTGAACCGCACTAATTCGGCATACTTCAATAACTGTACATCTCCGCCATGCACCAAAATCACTTTTGTATCAACGCTTTGTCTCAAAATATTTACCAAATCATAAAAAGGATCTTGACTTGGGTAACTCTTCAATTGTGAGTGCATATAGGTGCACCAAAACACCACTAAGTTTTGCTTTGCTGCTTCCTGTAAAGTCTTGACCAAAAGCGGTTCATGCCCGACCAAGTTTAATTTCGAGAATCTTGGATGAATTTTGATACCTTTGAAACCCATTGAAGCGATATCAGCTATTTCTTTTTTAATAAAAGGGGTTGCACTTGGTTTATAGCCTGCAATTGGAATCAAATTACTATATTGTCGACATTGTTCCAAAAAAACAGTGTGTTCATAACCTTCAATACCTGCCATTCCGATGGCACAAGCTGCTTTGAAGTGGGATTCGGACATAGCCCGCTGTAAGGCTTCAAAACTGGCATCTATTGATTTTTTTTGTAGCCATTCAGAAGTCAGAGTCGGATGTGCCAAAGAGTCGAATAAAGGAATGGAAAAAGCCATGTGTTCTTGTTTATTTTTTCGTAAATCTACGGCAAAAGTAATTTTTAAACCATTACCTTTTTAATTTTGTGGAAATAAGAAATACTAAAAAATAAAGTTACAAATTTTGTAAATTGATTCTATTATGTTAGACGTATTGATTGTAGGAGCTGGGCCAATAGGTTTGGCTTGTGGCATTGAAGCACAGAAAGCGGGTTTGGAGTATCTGATTGTAGAAAAAGGTGTTTTGGTCAATTCGATTTACAATTACCCTTCCAATATGACTTTTTTCTCGACTTCCGAAAGGTTAGAAATTGGAGGTGTTCCGTTTATTTCTCACCTTCCCAAACCTACTCGTCCCGAGGCATTAGAGTATTATAGGCGGGTGGCAATGAGTTGGAAATTGAAGGTGAATCTATATGAAAAGGTAGAAAACATTGAAAAAAAATCGGATGTTTTTCACATTGAGACTTCAAAAGGCAAATATTCTTCAAAGGCAATTGTGGTAGCTACGGGTTTTTACGACATTCCAAATCTCATCAATGTGGAAGGAGAAGACTTGCCGAAAGTGAGACATTATTATACAGAACCTCACCCCTATTTTGGTCAAAAGATTGCAGTGATTGGAGCAGCAAACTCGGCAGTTGACGTGGCTTTGGAAACTTATCGAAAGGGAGCAGATGTGACAATGGTCATTTTGGAGGACAATATTTTACCAACGGTGAAATATTGGGTGCGTCCCGATATCGAAAATCGCATCAAAGAAGGCACAATTAAGGCTTACTTCAATTCACAGATAACAGCAATTTATCCTCAACACATTGAAGTAAAAACTCCTGAGGACACCATAACACTCGAAAACGATTTTGTGTTGGCAATGACAGGTTACAAACCCAATTTTGCTTTTTTAGAAATGTTGGGGGTTGAATTTCAAGAAGATGAATACAAAACTCCATTTTACAACGAGCAAACACAAGAATCGAATGTGGAGGGCGTTTATCTAGCAGGGGTTGTATGTGGAGGCTACAAAACGAACAAATGGTTTATTGAAAATTCTCGTATTCACGCCGAAACAATTATGAAAGATTTGGAAAATAAATTAAAATCTTAAAATAGTTGTCGGAAAACCTTTGTTGTTTTCGTCTAAAGTAGTAAACCATCAGTAAGAAGACGGAAATTAATTTTTCTTAAAACCTCAATCATAGCGATTATTATGAATTCGTAAATTCTACTCACAAATGACAACAAATCAAACATATTTCGATGAATACGGCGAGCTAAATACCTTGGGGCGAATGTTGTATGCCGAGGCAATTCACCTAAATAGGTTGGACGAATTGCCAGACGACATCTATAATCATGTTCTACAATCACCTTGGGCAAGCGCAGAAATCATTGACTTATACACCTTGATAGCGGAGGAGGAATATGAGACCAACGGCCCTCATCCTTTTTTCGATTTAAGCGATAATTCAATAGGTGCGGGTTTTGACGATATTGACCGAATTTTGGCTCAATTGAAGGCAGAGGCCATCTTGAATCCAACGTATGAAAAGGCGATTGAGGAACAGTTTGCTTATCGAAGTTCGGCAGCAGCTTTTACACCTTTAAAGGTCAGAAAACCCATTGCAGATGAGTTGATACTAAAAGACTATATTGATTTTGAATGGGAGACAAGCAGCAATAAAGACTTGATTTTCACTTTGGAGAACCATCAAAAACGCCTGATAAAAGAACGCCTCTCTGCTGGAACGACTTCCTTGCGAGTAGATTTGCGCCCCAAAGACAATTTCCCTTCGGGTTTGTACTATTGGAAATTGGCTTTGAGGGGTGGCAAACCGATTATCGGAAAGATATATATCTACAATTCCTAGTGATGATGTCCGCCAGGACCATGTACATGACCGTGAGCGAGCTCGTCTTCTGTGGCATTTCGTACTTCCAAGACTTCACCTGTAAAATGCAAATCTATTCCCGCTAAGGGATGATTGAAGTCCATCTTTACAGTGTCTTTTTTCACCTCAACGATCTTGCCGTGAATCAGTTGATTTTGGTCGTTTCGCATCGGAATCATTTTGCCGACTACCAACATTTCTGTTGCTAATTTATCATCAAAAACAAAGGTTTGGATGGGTAAATCCACGACGGCACTTTTGTCGACTTCTCCATACGCTCGGTCGCTTTTGATATGGAAGTCAAAGGTTTCCTTTTGTTGCATGCCCAATAAATTGGCTTCAAAATCGGGCAACATTCCACCAACTCCAAATAGAAAGGCCAATGGATTGTCGGGAGTCGTTTGTTCGATTAAGGTTCCAGCACTATCTCTCAAAACGTAAGAAATGGTAACTGCTTTGTTTTTCATGATAATCATGCGGTTGTTGTTATTTTTATTCGTCTGAAAATTAAAAAGGCCGCAAAGATAACATTACTTATTTTCTTTGCTTCAAAAAATCGGGTAACATTCGTAAGGCTGCCAATTCTCGGTGAGCTTTTTTGCCTTCTCTTGCAGGAATCCCAAAATACCATTTACCTCCTTCTAAAGACTTCGATACACCCGACTTGGCCGAAATTATCGCTTTTTTACCAATGGTTAAATCCTTAGAAATACCCGCTTGTCCCCAAATCGTCACCTCATCCTCGATGGTTGTTTTCCCTGCAATACCTACCTGAGCGGCAATCAAACACCTTTTTCCTATCACGACACCGTGGGCGATGTGTCCTAAATTGTCAATTTTGGTATGTGCGCCAATGATTGTGTCTCCCGAAACACCTTTGTCAATCGTACAATTTGCCCCGATTTCTACAAAGTCTTCAATAATCACCCGACCGCAAGAAACCATGCGCTCAAAATGTGTACCTCGATTTTTGTAGTAAAAAGCATCTGCTCCAATCGTGGTGTTGGCATGAATTACTACATGATCCCCAATAATGGCATGGTCATAAATCACAACATTCGGGTGAATCACACAGTTTTTACCAATGCTGACATGATTCCCAACAATAACATTTGGCTGCAAAATAGTTCCTTCTCCAATTGTTGCAGTTGCACTGACATTGGCTGTCATTGGCGTGAATGGGCGAAAATATTGCACCAATTTCACATAGTCGCTGAAAGGATCTTTCGACAATAACAAGGTGCGATTGAGCGGATTCGGTACATCTGCTTTGTCAATAATGACAACCGTAGCTGCTGAGTTTAAAGCTTTTTGATAATATTTTGGATGATCAACAAAAGTTACATCTCCTTCCGAAACCTTATGTATTTCGTTGATACCGTCTATGCTATCTGCTTCTCCTTCAATTATGTCTACCTCGATGATTTTTTGCAGCTTATTCAGCGGAACAATACGTCCTAACTTCATTACGTTTAATATTTTGTATTCTAAGAAAAAATGGTTAAATTAGGCAAGCTTTCATTTTTTTTGATGCTGAAAACGGTTTTATATTTTGAAGCCTATTCCTACTACACTCGGCAAAAGTAAGTCAAATCCTTTAAAAAAAAATTAACCCATGCACCTATGACCCAAACTACTGAAAGTTTTTCTCAAATCGTCCTCGCTTTGAATGATGGTATGAAAAGAAACCAAATACTGAACGAAGCAGGGTTTACGGTTGTCCATTCTCACCAAGAGCTTCGCAATTTGGATTGGTCGGATAAGCAACGTCTAATGATTCAATCTGAATTGAATTGGCTGCAAAATGCACATAACCAAAATACTTTGTACGATGGCTATTTTGTGTTGTTGGAAATTTGTGAAAATGCCATTCCCTTCAATGGTACGGTAGGAATGATTAGCTGTGCTTCAGAAAATGACCTTTACAATGCTTCTAATAACAAAATCTATCCTTTGATAGATCGTCTTCCTTTTGAGTATATCCGCATTTGTGATGATAAGGCTGAGTGGGACAAAAAACTATTAATGCAGCATTTTCATGAGCCTTACCAAGACTTGAAAGCAGCTTGTCAAAAAGGATTTATCCAACTCAATACGGGTGCTATGGCAAAGGCATTTGAAGTAACTCACCAAAAAGGAACTGTGCAGGTGATTGCTCGAAAAAACAAATCTGGAGAATACATCATCCGCAAATCAGGCATTGCAGGTTGGTTTGGTCAAATCGGCAAATCTAATACTGAACATGGGATTGTGGAAGAACTTTTGAAGCATTTTTTTCCTGTTCAACGATTAAGCAGTCAAATTTTAGTACAGAAATCCTAATCAAATCTATTTTTTAGCTATTTTTGCAGCCTTGAAAATCTCAATCATTGATTTTCAAGGCTTTTTTATTGATTTGTTTCATCATTTTGTTTTGATTTTATGGCAAATACTACGATTTGGACGGGTTCTGACCTTTATTTGTGCGACACAGAGTTGGCACAGGCTTTTCACATTGCTCGTGTTTTGGGAATGCCTTTACTCATTGAAGGAGAACCTGGAACCGGAAAAACAGAGCTTCCTTTGCAGTTTGCCAAAAGCCTGAATTTGGACTTGTTTGTCTATCCTGTGGGTTCCAAAAGTACGGTTGAGCAGTTTGTTGCCAAATTTGATCATGTAAAATACTTACGTGATTCCCAGATTGAAGTATTGAATGCCCAAAGAGAAGAAAAGGGTTTAGATAAAAAACTCAGTACTGGGGGTAGAAGTACTGAAAACTTGGATGATTACGTTCTGATGGGACCTGCTGCAATGGCTTATACGCATCACAATTCGGTCTTGTTGATTGATGAAATAGACAAAGCACCTCGGGAATTTCCAAATGACTTGTTGTATGCTTTGAGCCATCGAAAATTTGTCTTACCCGAATCGGGGCGAGTCATTGAAGTGAGTGAAGAAGATATGCCTGCCATCGTTATTACAAGTAACAGAGAGCAGGAATTGCCAACAGCATTTAAAGGACGATGTATTTACCACTATATTTCATTTCCCACTCCTGAACTGATGCAGGAAATCGTCTTGAAGCATTTCCCTAATATAGATACCACACTAAAAAACAGAGCCATACAACTTTTTTATCAGTTTCGACATTTGGGTTTGGAACGTTCTCCTTCAACGAGGGAGTTGCTGAATTGGCTTAAATATTTGGGCACTTTTGAGCATGACGAAGCCATGGCAAAATTGGAATCCAAAGAGGGTATTGGAGTATTGGTGAAAACCAAGGCAGATATGGAAAAGATAAAAAGCAGATTGAATTAATTAACTATCAATTGTTTAGACATACCTTGCAACAAACAATTTAGCAATGGCTTCTGCTACTCTATCGCAACCGTCAGCCGCAACTAATTCATAAAAACGATGTGCCATCAAAGCGCGATTTGCATGGTCTTCCACAATAAAATTAAGTTCGTGGGCAATTTGTTCTTTGGTCACATCATATCCCTTTCCAATATAATAAACCAACTTTTTTTTGTGCATCAGTTCTCCAGATTTGACTTCTCTTGTAGAAGTAGGGATAACAAAGTTGGGTGATTTTAAACAAGCCAATTCCCATGCAGTCAAGCCTCCTGAAGTAATTGCTAAGTCAGCCATCAGCTGAAATTGAGGCATTCGGGTGGTATTGATGTGCAAACTCGTATTTTTCCCTTCGTGTTTTCTTATCAATTCACGAAGTTGCTCTACAGAAATATACAAGCTTCCAACAACAACAACAATGCGCTCTAAATCTATGCCTGATTCATATACCGCGTCTAAAGTTTTGTAAGTTTGATTGCTTCTATCTGCTCCCCCAAAATTTATCAATATCGTTTTAATAGATTTATTAATTTTTTTCCTAGCTGTTAAGCTCATGGTTTTGTAAACTTCTTTCAAAATAACATACTCTGTTCCAAACAAAGTTTGAGTGTAAGGAGCTACTTTATAGTCGTGTTCTAATGCTAAGAGATTCTGATTATGAACAATATCTGCATAAAATGGATTGCGATACTTGAAGGTAATCATCATCAGTTTGATGCGTGCAAATCTAATTTTTTCTTGAAACTCTGCTGTATAATAAAACTCTTCATCACTATCTATCAATAAGAGGTTGTGTGGGTAGCGGCTGTGATTGTGAATCAATTGAGATAAATTCTCTGCATATTTCATGGTAAGAACAGAAAGATAGATTACCTCAAACCCTTTTTGCTTCAACTGATCTTCATAAAAAGTAGGGGTCTTATGCAGCAAGAAGGTGCATTTCATTCCTATTTGTTGGAGTTTACTTGCCAAAATTTGACATCGAACCAAATGCCCTGTTCCAATCTGACGATTGGCATCTACACGAAAAAAAACATTAACTAGGTGATTATTCATTTGGTTAAACTTAAAAAATTAAAATAAGGTTTTTTTGTAAGGTTTATTTCTAAGGGGTATGTCATCGTTCAAGTAGATAATCTAAGGCTCTTTCCAAATCCTGTAATTCACAATAGGTCTTTACTTCTTCCAATTCGCTTTCTAAACTATTGTGTACCTTTTTTTGACGTACATTCTTGTTAATATTTTTGAGCCAAGTTTTCTCTTCAAATAAATTAACAATGTCAAAGATATCAAAAAGTTCATTTCTTGTATATAAAAAATCATATACTGCACAAAGTAAAGTATAGTCTTCTATCGTATCCAACGTAACTCTAATATCAGGAGCATACATGGTTTTGGGAGCAGTGACTACATTTAATCGAAACTTATTGGGGTGAGTTTTATAAAAATAGGTTGTTACATGTTCTTTCTCGTAAGTGTGGTGTGCGTTTTGATAGGCTTCTTCCAATAGATTGAAGCTAAAAATACTTAAATCTATACCATACGGAAAAGTGCGTTGTGTAGCATTGGAGGTAAAATCCGCTTGATTTTCAAAATGATTGTCTATGACCTTATCAATAACTGCTGCATCTATACAAGGACAATCACTCGTAATCCGAACAATGTAATCCGTCTTTGCAGCTTTGGCAGCCAAATAATAACGCTCCAATACATTTTCTTCACTGCCTCTAAAACACGTAATTGCATTGTTATCACACAGTTGAACAATTGCATCATCACTTTCATTGGTGGTCGTAGCAATGATTACTTGGTCTATCCTTTTGGCACGTTTCACTCGGCGCACTACCTGCTCCAAAACAGTCGTTTTCCCGCCAAAAGGAAGGGGGAGTAATACTTTATTTGGAAGACGGCTCGAAGTGCTTCTCGCTTGTATGATTGCCGTAATTTTCATTTTGTATGAATGGGGTTAAAAAAGTTTTAGAGCTTAAAATTAACAAATCTGTGCTAAAAATCAATTAAATGAACGAAAGGTTTTGAAGATCCTTTCCACGACAAAGGCCAAATCTTGTTCCGTCAAAGAAGGATACATAGGGATACTAATTTCACGTTGGTAAAAATCTTCGCATAGAGGACACAATCCCATTGGATAACCCAAATCTTGATAGTAGGGGTGAGTATAAACTGGAATATAGTGTGTTTGGACACCAATTCCGTTGTCCCTCAATGCGGCAAATATCTCTCTTTTCTGTTTCTGCAAAGGGTTTTTCAGTCGAATGGGAAAGAGGTGATACGAATTTTGGGTATAAGCACGCTCTGGGGGCAAATCAAAATAAGGATTGCCTGCAAAGGCTTCAAAATAGTAATCTGCAATCTTTCGCCTTTTCTCAACAGACTCTTCCAATCGCTTCAATTGCGACAAACCCAAAGCGGCTTGCATATCGGTCAGTCGGTAATTGAAGCCCAAAACTTGCATTTCAAAATACCAATCTCCCACATTTTCATGTTGCATATTTTTCTTGGTTATGCCATGCGTTCGGAATACCAATAGTTTTTCGTACAAGTCAGCTCGATTGGTGAGAATTGCCCCTCCTTCCCCTGCTGCAATGTGTTTGACTGGGTGAAAACTCAACGAAACCATATCAGAATAAGTGCAATCTCCAATCTTTGAATCCTTATAAGTCGCCCCCGGAGCATGACAAGCATCTTCCATTACCGACAAATCATACTTATCTGCAAGTTCACGAATCGCTTCTAAGTCAACTGAATGTCCTGCATAATGCACAGGAATGATGAGTTTGGTTTTAGGAGTAATCAAGGCTTCAATTTTGGCTGCATCTATATTCCCCGTATCGGGTTCTATGTCTGCAAAAACAGGGGTTGCACCTACATACAAGGCAGCATTGGAAGTAGCCACAAAGGTGTTAGGCGTGGTAATGACCTCATCTCCTTCACCCAAACCCAATGCAAAACATCCGCCATGTAGCGCAGATGTGGCAGAATTGAAGACAACGGCATATTTCGCACCCATCTTTGCAGCCAATGCTTCTTCAAATTCTTGGATTCGAGGTCCTTGAGTGAGGTAATCCGATTGAAGGGCTTCTGCGACAGCTTTCAAATCTGCCTCTGTAATCTCTTGCCGTCCATAAGGAATGTATTTTTGAATTGCAGTTGTTGTATTCGACATCAGTTGTGTTTTAATTTGTTAACGATAAATCTCTACCAAAGTATGCTTATTGATAAACGCAACCTACCTTTCACGTTCAAAGATAATTCAAAAGTTTAATTCTATTTTGGTAAAACGATTCCTTCCAATACATCGCCAACAAAGTAAGCTACTGTTGCTGCAATAACTCCCAATATCAAGGTTTCCAATATCCCCTTCCAAATACTCGTTTCCGTCACATAAGTTTTCAAAAAACCAATGATGATAAATCCAAGGGAGGTGAGAATACTGGAAGTAAGGAACAGATTGAAGCCAAAACCAAACACATAGTCCCACACATAAACCGTCAATGGAATCAGTCCGATGACCAAAAAAGAAATATACGTTACCAAACCCATCATGAAAGGTGATTTATCTGTGGGAATCATTTCGAGCTCTTCTTTCATCATCGCATCTACCCACCTGTCTTTATCAGATGTAATGACAGCCACCACTTGCTCCAATAGCTCACCTTCAAAACCTTTTGCCCGATAAATTTCTCTAATTTCTTCCCTTTCTACATCAGGCAAGTTTTCCACTTCCCAATACTCTATATTTTTGTGTTTCTGATAATTGTCTATTTCTGACTTATTGGAAAGATAGCTACCAATCGACATCGCAAAACCATCTGCCAGCAAATTGGCAAAGCCCAAAATAATGATAATAGCAGAATCCAATCCTGCTCCAACCGCACCTGCTACCACTGCAAACGTTGTCACACTTCCATCTATTCCTCCATAAACAAACTCTCCCAAATAGGTTTGAAATCGGTCAAAAAAAGGATGGCTACCATGTATGTTATCTTCATTGTGTTGGTCTGTATGCTGCATACTTTTTGTCTTGAAGTATATAAAAAAGCCTACTTTATCAAAAATAAAGTAGGCAGTAATTCATTCATTAAATAGAAAAAATAGAGGCACATCTGTTTGAACCTCAATTAAAATACGGGACACATTTCGCACTTTGAATTTTATTCCTCCTCTTTCTTCTTCTTACCAAAAAGTCCACCCAAAGCACCACCAATTTTTCCGCCAATGTCCTCCAACTTCTCGCCCACATCACCAAACTGTTCACTCACCTTCTCACTCAAATCTTCGAATTGATCCCCCACTTTGTCTCCAAAATCACCAAGTTGAACACCCAAACCGCCCAATTTTTCTTTTGCAGCAGATAAAAGTTCTGTACGTCCTTCTTCTTGAGATACCTTCTCAATCAAGCCTTTGAGACTAAAATGAGCATCTTCTTCCTTTTCAGAAGCATATTTTTCGGACACTTGTTCCAAAGCTTCAGGGACTGCACCTTCAGCAGCTTTGTCTGCCGTTTCTTTGTCCACTCCCTTATCTTGCATTTTCTTACTTGTACGCTCAATAATTTTTTTGACAATCGGCAAATCCTTCAAATCCTCTTTTTTCACTCCCGAAAGAACATCTTTTACTCCTTTGAAGTCTCCTTCCAAAATATTGGTCTTCAGGGCTTCAAAAATAGATTCCCCCGTAGCTTCTGCGGTTTCTTCTGCCTTGTCATTCGGAACATCGGTATCTTTTTTGTAAAATTCCGAAGCTTTTGTTTTTACTACTTCAATGATGTCTTTTAACATAGCCAAATAGGTTATTTATGGTAAAATAATAAATTGAGATAAAAATGAATCATTCATTTTTGTATCAACTACAAAAGAGGATGGATTGTTTTAAAAATTAGAGTTTTGCTAATGCGGTAATTTACTCCGCAGAACTCCGTAAGTATAAGTTCCCAATACCGCACTCACAAACAATACAATGAAGGTCGTATAACCATTGCCAATCAAGGTGAAAATAGGTCCAGGGCAAGCTCCCGCCAAAGCCCATCCCAGTCCAAAAATACTACCTCCAACAAAATAACGAACAAAGCTTTTGTCTTTATCCTTAAAGCTAATGTCTAGCCCTTCAATAGATTTAAGGTGAAATTTTTTAATCAAAGCCACACAAAATACTCCAACAGCCAATGCACTTCCCATGATTCCGTACATGTGAAATGCCTGAAAACGGAACATTTCTTGAATCCGATACCAAGATATCGCCTCTGATTTGGTCATAATAATACCAAACAAAATACCCACCAATAAGAATTTTACTAATTTCATCTGTTTATTTTAAAGCGCCATTATAAAGGGTAATAGTAAATGTGTCATGATCAAACCGCCTACAAAAAAACCAATAACAGCAATCAAGGAAGGCAATTGAAGGTTGGATAAACCGCTTATGGCATGACCCGAAGTACAGCCACCTGCATATCGAGTGCCAAAACCTATCAAAAATCCGCCTCCAATAATCGTAACCATTCCACGCAAGGTGAAAAACTGTTCCCAACTGAACAGCGCATCGGGAGCCAATTTCCCATCAAAAGGAACTCCCAGTTGTTGAATATCTTTAATCGTCTGCTCAGATATGCCAATTATTTCAGGGCTTTGCAAATAAGTGTGGGCAATAAACCCGCCAATAATCGCTCCCAATACGAAAGCAATATTCCACAATTGACCTTTCCAATCAAAATCAAAAAAAGGCACATTTTTGCCCGCTCCCAACATCGAACAAGTCGTCCGCATAGTAGAAGATACGCCAAAACTTTGTCCAAACCAAAGCAGTAAAATCATTACAAAAGCAATCATAGGGCCTGAAACATACCAAGCCCAAGGTTGTGATATCCATTCTATCATAATACGATGGGTCTATTTAATTTTGAAACCAAAGTTAAGGTAAAATTAACTTTGTCTGCACTTTTATCCTGTGATTTTGGTCACAAGAAGAAAATGATTTTGACATTCCGTTTTTTTTTATTACATTAAGACAATGTATTCCCAATAAGGCAATCAGATAATTTGCAAATTGACAGCATCAATAACAAGCTTCTCTGATTGCCTTTGTTTTATTCTTTTATCCCTTAATTCATTAAATCCTATTTCCCTATGAAAGCTCAAGACAACGAGATTTTAGTGTATTACAATCCTGCCTCCAATCGCGATAAACAAGTCGTCGCTTTTGCTCACAGTGTTGCACCAAATGTAAGAGAAATTGCCTACAAAAACACGCGTTTTACCCAAGTTATTTGGCGGCAAATATTGGACAAACTGGAACTCCGTCCCAAGGATTTGATGAATCGAGCCGATCCTTATTATCAAGACAACATCAGAGGAAGGGATTTCAACCGAGACAGTTGGATCAATATTTTGATGAACAACCCCGATCTCATCAAAGCTCCGATTGTCATCAAAGGCGATAAGGCCGTACTTTGTGACAACCCAACCGATATTTATCAGTTGTAACCCACAAGAATGTAGGTGTAAAAAAAGCGAGCAGTACAATATGTTACTACTCGCTTTTTTTTATAGCACTTCCTGCTTCCTGCTTCCTGCTTCCTGCTTCCTGCTTCCTGCTTCCTGCTTCCTAACAAAAAAATAAAGAGTCTTTTTAGTTTTGGATACTAAAAAACAAATATTTTTGCTAAATTTACTCACTATTTTCTAACTAAAAAACACACTGCTATGCCTACTAATTTTTACATGTATTTTATCGTGGCATTGATTCCCTTGATAGTTGGAGCCGTTTACTATCACCCCAAAACTGTTGGTGGTGCTTGGATGAAAGCGAATGGCTTTACGGAAGAAAGTCTTCAAGGTGCCAATATGCCTTTGATTTTTGGATTGGCTTATCTATTCAGTTTCATTCTGGGTTTTTTCTTGACAAGTATGGTGATTCACCAAGGACAGGTTTTTTCACTCATGATTCCCGAAATCATGGATTCAGGAAGTGCTGCTCAAACAACCTTCAATGAATTGATGAGTACTTATGGCAACAAATTCAGAACTTTTAGTCATGGAGCAGTTCACGGAGTTATCACTACTGTTTTCTTCATCTTGCCGATTATCTCCATCAATGCCCTGTTTGAAAGAAGAGGGTGGAAATATGTTTTGATACACGTTGGATATTGGGCTATTAGTTTGGCATTGATGGGTGGCATTTTGTGTCAGACACTGCAATATGCACCTTTATCATAGGGTAAAAAAAAATCATTATCTTTCGGCTATGAAAGCTCAAAGGTATATACAGATTTTATTTTTTCTTGTTGTTTGTTCTCTTTCTCTTCAAGCTCAAACCAATCAAACTGCTCCAAAGCGAGAATTTAGAGCGGTGTGGGTAGCGACTGTCACGAATATTGATTTTCCTTCAAGGAAGGGCATGAGTACTGCTTACCAAAAAGCAGAATGGATTTCGCTTTTGGATCAACATCAGCGAATGGGCTTGAATGCGGTGATTGTTCAAATTCGCCCTACGGGAGACGCTTTTTACCCCTCCAAATTAGTTCCTTGGTCGGAATATTTGACGGGCAAACAGGGGAAACCTCCTTACCCCAACTACGACCCTTTGAAGTTCATGATCGAAGAAGCACACAAACGCAATATGGAATTCCACGCTTGGATGAACCCTTACCGTTTGTCTATGAATTTGGATAAGAGTCAATTGGCTTCAAATCATATTTTGAAGCAACATCCAGATTGGTGTGTCGAATATGGCGGACGCTACTACCTCAATCCTGCATTGGCGCAGGTTCGACAACACATTGGGGCTGTAGTAGGCGAAGTAGTGAAAAACTATGATGTAGATGCCATTCACTTTGACGATTATTTTTACCCCTACAAACAAGATGGTATAGATTTTCCGGACCAAAGGGAATACGACCGTTTTGGATCGAAATTCCCTGATATAGCCGATTGGCGACGCAACAATGTGGATTTGTTGATTGCCCAATTATCCAAACAAATTAAAGCCCTCAAACCACATGTCAAATTTGGTATCAGTCCATTTGGAGTCTGGCGCAACAAAGATGTGGACCCCGCAGGCTCGGATACAAGAGCAGGACATACGAGCTACGATGATTTGTATGCAGATATTTTGGGTTGGCTGGAAAAGGGTTGGATTGATTATGTTGCACCCCAATTGTATTGGAGTATTGGATATGCGCCTGCTGATTATGAAAAACTCTTGAACTGGTGGCGATTCAGAACCCACAGCCGACATTTGTACATCGGTCATGGGGTCTACAAGGTGAACGATAATTTTGACACCAACTGGATGGAGGCAAATCAAATCCCCAAACAAATTCGTCTAAGCCGTCAATCCGTCATGAGCAAAGGCAGTATTCACTTCAGCTCCAAACCTCTGTTGAACAATCCTTTGGGGGTGGCAGATTCTTTGAGTCGCTACTACTACAATCACCCAACCCTCATTCCCGAAATGGCTTACCTCAACATTCGACAACCCAAACAGCCCAACTTGAAAAAAATCAAAGGCAGTGGTCAAAATTCGGTGGAATTGTCGTGGAAATACAAGGTGAAAAAGAAAGAGCCTCTCCCCTATTATTTTGTGGTTTATCGGGTGGACGGCAAACGCAAACCCAACTCCAAGGACGGCAAACACATCTTGGCTTTGACTCCCTTTGGCAAGACGCACAAAAAAATGCTGTTTGAGGACTTGACCACTTATGATAACCGAACTTATACGTATATGGTGACTGCGGTGAATCGGCAACACAGCGAAAGTAGTGAAAGTAAAGTTATCACTGTGCGATTGAGGAATGGAAAGGCGAAGAAGGTGAAGTGATACGGGAACTAATTGCAGCAGTGCTTTTTTCCATTTTCAAAATAAAGAAAACTGAGTAAAATCACCAGTTATACCATTTTACATCATTGCATTAGAGGACGAATTACTGCAATTTGGGAGCGTGAAAACAATTCTTTGACTTTTAAAAGCTACTTCACCTCTATGAAATACGAACAAATTAGAACTCCTCTCATTGCAGGCATTTTGATACTAACAATTGGAGTTGGAACCCTTTTTCAATACTTCAATACAGAAAGAAATACACCTGAACAAAACGAAATCGCCAAAAAACTGTATGAACTACCCAACTACGATAATTACCCTAAAGACTACGAACTGATAGGAAAGGAAGTAAGGGAAAATGAGCAGTTGATGAGGTTGTTTCGAAATGTTCAAATAAGCAAAGAGTCCAATATAGATGTTACCAAATACAAAAAGAAGAAAATAAAGCGCATGAAAGATGGCAAAGCAGTAGGGGAATCAACCATCAGCATTGCCCCCTTTACTGAGAAAGCCAAACTAACCTATCTGACCCCAATTAATGACTACAAAATCGGAGATGAATCATTTGGGGAGATTATCGGCGTTTTTGCAGGTGATTATTTTTACACCAACATAGCTTCTGTACAAAACCTCGTGAAGGATATAGGTTTTGGAGGAAGCGGAAATGTAGCCCTACCCATTGATGAGATTTTACACTATGTGGATACAACTTCCAATAGATACAAAACAAACATAAAAAATAGAAAATTTAAACCCGTTGCAGGGCAATATGCCCCTAAAAGTCAACTGGCTGAATTGGAATTGTTGTTCTCTTCTTTTACCCAACTCCAAAAAGACCAAACATTGGAACTGGAGTCCAAGGAAAATTTGGAGAATGTCAAATCCAAAAGCGATTCTCTTGTTATTTCACTTCCTTACAAAGCTGAAGATGGCACTTTTATGAAGACCGATGTAGTCGCCTGTTCTTGTCATGGAGATGCTGTAAGAGATGTATTGAATCGCTACCTCAAACAAAAAGGTTTTAAAGAGAGCGATGTAGAGAAATTCATTGAGCGATATGGTGATACTTGGGCAGCAAGAGTTCCCGAAGATTTTGATGGCAGCCGATACTCTGTCGCCTTTCATGGTGAACATTTTTTCGGCTTGTATCACAGTTCAGGCGCACACATGGTTCAGACAGATGAAGGAGAAAAATACGATGCTCACTATTTGATATTATTGGATTGGACACAACTTCCTGTTGCATCTGCGAAGCCTAAGAACAGTAACAAAAAAAGTTAGGAGTCTTTACTTTCAAATATCTCTTAAATGTCGTTGCGTTTTTCTAACGATAGGGCATTTTTATTTATTGGTAGACACTAATTTTTACTCGGCATATCAAACCACTTCTTAAAATCAAAAGCCATTTCCGTAGCCCCATTTTCTGCCAATTGCTGCAATGCATTTTTACCATCCTCCACACTCGGAACAGTACCTGCAGGAATCCACCAAAGGACATAAGGAGGTGTGTCCATTTTTTTGAACCACTGTCTGCGATTTCTCAAAAACTCAACGTGTGCGGATTGAAAGGTAAATGCTTTCAAACTCTCCAAATCTTCCCAAAGCGATAGATTGACAATAATCAAAGGATTGTCAAAAGCCTGTATATCTGTTGCATTGCCCGAATCTTCCTTCAATCGCCAAACAAATCCTTCACTTGCTTCTGCCAAAGAGTTGATGCGGTCTAAGCCATTCACAAAACCCGACATCACTTCGCTGTCTAAGGGTGCAAGTGCTTCTGCGATGTTGATTTGTGCTAGGTGGTAGGTCATTTTTTATTTGTGTTTTTTGGTGTTTTTTAAAGCCTTGCCAACAGTTGAAAACTTTGGCAACGGTTGTCCTCTCAATCCATTCAACTGTTGTCAAGGTCTCCGACCGTTGACAAAGTTTCCTTCGTTTGAAGCGGTGACGAAACTAAACCTCCACCAATCCCCCACTCCAAGCCTCCTCCAAAGCCTCCACAGGCAAATTCACCAATCTTTCTCCTCCAAAATCAAACACCACCTGTTTATCCGCTTTTACCTCACCAATCAAAGCAGCATCCGTCCCAAAAATCCCTTCAAAAGCAGCTTGATGTTCAGGCGCAACCGACACCACAAAACGAGAATGAGACTCCGAAAACAAAATCGCATTCAAGTCCAAATCATTGTCCTTCAAAGCGTCTAATTCTAAATGAACCCCCAAATCCCCACCAAACGCAGACTCCACCACAGCCACTGCCAAACCACCGTCCGACAAATCGTGACTACTCGCAATCAAGCCTTTGTAATTCGCTTCCATCACCTTCACATACAAACGTTTGGCATCTTCTTTACGCACTTTCGGCACGTTTGCGCCCAACTCGTCAAATAAATTGTAGAACTCCGACGCACCCAGTTCATTGTAGGTTTTGCCGAGTTGATAGACTAAATCGCCCGCTTGTTTGAAGTCCGAAGTCACCGTTTTGCGGATGTCGTTCACCTTTGCAGACATCGAATATAGGATGGTTGGAGGAATGGAGATTTTCACGCCATCGCCTTTGTAGTCGTTTTTCATGCTGTCCTTGCCCGAAGTCAGCGGAATGTCGAAATAAGTTGCCATATCATACAATGCCTCACACATTTGCACCAATTTGGCGAGTTTTTCCTTGCCGTCGGGGTTGGTTTCAGGGTGATAGACCGAATCAGGCACACAGAAATTATCGTTAATTGACCAAAAAACGCCATCGTTTTCGCCCATGTTCGGCAATTGACCGCCCACCGAAATGATTTGTCGCACCGCCTCGTCAAAAGCACCTGCCGACATTTCGTAGGCATCAATGTCACCATATCTCGGCAAAATCCCATTGGAGACTGCCACCCCTTCAAAAGTCTCAAAACCAATTCGCATCACTGCCGCATCTTGCGGAGCTTTGCCCTTTCGTCCCATCAAAGGTTTGATAACCGTTTTGCCTTTTACTTCGTGGTCGTATTGTCGAATCACGTTTTCACGGGAGCAAATGTTGAGGCTGCCCATCAATCCCAACAAAACATCGTTGTAGAGAGGCATTGAAGGACTCGAAACCATCATGTTCATGGCGATTGAAGGCTCGTACAAATCGGGCTTTTTCCATTCTGCCTTCAACTGTTTGATTGGCACACCATCATGCAAAAATTCCATATTGAGATAGGCAACTTTTTCGTCCTTGTAGCGCACTTCGAGATAGCCATCTTTGGTAAAATAACCGATGTCGGTCATTTCGACTTCCATTTCCTGCGCCATTTGGTGTATCGCCTCCAAATCTTTTGGCTCAACCACCAAACTCATACGCTCCTGAGACTCAGACACAAAAATCTCCCAGGGCTTCAAACCCGAATACTTCAATGGTACTTTGTCCAGCTCCACAACTGCACCTCCACAAAGGTCTGCCATTTCACCAACCGAAGAAGACAATCCGCCTGCGCCATTGTCTGTTGAGCATTTCACCAAACCCGCTTGACAAGCTCGTTCCAAAAAGTCGGAAGCCAGTTTTTGGGTAATCGGACTGCCAATTTGGACGGCTGACATGGGTGAATGTTCGTCAATTTCTACGGACGAAAAAGTCGCTCCGTGAATCCCGTCTTTGCCGACTCGACCTCCAATGACCAAAATTCTATCTCCTGCGTCAATCGGTTTTTCCCAACTGTTTTTGCCATTGTATTGAGGTGGCATCAATGCGCCCGTTCCACAATAGACCAAAGGTTTGCCTCGATAGCGGTCGTCAAAAACAATTGAACCATTGACCGTAGGCACGCCCGATTTGTTGCCGCCATCTTCAATGCCGTTTCGCACGCCTGCAAAAATGCGTTTGGGATGCAATTGTCCCGTCAATAATTTGCCATCAAAATTGGGAGAACCAAAACACAAAACATTGGTATTAAACAGCAATTTTGCGCCTCCAACACCTGTACCCAATGGGTCACGGTTATTGCCCAAAATTCCTGTAATCGCCCCACCATAAGGGTCGAGCGCAGAAGGTGAATTGTGGGTTTCGACTTTAAAGACAAAATGGGTATCTTCATTGACTTTTACGACTCCTGCATTGTCCGTAAAAACCTTGACCAACCAATCGTTGTTGTTCGCTGCCAAACTTTCGGCTACTTTGTCGGTTGCGCCTTTGATGAAGGTTTTGAAGAGGGATTTGATGGTTTTCGTTTCGCCAGTTTCGTGGTTGGTGTATTCGATTACGGCATTGAATTCCTTGTGTTTACAGTGCTCGCTCCACGTTTGTGCCAATACTTCCAATTCACAATCCGTTGGCTGCATCGGTAAGCCCAATTCTTTGCGAATCGCTTGTGTTTTGGGTACATTGTAGTGGTCTTGAATGGCTTTCATTTCTTCCAAATTCAAAGCCAAAACCATGCGCTTGGACAAATCTACCAACTCATCGTCTGACAAATCCAAGTCAATGGTATTCGTGGTAGAATCGACTGCAATCTGTACTTTGGGAACGTACAAATCTTTGGGCTGCAAAAAACCTTGCCCTGCTGCAAGACTGCCGTATTGGAAATGATTGATGAGTTTGTTGCCCAAAAAATCGGCTGCAATGGTTTGCAGTTCTTCAAGGGAAAGGGCTTTTTTGAAGTAGTAAATATCTTGACTGTAAATGTGTTGGGTGTTGACATCCAAATCCAAATTGCGGAAGTCGACCAAGGCTTTTTGGGCAGAAGTACCTTCATCGTCGGTTACGCCTGGCAATTTGGCGACTGCAATATAGGACTGAAATCCTTCTCCATTCCACAATTGCTGAATGTAGGTTTCGTTCATGATTTCATCGGTCAGACACTTTTCTGCAAAATCCTGCAATGCCTGTGCATCCATTGGATAATCCACTGCAAAGACTTTGCTGCTTTTGACCGTCCCTGTATCTATGCCCAAAAAGTCTTCGGCATTTTTTTGGACGTGTTCGCCTTTGGTGTCTCGTATGTGGGATTGAAGGGTGAGTTGTATAAATTGATAGCTCATTATGTTGCTTGGTTTTGGAGTTCGATAAGGATTAGAGGTGAGATTCCTACGGAACAAGTCTTTGAGGAATCGAAAAGGTGTAATCTCTAATCCGAGTGTAAGATGTCACCTTCTCCATTCTTCCGAAGATTACACCTTACCCTCTCAGTAATTTTATGCTTTTCGGAATTGAAGCCGCAAAGATAGGAGTTTGTTTTTGGAATTGAAGCTGCAAAAGTTAAGTGTTTGGTTTTGAAGGAATATTTTTGAGGCGATTTGTATATTTTTGTTTTGTGTTATGGATTAATTAAAGTATTTTTGAAGCTTATGATTTTTCCTTAAACACACATCTATGAAATACTTGCTGCTTTCTACACTTTTTTTGTTGGTTTTGGTTTCTTGTAAAAAAGAAGAAGAAAATCCTCAAAGAGTTGTTTTTGAATTAGGAAAATGTTTTAATGGAACTGTTCCTGGTAATTTTACAATGGAACATGATGATTCCAACTTTGATACAAACCTGTATTGTGGTAAAATTTTCGCAGAAACGCATTTTCCATTATCTGACAAAGCCTGTGAGTGGATTTCTAACTATTGTTGTGAGGAGAACAAGGAATTTCCTTATGTAAATGAACTTGGAGAGAGGATATTTCTTTCTATAGAGAATAGAAGTCCAGTTTTAATGAAAGCTCCAACGAGTATTCCATGTGAAAATCAACCTGATAAAAAAACAACTTATTACCACTATTTTGAGATGGCAAGAGTTTACCTAAAATCTTCTTTATCAGAACAATCTATCGTTTTGAATATTTGGCCCTCTTTTGAAGATATATTATCAGATACGCCAAAATTGGGTTCAAGGATGGATATCTATAATTATTTAGAGCGAACCGAAATATCCTCTCCTTTAGATATTCCTCATAATAATATCGAAAATAGGAGTTATAGATTTCCTGCAGATTGGATAAACCTCACCAAACCTTTTCCTTACGAATACCAATACCTCCCCGAAATCGAAATCCTCGACAAAACCTTTTTTGAAGTCTATACACACGAAGAAGATTTGAAGGGATTCTACACCAAAATCTACTACAACAAAGAATATGGAATTGTCAGTTTTGTGGATGCAACGGGAATGCAGTGGAGGGTTGATTGGTAAAAACCTTAGGAGTGAGAGCAGATGTTTCTGAAATTTCACTTTTGAAAGAGCTTGATAACAATCTTAATCTTTTATCTTTGAAGGATGAATTTTGGAAGTCCTAAAACCAACTACCATGCAAAGATATGTAGACCAACTTATCGAAGATATTGAAGAAATCATAAAATGGCAAACCGCCCAAAAGCAACCCTCTAAGCAATCAGACGACGATGATATGGATATGGAAGCTGAATTTGAGGAGATTGAGCGATATGTTTCTGGTGAAGGGGAGGTTCATTTTGGTGAGCATTGTGGTTTGTCAAAAATTCAATTTCCACCCCCCGAAAGATTGAGTTTTGAACAAATGAATCAAATCTCAAATGCTATGGATAGGCTGATGTTTTCTTTTCATCTTCGAGCCGCTCTACCCGATGTAATCCCCGTTGTGATGGCTTACCAAACATTTGTAAACGTGTTGGAAAAAGAGGTCATGATGATGGATTTTGGGATGATTACCATTGAATTTTGTGACTACGAGTGGAAACAATGTCCGTGGGGAGTCGCATATTGTACTTGTATCGATTTTTTGGAGGAGGCAGAAAAAGAGGAGTTTAAACAAACCATCAAACCGCCCATTGTGCCTCAAAATGAGCTTTTTGTACGGCAATTATCCGAGATGGAATACTTACAAAAAAGAATGGAGTACGATAGTCCCTCTAATTGGACAGAAGAAGATGGGAATATGGATGATGACATTCCTTTTTGAATTCTGCTGCAATTCTCTCGCTTCATTTGCTGACCTGTTTCTTTTTGTATTCAGGAAAGCTGTAAGCCATGACTAAGTTTGCTATCTTTGCGGGGCAGGGCAACAAAGCACGAAAATAGACAACAAAATACTCATCATTAACTGAAAGACTGTGGCAAGAATAATGGCAATTGATTATGGTATGAAACGGACAGGCATTGCAGTAACGGATCCGCTTCAAATTATTGCTACGGGATTGACAGCAGTGGATACCAAAAACATATTCGATTTTTTGAAGGACTATTTGAAGACCGAAGAAGTGGAGCAGTTTGTGGTGGGCTATCCGATTCATTTAGATTCGAATGAATCACCGATGTCTTTGGCGGTTGACAAATTCATTGAAGACCTGCAAAAAAATCATCCTACGATTCCTGTAGACAGAGAAGACGAACGCTTTACCTCTAAAATGGCTGCTCAATCACTTGTGCAAAGTGGTGTGAGGAAGAAAAAACGACAAAACAAAAAATTGTTGGATGAGGTAAGTGCGGTGTTGATTTTGCAGGGATATTTAGGACATCGGTAAATATCACTACAATTTTTTATATTTTAATTTTATACAATTCATGATACTTCCAATTATTGCATACGGCAATCCTGTTTTGAGGAAAATAGCAGACGACATTCCAAAAGATTACCCCAATTTGAAAGAGTTGGTTGCCAATATGTTTGAGACCATGTACAATGCCAAAGGAGTCGGTTTGGCAGGGCCGCAAGTGGGTTTGTCTCTGCGAATTTTTGTAGCCGATACCATTCAGATATTGCAGGATATTCCTGAAGACAATGATTTTGCAGGGGAAGAAGGCATCAAAAAGGCATTTATCAATGCCGAAATCATTGAAGAAAGTGGTGAGGAATGGGCTTACGATGAAGGATGTTTGAGTATTCCAAATATCAACGAAAGTGTAACCCGTGAGGAAAAAGTTCGGATTCAATACTACGACGAAGACTTCAATTTTTACGATGAAGTTTACACAGGTTTTTCGGCGCGAGTTATCCAACACGAATACGATCACATTGAAGGAATCTTGTTTACGGATCACATTTCTCCATTGAAGCAGCGAATGATGAAGCGCAAATTAGAGAAAATTTCGAGAGGTGATGTAGAAGTGAGTTACCGCATGAAATTTCCGATTGTGAAGAAGAAAGGAATGAGGCGGAAGTAGAGGCGAATGTCAATTCTGTTTTACTGCCATTGTCAAGATTCTCCAATACCCTTTCTCTAACAAGCCCTTTTCGTAAAAACCTCTTTGCTTCAATAATTGGTGCATTTTCGGCAAATTGTAGGGAGGAACTGCCATGAGCATGTGGTGTTCGAGGTGAAAATTGACATGATAGGGCGCAAACAAAATCCGCTCCAACCAATTGGCATAAGTCGTGCGGGTATTGCGAATCGGGTCTTCGGTGTTTTCGACCATCGAATGTTCTGCCATCGACCGAACCCGCAAGCTGAACTGAAAAGTGGTCAACATCGCTCCTATCCAAAGCAAGTACAAATAAGGCGCACCGATCGCCCAACAAATCCCGAACAAAATCGCATTACTTATCACTGCTCCACCCAAATTTTGAAGGGCAGTTTGCAGAAATTTGCCCCACTTTCGGTTTTTCTGCGAAACCCTTTGCAGCTTTCCATCTTTGTCGTATTGCAGGTACTCTAAGTGAAGCATTAGCAAACCAATGTGGGTTTTGATGCCCGTTATACCTGTTAAATCTCTGGCAAACTTGCGAAACATACTCGCTCGACTTGTCGGATAACCTCTTGTAAGCAGCAAATCGGGATCGTCTTCAGTACCTGTCGTGACGTGATGTCGGTAGTGATAAGGACGGTATTTTATCATATCCTGAAAAACAGGATAAGCACCCAACCATTTACCTACAAAATCATTGACTTTTGCACTCGAAAAAACGGCATGGTGAGAAGCATCGTGCATCAATATCGCACACGCCAATTGTTTGCCGCCCAAGATGAACAAGGCTGCAATAATGGTCAATATGTTTGGAAAAAAATAGACCATAGCAAACGCTGCAAAAATCCACAGCCAGTTCGTTGCTACTTCAATGGCAGCCCGAAAATCATTTTTTTGCATCAACATTTTTCGCTCTTCTCTGGTCAAATAAGCACTTGCTGACAATTTTTCCATACAATAAAGAAGATTTTGAAGGCGTTTGTAAAGGGTGATTATGAGATGCTAAGGTGTAATTTTTAGAGAGAAGCAAAAAAAGTGACATCTTAGTATCGAGTTTGAGATTACATACCAAGGCTTTGTTTTCTCTATGCAAGATAATCAAAACCCCATTTAATTTCAAAAATTCTCCTTCAAGGCTTATGACAGCAATAGTTACTTTTTAGATAAAAGAAGCGGGACGTAAGAGACGAGCAATAAACTTTACACCTCTCTATTCTCACACCTCTATTCCCTCTTCCTAAAAAACTTTTATTCACCCAAAATCTAAAGTAAACATGAAAAATTCATTGTGGCTATTGACCTATCTATGGTTTGGTTCATCTATTATTTTGGCGCAAATTCCCAATGATTCAGATTTGATGTCATCCACCGAATCCGAATATTCAACAGGTTTGATTGAGCTTGAAGCTCTTCAAAAAGTATCAGATACCAAGCCTAAACAAAAGGAATCCTACGAAAAAAAACCTTCAAATCCTGAAATCCCTTTGCTCTATAATCAGCCTATTGATGGTTCTTACAAACGCCACATTGCACTGAATAGAAAGCCTCTACCCTATCCAAATATTCGGGAAGCCGATGTTTTTTGGCAGAAACGTATCTGGCGAGAAGTAGATATTCGCCAAAAAATGAATCATACTTTTGTACATCCTCACGACCCTTTTGTGAATGTCTTGATGGATATTGCAGCCCAAAAAGTAGATGCCCTCATTTTCTCAGACGAGAGCTTCAAAAACCCTATTCATATATTGGAAGTCAAAAAATCACTGGGTTTGACCGATACGATTATAGTCATTGACCCCAAAACTTACCAAGAATACACAGAGATTGTAACAAACGAGTTTAATTGGCAAAATATTGAGACTTTCCGTTTCAAAGAAGATTGGATTTTTGATGAAAATACTTCCCGAATGCATGTCCGAATTTTGGGCATTGCACCAATTCTGAATGTGGTGGATGATGATGGAAATAATCGAGGACAAAGGGCATTGTTTTGGGCTTATTACCCCAGCTTCCGCAAATACTTAGTCAACGTCGAAACCTTCAATCGCCAAAACGATGGAGTGCGTCTAACTTGGGACGATATTTTAGAGGCTCGAATGTTTGCGAGTCACATCGTCAAAGAATCCAATATTTTTGACCGTAGAATCAAGGATTATGCAGTGGGCAAAGATGCTTTGATGGAGTCGCAACGTATTCACCAAGAATTGTTTGAGAAGGAGCATAATTTGTGGTCGTATTGACTCAGATATTTGAAATGCTTGTCTGTTCGAGTGTCCACAATAGAACAAAATTTATGTAGCAAGTCTCAAGACTTGCAGGCAAATAGTAAGGAGTGGAGTAAAAGGCTTACTGAATAATCCCATTTAAAAGGATGAACAAATCACTAAACGTTGCTTCAAATCACTGAGTTGCCCCAAAAAAAAGTGCGATAGACATTTTTAGTCCATCGCACCTTCAATAATTTATTCTTTCATCTCACTTCTGACAGTCTCAATTAGGCAATCATCTCATTCAACTTTTCCTTGTCACGCACCAACAATCGTCTTTTATTGCAGTAAATCAAATTATCACTTTTGAGTTCGTTTATGATAGAAGTCACCGTTTGACGAGAAGTACCTGTCATGCAAGCAATTTCTTGGTGGGTGAAAAATTTATATACCAACCATTCAAAACCCACTCTTTTACCTCGTTTTTCGATTAAATCCAACATAAAGGCGATCACTCTGGTTTTGGTGTCTTTGAATACTTGTCGTTCCAATCGTTGCTGCATCAGTATCAAACGGTCTGCCATAAGTTGGGTCAATTGCATATTAATTTCCCAGTTAGAGCGCATTTTATCCTTGACATATCGAATTGGAATCACATAAAGATAGGTGTCTTCCATTGCTTGGGCGTATTCATTTCGGTGATCTGTTCCCGAAAGTGCCAATTCGCCAAACAATTCACCATCACTCAAAACCAATTTGATGAATTCTTTACCGCCATCACTGAACGCTCCGATTTTTACACGACCAGATTTGACGATGTATAAGCTCGTACTGAGCTTATTGGGTAAATAAATAAATGAGCCTTTTGTTACTTTTTGAATAGAGGGTGCATGTGCGCCACTAAAGGAACCTGCTAATAAATCCTTAAAATTATACATACTTGTTTGAGAGAGAAATCCTGCTTGTGCATTCATAGTTAAATTGTGTTTATAAGCCAAGACAAATAGCTGTTTTCACTAGTAAGATGCACGACAAAATCAATCCCCCTATCTTTTCACCAAAAAAACATAAACATTTATGGTTTTTTGAAGAAAAGATAAGTTTTAGACTTTCGAAATATTTCATTTTGAAAGGTAAGAACTTATCTTTCAAGCCCTTCAATTCTTTAACTCCAAACCCCAAATTCTCGGGACAGGCTTTCAAGAGTTTTTTTTCTTTGGCCAATTAAATGTTCAAAGAACAACCTTTATATGTTGTCAATAGGAACCAAAACTTTCTTTTTCTCCAATGCTTGCCTAATTTCATTTGCCCTTTCTTCATTTAAATTATAATTTCTCATGACCCACATAGCAATCAATGTTCCTACTACAGGAAAGCCAGAGTAAAAGATCCGTAAACCTGTGATAGCACCATCGGGCTGTACCGCTAAATCTGGAGAAAAACCTACCAACGACATAATCAATCCACTCAACAATCCTGCAACCGCCAATCCAAACTTCACCATCCACCAATAAATCGCTCCAAAAATACCTTCTCTCCTTTTGCCCGTATTCAATTCGTCCAAATCACACACATCCGCAGTCATAGACATCATCAGGGTAAAAAGTCCTCCAATTCCAAAAGCAAAGAAAGGGAGTGCAAAAATAAACATGTAGGGTTTTCCAGGAATAAACAAAAACCAAAACATCGCATAACCAATGATGGAAATACCTTGAGAGATGAGGAAAGTTTTCTTTTTTCCTAATATTTTAGAAAGTTTGGTAACGATTGGAATGACTATAAACGTAGTCGCCAACGCACCTAAACAACCGTGAAGTGTAGGCCATATACCTGCTGCACCCGCATCACCGCTAAACATATAATGCACTATGATGAAAAATGAAAATGCAGCAATTGTATTGAAGGAATTAAAAACCAAAAAAGTAGCAATACACAATTTTCTAAAAGGAATATTATAGAAAGCCTCTTTGAAGCCTCTGAATATTTCCTTTAAGCTACCTTTTATGTTGTCCATATTGAGAGGCTCAAGACTCGTATCCTGCAATGTAGATTCACTTTTTATAAAAATAGCGGGAACCATAGCTAAAATCGTACATACAATAGCTACCCAAATTGCCAATTCTCTACATCCTGCTGCAGCATTTTCAAACCAAGTTGGGTCGTACAATATTACCCAAAACCACGGTGCTATCACCCAAGCCCATTGACCAATCCACTGAGCAACTGCCATGATGTTGGTTCTTTCGTGAAAGTCCGAACTCATCTCGTAACCCATTGCTACATAAGGTACACTGAATATAGTTATACCCAAATAGAAGACAAACGACCACAACAAAAAATAGATAAAGTTGTATGTCACACCGTTTTCTGGATATAACTGCCACATGAAAAAATAGGATAATCCCATAATAAGTGCGCCCAAAAACACATAGTGTCTTCGCCTTCCCCATTTCGAACGGGTATTGTCAGAAATGAATCCCATAATGGGGTCGGTAATTGAGTCAAAAATGCGGGGAAGGAAAAACAAAATACCCCACAGATAGGGAGGAAAACCTAGGTCTTGTACCAAAACAACCATAAAAATTCCAAGTGCAGCTGGAAACATCTGATTGGCTAACATTCCCAATCCAAAAGCTACCTTTTGTCCAAAGGGTACTATGCTTGCTGTGGTTGTACTTTGTGTCATTTTTTATTGTTTAAGTCAATGATGAATTGAAGTAATGGTTAAAAAAAAGCAGGAATGTTGATTCCTGCTTTTATAGGTATCGTCAAAGTTAAAACTATATTTTTTTATATACTTACAAATATTAAAGTATTAGTAATTTCATTTCAATATTTGATATTTTCTTCTTTATTCCACAATCCCCAATGAGCACCTACATCTCCTTCATCCCCTATCTTCCAAGATTCATCGAAAGATGTAAAGTAAAACATATCTATATCATCTTCTTTTGACCACTTTTGACTATTGATGAAATATTTAATGGCATTTTCTTTGGATGGATGTGCGGCTTGAAGGTTACTTCCCTCACTAGGCCAGCCTGTTTCTGTCACAATAACTTTTTTACCATTCGCAGCGTTAAGTGCTTGATTAAACATTTGTTTCATATACAACAGCGAATAGTCAAGGTCACAACCTTCCCAAAATGGATAACAATTGGCCAAGATAACATCGCAGGCTTCCGTAATTCTTGGATGCTCAGTAAATTCATAATAGGCATCTACATAACCTACCTGAATATTTTTGGGAATTGCTTTTTTCACTCGATGAATAAACCCTAAAAGTTCTTCTTCCTTCAAATCGTTTCTATACAACACTTCATTGCCTACTGCTGCAATATCAACATAGCCTTGATTAGCCAAGTCTATCAACCCTTCTATTTCTTTCTCATTTAATGATTCATCTTTACCCAGCCATGCACCAACAAGCGTCTTTAAACCGTATTCCTTAGCAATTTTAGGGATTAACTCATTCCCTTCAATACAAGAAAAAGAACGAATCCATTTTGTATAGGGTGCAATGATTTTCATACGTTTTTTGACTTGAGCCTCCGTCAAAATATCGCCTGGTTTTTGACCTTCTTCATAAGCACTATAGCATAAGCCATGCATTCCACTTTCTAATACTTTGTGGAACAAGTCACTAAGCTCTTTGTCGGTTTTTCCACTGTAATCAATTCCTCTTAGGGAAAACTGTTTTTCTATTCTATAAGACATATATTTATTTTTTATACAAAGTGTTATAGTATTCTTATTTATAATTCTCCTCTCCGATCCACGAGTATTGCCTGAATTTCTTCAGCCCTTTCTTCTGAAAGCGTATAAGTCCACATCACCCCAATTGCCAATGCTGCTGTTGTAACAGGAATAGCAATATCCGCAATACGTAAATTGGTCATTGTCTCTGCTGTTTGGACAGCAGCGTTTTGGTCAAATCCTACCAATTTTAAAACCAAACCTCCTAAAACGAGTGCCAAAGCTTGTCCCAACTTAACCATCCACCAATAGATAGCTCCAAAAGTTCCTTCTTTTCGAGGCATACCATTTTCTAATTCGTCTAAGTCACATACATCCGCAGTCATACTCATCATTAGGGTGAATAAGCCACCAAGACCAAATGCCATGAACGGAATTGGCATAAATATCAACCAAGGATTCCCTGGGCTAAAACCCCACCATTTGAGGATATAACCCACAATAGAAAGTGCCGTTGAAATGACAAAAGCATTTCGTTTGCCCCATGTATTGGCCATCCAAGAAACTATTGGAATAACTAAAAATGCAGTTGCAAAAGCAGTGACCGTAGAAAACCATGCGGGCCAGTTGCCAGTTAATGCGAAATCACCATTAAACATATAATAAACAATAATAAAATAGCTAAAAGAAGCTACCAATTGAAAACCATTAAATACTAAAAATGTGGCTGCACAGAGTTTCATGAATGGCTTATTCTTAGAAACTTGAACTATGCTATTAATCAAATCTTTTACATTAGAAAACATAGTTTTAAATGTAATTTCTTTTCTGTTTTCCATATTTGAAGCATCAATACCCCTACAAAATATGGCGGGTAAAATTCCTAATACCATACAAATGATACCTACAATAATGGACAATTGTCGAACGCCAATAGCTTGTGTTTCGAATAGATTTGGGTTAGCAATTAGAACCCAAAACCAAGGAACTATCATCCAAGCAATTTGACCTACTATTTGTGACGATGCCATTAAGCGGGTACGCTCATTATAATCAGAAGTCATTTCATACCCCAAACCAATTAATGGCGTAGCATACATCGTATTGCCAATTAAAAAAATCATGGAAAAGATAAGAAAATACCAAAAATTGTAAGCCTGCGAATTCTCCGGATTGAGTTGCCAGAGTAGAGCAAACAACAATCCACTCAAAATAGCTCCTATAAAAATGTAAGGTCTTCTACGCCCCCATTTCGATTTTGTGTTATCTGAAATAAAACCCATAATAGGGTCTGTAATCGCATCAAATATCCTAGGTAAACCACCTAACAAACCTGCTAAAAATGGATCCATTCCAAAAGCAGTAAGCAAAAAGAACATAAAAATTCCTAAAGCTCCTGGTAATAAGTTTAGAACTAAGTGCCCTGCGCCAAAGGCTGCTTTCTGCACAAAAGGAACCTTATGTCTTGCACTTGTAGTAGGTTTTGTCATGATTATTGTTTAGACTAAGTAAAAAAAAGGTGGAATGTTTTGATTTATTTCGGAATCACAACCGTCTGAATCGCTTGTGCATCAATAGAAATAGGCGTTGATTTCTCACCCAAAGTAAGCGTCAAATCCTTTGGACTTTCTCCCTGATTGAAAAGCACTACTGCAATAGAACCATCGGGATTTTGAGCAGCCGTAGCCATAAAATCCTTGTCCCCACTATTTTCAAGTTCAAGTCCGATTCTCACCGCACCCGGTCGAATGTATTTGCTAAAATGTGCCAAGGTGTAATAAATCGGGGTAAAATATACCTCGTCTTTTTCGGGGTCGACAATAACAGGCGCAACGCACCAATTTTTGAACCAGTTAGGGCCACCTTGCGTGTCCAAGACCATGTTCCAATCCACCCAACCATCTACCCAATTGTTGAGGCAGCCAATGATGTCACGGGCATAGCGGTAAACAGGTACATACTTAGGATGCAAATACTTATCTTTTTCAGGTGCCCAATCCCAGCCCCAATCCGTAGCTTCTTTTGACCAATACCATTTGTCATCTTGCCATTTGGGGATTTCTGAATCCACACAAGCCTCGGTTTGAATCAAGTATTTAGAAGGAGCTTTTTCGTGTGCATATTGCAGCGTATCGGGAAATACGTCGTAAGTACTTGCATACCAGTGAATGGCAGTTCCGTCAAAATATTTTGAAGTTTCCTCATTTTGGTACATATCATCTACCCAATCCTTCAAATGATCTCGATTTTGATCATAGCCCAACAAAACGACATCACTTTTACCGTCTTTCTCCAATTGAGGTCCCAAATGATGCTGCACAAAATTGGTCATTTCCTCTGCAGTATAGTGCATACTTTCCCAATTGTTGCCATTTCCCAAAGGTTCGTTTTCAACTGTTATTCCCCATATATCAATTCCTTCTGCTTTGTACGCATCAATGTATTTGGAGAAAAACAAAGACCAAGTATCGTAATATTCAGGCAGCAACTTCCCTCCTACCCATTTTTTGTTGTCTTTCATCCACGGCGGAGCTGTCCACGGGGAAGAAATGATTTTGAAGCCCTCTTTGGAAACAGCCATCGCATCCTTAATCATCGGAATAATGTCGTCTTTATCCTCATCTATTGAAAAGCTCTTCAATTCTTTGTCCCCTTCAACGGGCGCATAAGAATAATTGCTCAAGGAAAAATCACTGGAATTGATGTGGGTACGGGTCAAAGAATACTTCGCTCCACTTTCTCCAAAATACGCCTCCAATATTTTGTCGCGGTTTTCTTTGCTCAGTTTGTTGAGCAAATAGGCAGATGATTCTGTAAAAGAACCTCCAAAACCTGTAATCGTTTGAAACTTTTCGTTGGGCAACAATTTGATGGTTTCGGCTTTGTCTCCTGTAGAAAACTCCGTCAATTTCTTCAATTGATTGCCACTTGCAGAAGTCTCATAGACCTCTACCTTCAATGGTTCTACCTTTTCGTTGCAAGCACTCAATAACATAATCAAGGATAATAGGATAGTAGATTTTTTCAATACATTCATTTTTTTGAAGTTTATTTTACTTTCTGTATTCGATTACCCGAGATTTCGGGACAGGCTATGTTCTAAGCACTACTCCAAAACCCCCACCTTAATCGGAGGATTCTTCACCTCTTTCATCAATGCCTCCTTATCACCATTATAAGTTTTCCCGATAGGCTTCCCTCCTCTTGTCAGCCCTTCAAAAACGCCCTTATCCACCAAATCCCACAAAGCATATTTTGCTTGTCCGTCAATGGTAAACAATCCAAAATGATTTTCTGAACCGCCTGGATTTGCCGCATCCTTCCAAATCTCATCAAATGCCTCAAAATAGAAACAAGAAATATCTTCCTTGTCTGTCCATTCCCGCATATATTGGTGATACAATCCTTCTTTGTATTCGTCCGTCGCCATCGAACCTTCATTGCCATAATGACCATTGGAGGAACTCGCCCAGCCCGTTTCGCCTATATGAACGGGCTTATCAATGCCCAAGCTTTTCATATAATCCACCGTACTTTGGTACTGAGACATCGCATATTCTTTGGCACGAAGCATCGCTTTTTCTATCTTTTCTTCATCCGATAGCAAAACCTCATTCTCCATAGTACCCCAAAAATCGGGGTTGTAATGCGTGTCGTGCATCGGATAAGTATGCAACGAAATGTAATCTACGGCTTTTATCAACGCCTCTAAATCAGGTACATGATAAACCGAATCACCACCGCCCCAAGAAGCAAAATTATCCGAACTCGTAATCCAAAGGTCTTTGGGCAATTTGTCCGTTTTCTTCAATTCCTGTAAATGGTTCACCCACTTCAAAATCACCGAGGGCTGCACAAAATAGCTTGTTGCCCACTTGACCATCGCCTCATTTCCTACAGCGATTACCTTTACGATATCGGGATATTTGTTTGCCATATCCACTGCTCTTTGAATCTCAGCAGTATTGGCTTCGAGACTTTCCTCCTCGTGATTGGGAGCTTGATCCGTCCATGCGTTGACACAATCAATCCACGCACCCACCATCACATACATTTCAAAATCTGGGTTTTCGCCCTTCAATTGGTGAATCGCTTCCAGTACATTGGTAGCGTGTTTCAACTTTGTGTTGTAAGTCCGCAATACCCTGATTCCCATTGCATGAAGAATTTTCATATCCTCCTTCAATTGCTCAACAGTAGGTTGTTTATCACGGCTTCTCTCACGGTATCCACCATACGAAATTGCTCGATAGGCTGGATTTCCTAAAATATCTTTCGCTGTCACTTCTTTTTTCGTTTTTGTTTGGGTCATTTCTCCTGTATTTGTCGACTGCTCTTGATTGCAGGAAAAACCAATTATTAAAAATAGGATGATTAGTATTCTACTCATAGCGGTCTCATTTTAATTTTTTCTTCAACTTTCGCAAGGTTTCGAGGTGACATCTTCGCAGCGAAGCGCAGAAGGTGTAATCTCGAAGCCGACTCCATGACCAAGCCTGATAAAAAGATTACATGCCGAGTAATCAGAACAAGCTATCCTTCATGCTTTCGGAGATGTCACCTTTTTAATCTTCAATAATTAAATAGTCAATTTCAGATAAAGTAACATCCAATTGATTGTGAAACTCTACAAATGCTGACTTACCTCCAAACCAATCAATGACCACTTCTCTATTAACATTAGTTGCTTTAGAAGTCAACATAGCCCTATAAGAATTCCACTTATAGTTTTTAAAATCACTTTTAATCCCATGCCTTTTGGTATTCGCATGAATATAGTAAATCAAATAACTATAATGGTTTTCTTTTTCAACCTTAACTCGCTTAAAAGGGCGATTAAATAAGTTTCCCTCTCGTTTGTACTTTTTATTGAACCTCATGGCATAAGACGTAAACAATCTTGTGAATTGACTTTTCAAAACTATATGTGCTGACCTACAATCAAGTTCTGCATCTAATAATCTTCTTTGAGGAACAGTTCTGTTCTGCTCTTTTTCTTCCTCTACCGCCTTTATAATTTGTTCAATACTTTTTACTTTCACCATGAAATGAAAATGATTTCCTAGCAGACAATAAACAAGTGTTTCCACATAAGGCAATAAATATTCTGCGTACTTTGTTAAAAATAATTTTCTATCTTCATCATCTTTGAAAAGCAACTCTTTATTATTCGTTCTATTGTAAACATGATAACATTCATCAGCATGTAATTCTGCAAGATATTTATTCATTTCATTACGATTTCCAAGTGTCATTAAGCAAGGTTTTGAGGTGACATCTTCGAAGCGAAGCGCAGAAGGTCTAATCCCGAAGCCGATTTTCCCATGACCAAGCACGGTAAAAAGATGACACCTCCTTATATTCGCTCTTTTTGCAAGGTTTCGAGGTGACATCTTCGCAGCGAAGCGCAGAAGGTGTAAATCTCGAAGCCGACTCCATGACCAAGCACAGTAAAAAGATGACACTTCCTTATATTCGCTCTTTTCGCAAGGTTTTGAGGTGACATCTTCGAAGCGAAGCGCAGAAGGTCTAATCCCGAAGCCGATTTTCCCATGACCAAGCACGATAAAAAGATGACACCTCTTACATTCTTTCGGAGATGTCACCTTTTTATCTCCTTACCTCAAATCATTTTCTTTCACTCCAACAACAACCCGAACAACCTCCCCCGTTCTTTCAAACACTTCCTTACTCGTTGCCACATCCAAACTCAATGATTCAAATTTCTTTACTGTATCATCTTTACAAATCACCTTCAATCCGTTTGATTCCGCCAACTGATACACTATCGGCACTTGACAAAAAGTAAAACAAAGCGAATCGGCACCTACCTGCAATTGCTTGTGCGATGAATGAACATCCACATATTCAAACACTTTGCTGTCGGTTAAAAATTCGTCTTTCCTCAGTAAACAAGGATTGAAGCAAAGTTTTCCCTTTTTGATAAAAACTCCCAACTCTCCAAATCGGCTCAAAATATCTTCCTTCACTTGTCCCGTCATGCCAGGCTGTTGTGCGCCCCTACCCGCAGGTGTATGCGAATAAGGGTCGGTAGGAAATGCGCCGTAGAGTTCGGGCGATTTGTGAACACCAATACCTTCATTGATTTCGTAGTAATGCTCCAGTAATCTACCGACTATCTCGTCACTTGCCTTTTCCTCCACCGCTTTTAGACAACATTCCAACACCGCCAATTGCAGCTTAGAAACCATGTGCCAATAGATAGAACCCAATCCTTCGTAGCCAAAGAAAGTACCCGACCTCCCTGTAAAAGCTTTGTGATTGAAGACTTCTTCAAAAATTTGAAGCACCAAATCTTTGTCTTTTTCGACCAAATCAGCATGACCATTTTCTGCAAGCTGCTCCAAAGCAAGGTTCAAATCATCGGCATTTTTGAAGCTGCCATTGAAGTGATAAGCACCATTGATGTCTTTTTCGACGACTTGAACATTGCCTTCCAAAACCAAGTTCTGCAAGAGTTCAGATTGAAGAACAGATTTTTCTGGAATGGTATTTTTTTCAATAAACCCAGGCAAATCTTTGTTGGGGTAAAGAATGTAACTGTATTGGTCTGCTCGAAACAATGCGCTGTTTTTCAATCCGTCCAACACCTTTACTGCTTCTTCGGAGGATAAATAACCCGCACTCAATACGGCTACTTGCCCTTCCAACATTTCGCTCAAATAAGAAATAGAAGCCTCTGTTTCGCTTTCAATTGTCACCAAATTATAGGCATGGTACAAATCATCGCTTCTTCGATTTGCTTCAATCGAATGTTCCAAGTATTGAAGGGAAATCTCCACGAAGTGCTTCAAATCGCCCAAAGTAAGGGTTTCCTTTTCACCCGAAAAAGCATTTTCATAAATTTGCCATCTAAAATCACTCCCTGCTTCTCCCAATCCATCCAACACTTCCTTGCGTTGACTGTCATTGATTGAAGCTGACAACAAACTTTTATGGGTATTGAAGGTCTCGACAATTTTATGGAAGAAGATCGCCAATTCTTTGGAAATTTCCACTTCCTCCAATTTTGAAGCCGCAAATACGCTTTTGAAGAAATGCAAAAACCGCCTCAAATAGTAAAGCGTCACCATTGATACACCATTGCCGACCAAGGCATTGTTGGCATCGTTCCATTCGGGGCGTTGGGTATTCATCCAAATACCGCCTTCGGGAATGAAATTGGAGAGTTTCGCCAATACGGTTGCCAGTATTTTTTCTACAAAATTGACGGTGTAAATCGCTCCACTTTTATTTTGCAGCAATGCACCATCTGCTCCTTTTTCCTCCCGTCTTTCTCGTATTGCAGTGTCCAAATGCTCGTCAAAATCAATGGTATCTTTGGAGTTTTTTAGAATGTCTTGGTAAGTCTTGATTTTGTAGGGAACGTTGGCATAGACAAACAAATCTTGGTTGAAATAGCTTTCCAGTTTGCTCGGATTGTACTCCTCCACAAACTCCAAAAACTTCAATAAATAGATGATTTGGTGGTCGCCCCAATACCCAATATAGGACCACGGGTCGTCGGGTTCGATGGCTTCCCAATCAAATCCGTCTTTGGTGACTCTGTAAGGATTGTAGCCATCGAAAGTAGTGGCATTCAAAAATTTGTGAATCATGCTCTCGATGAAATCGGGATAGGAATGAGCCAATGCTTCCCAATTTTGAAAAATATCTCTCCAATTTCCTTGATAGTCCAAAATTTTTGAGCCATCAACTTCGCTACGGGTATTGATGGAAAATTTGTTCCACGGTCGGCTCGGGTCGCCATGTCGTCGGCTGAATTTCAAGGGCATGTACTCCAAACACAAGCGTTTGAAGTGTGGGTCTGTACTTTGGTCGGCAAGCTCTTTTAGTTGGGATAAAGTGAAAACATCGCTTAGTTTCTGCAATGTTTCTTCGTGCGCTGCATAGGATTCTTTGTTTGCCTTTTGAAGGTAATTCGTGAAATCCCACTTTTCGATTTCATAGTTGTTGTCGAAAATTCCCCCTCGCATGATGTTGAAAAGTGTATTGGAGAAATGTCGGGAATCTCTCTGCTCGTCTGCTGTCAATTGCAGCCCATCGGAAGCGGCAGTTAGTTGAATCAACTTTTCCGTTCCGAGATTGATGTCTTCTTCCACCAATTGAGCCAAATTTTTCTCTTTCTGAATGGTTTGGATAAGCTGGGCAACTCCTGCGTGATTTTGGTTGATATTGGCGACAATGCTCCACGATTTTTCCGTATTGGAGGGAAGGGAAAGTTTTGTATGTAGGAAGTATGCCCCTTTTTCTGCCTTGACATCCGTTTCTTCGTGAATGGTTTTTCCTTTGCGGAAGTTCTTCAATTGAAGGGAAGAAACGAGGTATTTTGGATTTTCCAAACCCATTGACCAAACTGTATTGGCTTTGAGGGCTTCGCTCGGTTCTGCTCTGTCGACAATAATCGCACTAAGGGCATAAATTCCCAAACCAGATGCTTTGTGCAATTCACTCCTTTTGTAAGCATCCACCAAATTGCTAAGGTTGCTTTGTGTATAGCTCGGAACGCCATAAGGCACAATGTTTTGAATGCCATCCAATACCGAAATTTTGACCTCACTTTCAGCATGATTCATGAGCGTTGTTTTCCGCACAAAACCATACAAATTACTGGAACTCCACTGATAGCGAAAGGTCAATTGAAGGTCGTGATTGACTTCTTCAAAAATTACTTTGTTTCCGTACACGCTCTTGTATAGATTTCGAGTGACAGCATACATTCCGTCGTACCTGTCCGAAATGGGTTCCCAAAGGTGAGATTTGTCCTCTTTGTCTATCCAAAAAATACTTTTGCTGCCCGTAATTTCGGCAGATTCTGTGATTTTATCGTGGGTATAATAAGGGAATAAAGCATTTTCTGAATCCTTTCTACCTGCGCTCAATCCTCCATTACTGGATATGAACATCCAGTGATTGGAGTCGCTTACTATACTCATGAAAAACGGCTCCATCTCATCGTTGTTCGAGATTTTGTAGTAGCTTTCGTTTTCTATAATTACCTGATTCATTGAAACTTGCGAACTATCCACTGTATTTTTTTCTGACTCTAACACTTCCATTATTTATATTCTTCTATTTACAAATCAAGGAATGAACCTTCAATATATTGGTTTTCTGATTATTTTTAACCTAAGGTGGAATAGGAGAAAAAAATAATATTTCTTAATTCACTTCTTTATAAACCCGCACATAGTCGACCAACAATGTTTGTGGGAATCTCGTATCATCTGTTGGGAATCCAACATAACTCCCACCTACTGCAAGGTTTAAAAAAATGAAAAAATCATGGTCATAGACCCATTCTCCTGGAACATCGGCAGGGGTAATTCTCTGGTATAAATTGTCATCTACATAATAGTCAATGTAATCTGTTCCCCACTCAATAGCGAAAACATGGAAAGACAAATCGTAACGGTCATTTTGAAGCGCATAGGATTTGGTTATGGCTCCGCCAGCAGAATAACCCGGTCCGTGTACTGAACCATGTGCTAAAGTTGGCTGCTGTCCACGGTATTCCATGATGTCAATTTCACCGCATTGAGGCCAAGTTACGGTTTCACAATTTGCACCCAATAGCCAAAATGCGGGCCATATACCAGGTCCCCACGGCAATTTCATGCGGGCTTCAAAGCGTCCATAAGTTTGTTGAAAAAGTCCTTGAGTTTTGATGCGACCAGACGTAAAAGGTTGTCCTCCAAAATTTTCTTGTTTGGCTACAATGGCTAAATTGCCGTTTCCGTCCGTTGAAACATTTTCGGCACGGTCTGTATCGTACTCCAATTGTTGATTGCCCCAATCGGTGCCAATGTCAAACACCCATTTTGAAGCATCTGGCAGTTCTCCTGCTGCGCCATTGAAATCGTCTTCCCAAACCAGTTGGTAGTTTCGATTTATGTTTTCTGCGTCTTCAGTGCATCCATAGAATCCGAAGAGAATAATGGAAAACAATGCAGTTTTTGATAGAATGTAATTTGTATTTTTCATGTTGAATGTTTGTTTTGTAATAGGTAAAAAAACAAATAAGGTAGGTGAATGATAGGGTTTCTCCTACCTCATTTGTATGGGTATGATTACTGATTTAATTTACCATTTTACTCTTTAATCAGCTTCGTGCTAACTACACCTTCCGATGTGGTGATTTGAGCAAAGTACAAACCTGTGTTCAAATTACGACCATCAATTTGCGCTTCAATAACATCGTCGGTAGCCATTGACAATACACTTCTACCCGCCATATCAAACACTTCTATCTTTGACATTTTTGCATTTTGGGTTTTTACTGTCCAAATGCTTTGCGTTGGGTTAGGATACAATGTACCGATTGACTCCAATGGAATATCGTTGATACCCACCACATTTCTATGGAAGTAGATATTGTCTAAGTAAATGTTGCCATTGCCATCAAATTTGAATTGAATCAAAGCGGCTAAATCAACTGGTGAAAAGGCGGTCAATGGAATATCTACGCTTGCCCAACCAGAGGTAGGAACTGCAAGTGCGGAAGGTGTTTCTACAGGGCCATCGCTGATTAAGTACACATTCAAAGCGGTAGAATTGGCGGTCCAGTAATCCAAGTGTAAATGCGTCATTCCTGATACATCCAAAGTACCATCTAATTGAAGCCCTTGATAGTTCAAGCCTTTATAAACCAATGCATTGTCACCTCCAATAGCTTCTTCTGTTACTACAGTAGTTTGCCCCCAATCTGGATTCAAGTTTTCTACTGGCACATTGTCATAAGTATCACTGAATACTGAAAGAACATCTGAAGAAGCGTGAATAGGTGCAGGTGCACCAACAGTTGGAACATCGTCACCACCAGTTCCTTCACCTTTGTAGAAATAGATATTGTCTAAGTAAATATCGCCAGTTCCATCAAATTTGAATTGAATCAAAGCGGCTAAATCAACTGGTGAAAAGGCGGTCAATGGAATATCTACGCTTGCCCAACCAGAGGTAGGAACTGCAAGTGCGGAAGGTGTTTCTACAGGGCCATCGCTGATTAAGTACACATTCAAAGCGGTAGAATTGGCGGTCCAATAATCCAAGTGCAAATGTGTCATTCCTGATACATCCAAAGTACCATCCAATTGAAGACCTTGATAGTCCAAGCCTTTATAAACCAATGTGTTGTTTCCGCCAATAGATTCTTCTGTAACTACGGTAGTTTGCCCCCAATCTGGGTTCAAATTTTCTACTGCTACATTGTCATAAGTATCACTGAATACTGAAATTACATCGGCAGCAGCACGAGTAGGTACTGGCGCACCAACAGTTGGAACATCGTCACCACCAGTTCCTTCACCTTTGTAGAAATAGATATTGTCTAAGTAAATATCGCCAGTACCATCAAATTTGAACTGAATCAAAGCGGCTAAATCAACTGGTGAAAAAGCAGTCAATGGAATATCTACGCTTGCCCAACCAGAGGTAGGAACTGCAAGTGCTGAAGGTGTTTCTACAGGGCCGTCGCTGATTAGGAACACATTCAAAGCAGTAGAATTAGCCGTCCAGTAATCCAAGTGTAAATGCGTCATTCCTGATACATCTAAAGTACCATCCAATTGAAGCCCTTGGTAATCCAAACCTTTATAGACCAATGTATTGTTTCCTCCAATAGATTCCTCAGTCACTACGGTAGCCTGTCCCCAATCTGGATTCAAGTTTTCTACTGGCGCATTGTCATAAGTATCACTGAATACCGAAATTACATCGGCAGCAGCACGAGTAGGTACTGGTGCGCCAACAGTCGGAGCATCACCGCCACCTGTTCCGCCTTCACCTTTGTAGAAGTAGATATTGTCTAAGTAAATATCGCCATTGCCAACAAATTTGAACTGAATCAAATTTGCCAAATCCACTGGTGAAAAGGCAGTCAATGGAATATCTACGCTTGCCCAACCAGAGGTAGGAACTGCAAGTGCGGAAGGTGTTTCTACAGGGCCTGGACTGATAATGAATACATCCAAAGCAGTAGAATTGGCGGTCCAATAATCTAAGTGTAAATGCGTCATTCCTGATATATCCAAAGTGCCATTCAATTGAAGACCTTGGTAATCCAAACCACTATATACCAATGTATTGTTGCCTTCAATAACTTCTTGAGTAACTATGGTGGTTTGTCCCCAGTTAGGATTTAAGTTTTCTACAGGTACATTGTCATAGGTATCACTGAATACTGACCTTACATCGGCAGCATCACGGGTAGGTGTTGGTGCGGCAACCATTGGTCCATCACCACTACCTGTTCCCGAACCAGTTTCATTGAAGGTAACATTGTCAAAATAAACAACGTGTCCCGTTGACCTTGGAGCATAACTTGGGAAAAAGATGATTTGGTCGGGAGTTTCGGGTGCTCCTATCCATCCAGACATATTGAATTCTACCTCAACCCATGCATCTGCAACTGTATTTTGTGTAACGATTTCACCTAAGGCAAAACCACTTGGCGACGCAAATTTGAGCGCAACAGGAGCAGCAAAACCTTCTTGGTAAATCATCATTTTGACAACCTTGTTTGCTTGCGTAATGGTAAAAGTTCCAATGTCAGAGCCGTGCATAGATTCACATCCAGAACTGCCCCAATTTGCATCAGTAGCATATCGTGTATCCACTTTTGCAACGGTAGCCGAACCGTTTACTTCATCAATTGAAGGATTGGCGACTACACTAAAAGTAGGATTTTCTTCTCCTTCAGGGGCTTCAAAAGTTGCCCAAGTCCAAGAAGCTCCAAAGCCATCTGGCTCAAAGTCAATAGGTGAATTTTGCGAAAAGGCAAAATGTACGTTTAAAATAAGTAGTAATAAAGTTATGTTTTTCATTTTGTTGTTTTATATAAAAGAAATAAATTTGTTTATTTATGAAAGTAAATGTTATCCAAATAAATATCTCCGTTGCCTTCAAATTTGAATTGAATCAAATCTGTCAAATCAACAGGAGAAAATTCGGATAATGGAATATCTACGCTCCTCCAACCACTCGTAGGAACAGATAAAGCGTACGGTGTTTCGACAGGACCATGGCTGATAAGGAATACATTGAGGGCAGAAGAATTGGCTGTCCAAAAATCAAGGTGCAAGAAGCCCATTCCAGATACATCTTGACTGCCATTCAATTGCAGCCCTTGATAGTTCAAGCCTTTATAAACCAATGTATTGTTTCCTCCAATGGCTTGTTCTGAAACCACGGTAGTTTGTCCCCAATTTGGATTGTAGTCTTCTATCGGAACAATGTCATAAGCCTCACTGAATATGGCAATTACATCGCCCGCAGCATGAGTCGGTTCTGGCGCACCTACGGTTGGCGCATCGCCTCCGCCAGTTCCACCACCATCTTTGTAGAAATAGATGTTGTCTAAGTAAATGTCTCCGTTTCCTTCAAATTTGAATTGAATCAAATCTGCCAAATCAACGGGTGAGAAATTGCTCAAAGGAATGTCTATGCTGTTCCATCCACTTGTCGGAACAGGCAGTGTATAAGGTGTTTCTACCGGTCCATTGCTGATTAAAAATACATCCAAAGCTGTAGAGTTCTTTGTCCAATAGTCGAGGTGCAAATTGGTCATGGAGGATACATCTTGGCTACCATTCAATTGCAGACCTTGATAATTCAAACCTGTATAAACCAAGGTGTTGTTTCCTCCAATCATTTCTTCGGTGACCACAGTGGCTTGCCCCCAATTTGGATTGTAATCTTCTATCGGTAGATTGGTATAAGCATCGCTAAATACGGAAGCAACATTTGCAGCATCACGAGTAGGAGTTGGAGCAGCAGTAGTTGGCTTGTCGCCTCCACCTGTTCCGCCTTCGTCATTGTAGAAGTAAATATTGTCTAAGTAAATGTCTCCGTTTCCTTCAAACTTGAACTGAATCAAATCTGCCAAATCTACGGGTGAAAAATTGTTCAAAGGAATGTCTATACTGCTCCACCCACTGGTAGGAACAGGCATAGTGTAAGGCGTTTCGACAGGACCATCACTGATTAAGAAGGTATTCAAAGTGGTAGAATTTGCAGTCCAATAATCAAGGTGTAAATGGGTCATGCTTGAAACATCCAAACTGCTTCCCAATTCAAGTCCTTGGTAATTCAAACCTCTATACACCAGAGTATTGTTTCCTGCAATGGACTCCTCTGAAACCGAAGTTGCTTGTCCCCAATCTGGATTCAAATTGCTTGCTTGATTGGAATAAGCATCACTAAAGATAGAAATGACTTTAGAGGCATCACGATTTGGGGTTGGAGCTGCGGTCGTAGGTCCCGTTGGAGTCACTACTGTTTCTCCTGATTTGTAGAAATACACATTGTCAATATAGACATTGGCAATATCTCCAGAAAGCACCAATTGCGCCAAGTTTTTTCTATTGGTCAAACCCGCAAAATTCGATAATGGAATATCCAAACTCACCCATTCTTGTGTCTTCAAGGTCGGACTGGTAAAAGAAAGTTCGTGAGAACTGTCGTCTCCTCCGTCAAAATTTCCATCTGCTCCAAAATCCACTAATAAAATTTTGAAGGCGGCGGGCAAATCAGTTGGGTCGGGTGTCCATAAATCTATGTGAAAGTGTGTCATTTCACTTGCGTCTATCTGCTGAGAGACAAATTCAATCCCCACAAAATTGAGCTGTTTGTATTGTTTTACATCGTCTCCATTTATTTGAAGGTCAAAGTTCAGTGCTGTTGAAAATTCCCAAAATGGATTCCAAGTATCTACGGTTACATTTGTATAAGCATTGCTAAACAAAGAAATCACACTATCTGGACTTTGCGTTGGAGTAGGTGCAGGAGCGAGAGGTTGAATCGCCTCTCCTCTTGAACCAACCGTCAAAGAACCTACCGCATCTATACCCGCTAATTTGGCATTGATTACCACACTTCCACTGTCAATCACCGATACCACCCCGTACGAACTTACCGTTGCGATGCTCGTATTGGAGGAGGTAAAATCAAAATAAGAAGGCGCTACTTCCACTCTTTGATTGACCCCTGTAGGAAGATTGAAAATAGAATAAGTCCCTCCAATCGGCAATTCGTCCCCTGCTTCGGCAGCAATAGTTTGATCTTGTCCCTCCAATATTGCAGGTTCTGCATGGGCAATTGTTCCCAATTTTTCAAACTGTACTTCATCAATCCAAAAAGTATAGCCTTTTCCATCTTCTGGTCCTTCGGAGTAGTAGAACATGCCTCTTTCTTCAGTCAATTTTGAAGGGTCGGGAATCGGTATGTAGTATTTTTTCCAGTTGGTATTAACCGCCAAACCGCTAATGGATGTTTCATATCTGGATTCTTCTAAGTCAAGCCCAAAACCCACTACGTCAATCGTTGCAGCTTTGGAGGCTTTAGCCCAAAAGGTCAGCGCATCGTAACCACTTAGGTCACGTCCAGTTGCGGTATAATAAGCTCCTCCAGCATAAGCGCCTTCTGAATCGCCCGCATCGGGAACGGCAAACTTCATAGAAGATGTTCCTTGATACTTAACTTCGGTATCTACATCAAAAGCCGTGACTTTTGAGCCACCAAAGGCGGCATAGTTCAAGCCTCCACTGAAACCGTCAAGATAAACATCTCCATCCGTTGGAAAGGTGGCGAGTTCCAGTTCGTCAATGTCTCTGGCGCAGCCAAAGTTGATTAGGAGTAAAATGGATAGTAATGCCGTTAAGCTATTTTTGAAGTTTATATTTTTCATTTTGTTTGTTATTTTATTTTTCGTAGGTTGGTTTTTTATCGCAGGATAGAGTTTAAACCCTATCCTGCGATAAAAAACGATAATTTTCAAATCAAAATATCGTTGCGAAATTAAAGTATCGGATACCTTTAAGGTATCCGATACTTATACAGAATTACTTGATGTTAATATGCAAATATGTTCTAAGTTCCCACTCATTGCCTTGACCAAATCCAAGTGCCGTTGGGTCACACACCAAGCCGCCTACGCCTGGTATTTGTGTTGGGCAGTAACGTGGCGAATATTGATCCATCGAACGCCAAGTATAACGCAATCCAAGCTTTGAACTGGGTAAGTTAAACCACGACTGCGAGGCAATAGTAGTGGATAAATCCGCCGTCAATTGCAGTGGAAAGGTCAAGTTGAAGTCACGGTGGTAATCGTAAGGTCCCCAATCGTCCACTTTAACCATACCTGTTAGCATCAATTTTTTGTAAATCATTCGCAAGTCACCTCCAAATCGCTCAATCAATCTTGGGTCGCTTCCATTCGCTTGTGCATTACCTGCATATAAGTTGGCAATTAAACCCAAATTTGGATTGATTTTCGATACAATGCGTGAATTCATTTCCCATAAATCTTGTGCTGGAGGTGCACCTGGGAAAGGGAAGGTCGTACGTCCATCTGCAAAAATACCGATTGCCGCATCTTGTGTGGTCGGCAAATGACGATAGACAAAGCCTAAATTCATTGCAAACTTGGCATCTTCTGTCATATCGTTGTCCCACTCATACATCCAAGTTCCGGGAGTTGGATCGTAAGTTAGCAATATTTCTCCTGCGATTGTCTCTCGATTTCCTCTTACCACAAAAGGGTCATCTACAATGTTTCGAGGTCTTCCTGGCGCATTTATCCCGAATGGAATCGGTCCTACAATTGGCTTTTGCCACAAGAAGTTTGGAGCAATTTGGAAATCACCCATTGTATAAGTAAAACCACTCAAAAAGTTGTATTGGTTTCCACTACCACTGTCCTTCAATCTCCAACCTGTATAAGTCTTTGTATAATCTGCTCCTCCAAAGGCGACCAATCCAATTGCCGCACCTTGTGCATACCAATTGATGGGACCAGCAGCGAAGGTAATTTTCGCTTTTCCGCCCCATGTATCTTCTGGTCGAATGACATCTTGGTAGATTTCAGAATCTACGCCCATTTCTTCGTCAATCACTTGGAAGGTTCTGCCCACCAATGGGTCACCTCCCCAAATACCTCCAAGTTCAATACCCAAAGCACCCATTTTCTTTTGTAAATGAAGAGTAGCTCTACGGGTTCTTGGTTGTGGTATCGCAAAGGAGCTCACTGCTGCACCTGGCTCGTCAATGTCTTCATGGAAAATGCCTGTCACATCCATCCCTGCAATGTGACGACTGTATTTGACTAACACTGCAGGATTTGCTCCCCACCAAAGTTCGGGACCAAAAGCTACCTTCAATCCTTGCAAGCCTTTCTTTCCATCAATCTCGAAACCGAAAGGAGCTTCCCCATTGTAGATGTCAATGTTGGGACCGTAATTGGCTTCTGGATACAAACCAAAGAAATCTCCTTCATAGCCCCAATGGTAATGACCTGTTCGATAGAAACCTCTGAGGTCGAAGTTTTTGTCGTTCCATGTAATATCTGCTTGGTACAACTGTACACGATTAAGGGAAGGAATTGCCAAAGTACCTTGAGGAGTATTCACTTCACGCACATGACCTCTGTTTTCGTAGAAAACTTCATTGATGGGGTTTTCAGCCACATTTCCAAGAATGTTGAAAGATACATTTGCTCGCACACTCGCACTTGGCTGGGCTTCAATACCTACATAAAAAGATTCCATGTGGTCAAAACCCTGTTGATTTGGATAGCTCAATGTGGTAGGATCATCACTTTCGGGTATTGAAGTCAAATCACCTCCTGTAATAAATGTTGTAAATTCTGCTCTAAGATTACTGAGTCGCACTTTTTTTGACTGCTCACTGTCCAAAGATGCTTTGTCTCCTCTTGCTTTGAGAACCGCTTCCATAAGATTGATGTCTGAAAAGTGTTTTTGAACCCCTTCGAGTGAAATGCCTTCCATGTAAGGACTAACCTTATGTGCTTCCTTCAATGCGTAATAAGCAGCACGGGGATACAGTTGATACAAACCTCGCTCGTTGGTTTCTCCTTTGGCACAGATGCCAAACCACTCTTCGTTCATGTTGTTTTCACCTTCTACAAAATCACTTTGATAGCCACCATTTGCCCAAGAAGCATTGTTGTCGTGGACACTTAGATTTGTGGTTTGCCCATATTTCCACCATCCATCACTGAATTGAAATGTAAAGCCTCCGATGGAATTGCCAGCTTTTCCCAAACCAGCAGCATTCTCATATATCTCTTTCCAATTGCCCACCATGTAATAGGCTTGCGACTGTTGGTCTTCTTGATTTTCTATGGCATTGAAAGCATCTGCCCCAAATTCAGTAAACAGAATGGGCTTATTTAGCTTCTCTTTAACAGTTTTAAAGGCATCTCCAAAAGACACACCACGGTACATATTCGTGCCATATATATCCACATCCTTACACTCTTCTGCAATAATGTCGATAAACAAAACATCTCCATTACAGATAGCTACGGGGTGAGAAGAATCTATCGACTTCATTTTTACGGCTGCATCGTTCATGAGTTTGTACATCGGGCGACCTCGTTTTTCGCCCACCGCATCTCTCTTATCCTCTTCGTCAGGAAAATCTTCTGTTTCTGCTCCTGCCCAAAATAGACCATAGTTGTTCTCATTCCCCAAAAGATACAGTAGCAAACCTGGAGTATTGTTGTATTCTTTAGCCAATTGAGTAACCTCATCCATCAATAACTCTTGTGTTGCTTTATCTCTATAGTCTGTAACAGGTGTCCAAACACCATTTAGCGTCAAACCATAACGACCAAAGGAGTGATTGAGCATCGTGTAAATACCGTATTTCTCATAAATATATCTAATCCATCGTGGCTGAATCCCAGTATATTGTCGAATGGCATTTACCCCCATGTTTTTGAGTAAGGACATTTCGGCATCCAATGCGGCTCTAATGACATCATCCGATTGTTTCCATAGGCTATAGGAGTAATTAGTACCAATCGGAACATAACCCCAGTTTACACCGTTGACCATGAAGTTTTCTCCATTCACAACCAGCTTCATTCCATCCTTTTCTTGAGAGACGGAAACCTTGTCGGCTTGTCCAAAAATGGAGCTTGTAAATAAGGAAAGAAGTAGTGTTAAGTAGAAGTGTTTCATTTTGTTAATTGTTTGTTTGCTATCTGAATGAATGTTTTACACTATTTCACTTATGAAAAAGTAAGTTTTATAGTTTCATAAAATAAATATTTTTTCACTCATAAATTTAATGGAATTATCACAAATATAAACCTACTTTTGCGATTATCTTGGTAAAACCCCACTACATTCTTACAATAGGGTATTCATCAATTATTTCATCAACAATTAAATAAACTACTACAAAACAATACTTTCAGCAAACTAAATCCCTGATAATCTTTCCTTTTCACTATTCACAAACTTGCTCATGATTGATTTTGACTACATCATCAAGTATTTCCTTTGTTTGGTACTTATGCTTTCTTTAGGTCATCAAGCTTACAGTTCCTCTGGTAAATACCCTATCCAAAATTTTACACCTACAGGATATAAGGCAGGAATTCAGAACATAGATTTTGCTCAAAACAGAGACATGGATATTTTTGTAGCCAATAATTTAGGAGTTCTTTCTTACAATGGAAATGACTGGCAGGTACATGATGCCAAAAATGGCAAAAAGAAGAGGTCTTTGGCATTTGACGAAACAATTAATAGATTGTATGTTGGTTCTCAGGGAGACTTTGGTTTTTTTGAAGACAACTGGAAGTACACCTCTTTGGTAGAGATGATACCTAAAGATTCGAGAGATTTTGACGAAGTGTGGGATATTTTCTTTCTAGACTCCAAAGTTTACTTTTGCACCTTTCGAGGAATATATATATATGACAACGAATCCATTGCAGTAATCAATCACCCCGGAGGATTGAATCGGTCATTTTATGTTGATAAGAAGATTTTTACCCAAAATCCACAAGGAAAACTTTTTGAAATCAAAGAAGACAAACTCACCAATACTTATCCTCAAAAACAAAGCGGTCAGATTATTTCAGGCATCTTAGCAAAGAATGGAGGGCATTTGTTGTTTTATAATTCGGGGCAAATCGAATTCAATGCTGCTTTTGAAGCTACTGAAAGCTATGACGACTTAATCAAAATTTTAAGAGGTAAATATGTCAATCATGTACTGCAACTTTCTGATACCCGTATAGCTATATCTACACAAACTTCAGGTTTATTTTTGTACGACTTCCAAACAAAATCTATCGAAAACATAACTACCGAAGATGGCTTAGAAACGAATGCCTGCTTGCGTACTTTTCAAGATTATTCGGGGAATTTATGGGTGGGAATGCAAAATGGAATGGCACTTATAGATATCAATTCCCCCACACAATTCATTGGAGGAAAAGTAGGTGTAGAAGGAAGTGGCTACGAAACCTTTGAAACGGATATAGGTACTTATTTTACCACTTCAAATGGCATTTATTTCTTGGCAAAAAACGCCACTCAAAGTGTGTTTTTGGAGGGTACGGAAGGCCCTGCTTATGGTATGCAAAAAATTGCAGGGAACTTATATGCGGGACATCATACGGGTTTGTTTTTATTAAATAATGGCAAATCAAAACGTTTGGTCGACACTGAAGGTTTGTGGCAGGTGAAGCAATTACGTTCTCATCCTGACTTCGCGATTGGAGGAACTTATGATGGATTGTACCTCTTTAAATTGAATGAAAACAGAGAGTTAGAAGGCGTTCAAAAAATAAAGGGCTTCAATGAATCGAGTCGTTTTTTTGAAGAAGACCATCAAGGCAGAATTTGGGTTGGGCAGTTTTACAAAGGTCTGTATCAACTGCAATTATCAGAAAAATTGACGGAGGTAAGTGTAAAGAAAATATCAGATGATTACGATTTATCAATTGACGAACACATCATTCTAAGTCGGATTGATGATGAAATTTATATAGCTACAAAAGCAGGGCTGTACAAACTCGACCAAGAAACAGACAGAATTGTGGAGGCAGAATTGTTTTCTGAATACATCGAGAATGAGACAGTTTATCTCATCACACAAGACAAGCAAAAAAACATACACCTATTTGCTGAAAATTTGGTGGGTTCTTTCAAGCGAGTTAGTGCCAATAATTACAGCTTTGTTCCTTCCTCTTTGTTTCAATTTCGCTATTCATTCAACAATGACCTGCTCAATATATCCGTAAATGTAAACAATGGCATTTACTTCAATGCCAATAAAGGTTTTATACATTACCAACCCGAATTGGAAGATTATCCAGCATTGAAGAAGCCGCTTGTGGTAAGCAGGGTTTTTAGTGTGGTTGGCGACAGCACTTTATATGCCCGAAAACCCTTTGAAGCAGAGTCAGAAATTACAGAAACTGCTATCAACATACATTCTTATCAAGCAAGGGTATTGCAGTTTTATGTGGAATCTTTTCAGTTCAATGTAAACAGTCAGCAGTTTCGGTATTTTTTGGAGGGTTTTGACGAGGAGTATGGAGAGTGGACAACGGCTACTACAAAAGAATATACCAATCTAAATGAAGGGAAATACAAACTTTCAGTACAAACTCGAAACTATTTTGGAGAGATAGTCAGTAGTCCAGCATTGGAATTGAAGGTAAACCCACCGTTTCATAGAAGTTTAGTTGCAAAGGTATTGTATCTGATACTCATTCTTTTGTCTTTGTTTTTGGCTTTTAGGTTTCAAAGAAACCGCTATAAAGAAAAGGAAAGAAAGATTGAAGAAGCCAAAAAACGATTACTCTTGGAGAAACAACAAAAACTAATCGAAATTGAACAGCAAAAAGAGCAGGAACTAAACAAATTGAAAGAAGAGAAAATGTCTGATGAGTTGAATCATGTGAAGAGTTTGTTAGCTGCTTCAACGATGAATTTGGTCGTGAAAAATGAATTTATTGAAGGGATTAAGGAGAACTTGAAGCAGGTCAAGCGCAAAGGAAAGAGTCCTGAAACGAAACAAGCTTTGGAAAAAATAGTGCGAGAGATAGATACAACTCTCAGACTGCAAGATGATTGGAAACAATTCAAACACAACTTTGACCAAGTACACAGCGACTTTTCTATCCGACTAACCAATGAATTTCATGACCTCACTCCCAATGAGCAAAAACTTTGTGCTTTTTTGCGCCTGAACTTAAGCACAAAAGAAATTGCCAGCTTGATGGGAATTTCCATAAGAGGAGTAGAGGTTGCCCGCTATCGTTTGCGTAAAAAAATAGGCTTGAAGAAAGGGGCGAACTTGGCGAAGTTTATATTGGAGTTTTGAACCCAAGAATCCTTATTTTTTCTTTCACGAATACAAAAAAGAGAAGGGTTCGGCATACGACCCGATTGGACAATGAAAATTTCAAAATAACCACTATGACCGAAAAAATATCCTACATCAAATCCAAAACCTTATTCCTCAAAGTATTCAGTTGCGGTATGATGAACTTGTAGCCAAACTTGAAGTAGAACAACTCAATATTGAGGAAAATCTATAATACCTGTCAAATTCCCTCTAACATCTCCTTCACACTATCCACCAAATCAGGTATTTTTGTCTCAACAGATTTCCAAACAATATCATAATCTATTTTCCAATAATCATGCACCAAAATATGCCTGAAAGCCATAATTTTACGCCATTCCAATCTATCTTGATTTGCCAACCTAAAATCTTTGATCAGTTTATAGGCTGCCTCTCCAATGATTTCAAAGTTTTTGACCACTGCAAATTGCAGCATTTTATCAGCCCTAAACGCTTCAAAATCTTTTCCATCCGTAAAATCTAAAATGTAGTTAGCAGCCTCAAGCATGTGCTCAAGTCGTTGTTTGTCTCTTGGATTCTCGCTCATAAATCAATATTTTATCCTGTTCAGCAGTTTCCTTAGCAAAATCTTGGAGGTTTTTAACTGTTACCAAATCCACGGTTAGCTCCAAAATATCCTCCAAATCATGCTTAATCCCTATAAAATCCCACAAATCCAATTCGTGATTCTCTTCCAAGTCCATCATCACATCTACGTCACTTTCAGACGTTTGTTCATTTCTTGCATAAGAGCCAAATAGAAAAACGCTTCTTACAGGAAGGCTTTCTTTTTGAAAGAAGTAATTTTGAATCAAAGAAATAACTCTCTCCTTGGATTTAGAATCATCCACTTTGGGGAAATCTACATTCGCTATAACCCCTGCAAATGTAGATGTTTTGAGTAAATCCAAAAAAGCCGTTACTTGGTGATTGGGAATGTCTAAGGTAACTTTCATAGTAAAGTAATTCGGTGACTATACCACATTTTAACAATTCAAACCTCAAACAAGTTTTAGGGTAAAATGATTTATTATTCCACCTTCAATCCCTTCCTCCTCCAAACACCTTCAACACCTTCCCTCTCCAAACACCATCCAAAGTCCTCACACCCACCAAATACTGCCCATTCGCCAAACCCTTCAAATCCAATTCCTCACGCAATTCCAAAACCCCTTCCAAGTCCTTCTGCAAAACCACTTCACCCACCAAATTATACACCCGAACCGTCACATCCTCCTTTGAAGGCAAGTCACCCCGCAAGAAAATCACCTCTTGACCATGACTTGGATTCGGAAACAATCGAAGTTCCAACAGTCAAAAAATCAAACTCAAACCAGTTGATATTGAAAGGAGATTTTGTCACCAAAATCCGAATCTGGTGCAACCTTCGGGCAAGTTCAAGGATTTCGTTGTATTCGCCCAAGATTGCCAGTCGCCAGTCGCATCTAAATCTATTCTGTGAGAATTTACTCCAATAGCCCTTTCCTTTCTCTATTCCGATAGTCTTTTATCAGAAAAAAGTAGGTAATTACCGCCAGCATATACATAAAAGCGGTAATTACGAATATGGTACCATACCGCAAATCCATTTCTCTCAAAAAGCGAAAAATTTGTGAACTGAAAAACCAACTACCCGACCATATTGAAGAAGTAATGGCACTCATCAACTCTTGATTTTTCTTGCCTACATAATACATTGTCATTTCGGAGGTCATCGGATTGGCGAGGTTCATCAAGGGTTGGCGAACAAAATAACATAGAATGGCCAGATATATAGCTATGGGCAAATGACTAATGAAATCGGTCATTGCCAAAAGCAGCAATACCGTAACAGCCAAGGTTTGAGTGACGGTAATGGCTTCGTAACCAAAGCGTTTTTTGATGACAGGCACTAATAAAGTAGTTCCCACAACCATAACAGCGGTTGCTGCACCCAATAGCGAAAATTGGTCGGAGTCCATTCCAAAGACATTGAAAAAAAATAAATTGATGAAAGGGATGGTCAACCCCGCCCCTACTGCAATCATGAAAACAGGTATAGCTGCCTTGATGATCAATCTCCAATTATAATTCTGTAAAGCACTGTGAAAAGTTTGAGTTGCGTCAACTATTTTTTCTTTCTTTCTCATTTTCAACACAAAAAAGACTGCTACAAAACCCAAAATACTATACAATTGTAGCAGTCGCTTGTCCAACAAACGATCTCCTACAAACCAATCTCCTATCACTTGCGCCAATCCAAAATTGAAGAACCCCACAATAATCATACTTGCACTCCATGAAGCAGCATTAAGTGATATGGCTTCGGTATGTGTGTCGGGATGGGCATTGCGGATGATGTAGGGAAGTAAAAGAATGTGTAGCGAACTCAAAGACACGCCCCAAATGACCAAGGCTACTTTCAGCAAAAAATCATATCGGTATTCGATGATTTCGATGATGAATAAAGACACCAAAGGTAGGGTGATAGCGGCGGTGAGAAAGAAAGGGCGAATGGCTTTTCCTTTGATAAAAATGCCAAATGGAACGGCAAAACCTGCAACAGCCAAGAAACGATAGGAAATAAAATCGGCAATTTCATAATCCAAATACCCACTTTTTTGGGCGTAAATGTTGAGCACCAGAAAAAAGGCAGAATTGATCATTTGCAGGCAAAAGGCAGCTGCAATAAGCCATAAAATATTGTTGTCTATTCTTTTATACGATTTCAGGAACTGGGTCATATACTTTACTCTTCTCTACCAATGCGTTCTTCCACAAAGGTAAGAATGTTGCCCACATCCAACGGATGAAACCACGAAATGTTCGGATCTCTCCGAAACCAAGTCATTTGACGTTTGGCATATCGGCGGGTATTGCGTTTGATCAATTCTATGGCCTTTTCAAGGGTGTGTGTCCCATCGAAATGTTCAAAAAGCTCTTTGTAACCAACCGTTTGTAGCGCATTCAGATGACGGTAAGGATAGAGTGCTCTTGCTTCTTCGAGCAGTCCTTCCTTTATCATGATGTCCACGCGTTGATTAATGCGCTCGTACAATTGCGTTCTCTCCATTTTCAAACCTATTTTGATAATATTGAAGGGACGAGAAGCCGATGAGCGTTTTCGGAAAGAAGAATAGGTTTTACCTGTCCCCATACAGACTTCCAAAGCTCGAATCAATCTCTGAGGATTGTTTAAATCTACTTCTTTATAATATTTGGGGTCGAGGCGTTTGAGAAGTTCTTGCAGAAAGGTCAATCCGTTTTGTTCGTATTTAGCGATGATGTCGGCTCGAATATCTTTGGCGATTGCAGGAAAATTGTCCAATCCACTACAGACCGCTTTGACATACAGACCCGAACCGCCTACCATTAACACTACTTTTTTTTCTTCAAACAAATTATCCAACACCTTCAAAGCTTCTTTTTCATAATCTCCAACTGTATATTTGTCTTTGATAGAAAGATTGTCAATAAATAGATGGGGAACGGTTGACAGTTCGTGTGAACAAGGTTTTGCAGTACCGACATTCATTTCCCTAAAGAATTGTCGACTATCACAAGAAAGGATGGAAGTATTCAGGCGTTTTGCCAATTTGACAGACAAACAGGTTTTGCCAACGGCAGTAGGACCTGCAACAACAAGTAAATGCTTTTGCATATATTAGATTGAGCAAATGAGAATATTCTAAGAAAGAGAGAATGCTTACTTCAAAAATAGATGCTGTTTTAGCGGGGTAATAATAGTAGTAACGTTACAATTACCTCCAAAGGTTTTCTACTTTGAAGATTTTTCATTTTCTTTGATTTGTCAGTATTGTGTAAAATCATCAAAACTTGATGTCAAAGGCATACTTCTTGTAAATAGATAACCAAACTCAAGCCTTTTAATAAATGCAAATAAAAAATTGGAATATTCCCTTATTGTGCCTACTTGTACTTCTCTTGTCCCTTTCTTCTTGTACACAAGAAGACAAAAGGAAAATCATAGGTATGTGGGAGCGATACGATGACCGAGCTGCAGGCACTGTTGTAATGGTCGAAAAAGTCAATGGTTATTTTGAAGGGAAAATCATACGTGCAAGCGGCGAATTGGCAGAAAATGGTTTTGTAGAAAACGACGTAAAGTGGCGCAATATCCTGCCAAAGACCGACACTTATTTTACAGGCGAAGATTTGACCAAAGGTATTGACAAAGATGGAAATATAAAACTCACAAGCTATGATGATGTTTATTTTGAAGTCATTGCAGAGGACATACTTCGAGTGACCTACTATGCTGATAGCTCGGATGATTTTGGTAAAAACCAAAAATGGAAACGCATCAGAGAAATAGGGGAAGCTTATGTAGCCGACTCATTGCCATAGCTTTAGACTTCAACTAATTTGATTCCCCTCCTGCAAAATTTGCAGCAAAAAATCTGTGGTAAAAAGCGACAGAATTGAGTCTTTTTTTGTAATTTGACTGTCATGTAAAGATAAATTACAAATGAAGTACAATGAATTTTGATTCAACCCGTCCCTTTCACCTTCAAGCTATCCGAAAGAAAAGCTTTTTTTACAAACCTATCCTCATACTTGTATGTTGTTGGTTGTTAAACATTTCTATGTTCGCTCAAGACAGTGGCTGCAACAATGAAAACTTTGAATTGGGAACTTTAGAAGGCTGGGAAAGTTTCATTGGATACATTACAACCGAAGGCGAAGTTGATGTCAGTACTCCCGCTATTTCTCCCTTTCAACATCTTATTACCCACACCAATTTATCTCCCGACCCCGTTGCTTCGGTCTGTGACCTCACCATCAATCGAGTCGCTGCGGGCGGCAATCATTCGCTACGATTGGGCAACAAAAGTTCGGGCGGTGGGGCAGAAAGAGTAGTGAAAACCTTTACGGTCACACCCGAAAATGTGTATTTCTTGGTACAATATTCGGTAGTACTGCAAGACCCTGGACATCAAGACCATTTGCAGCCCCGTTTTGAAATGCGGGTTTTTAATGAAGCAGGTGAATTGTTGCCTTGTGGAGAATATGCAGTGCGAGCCAATCCCGATATTCCAGGTTTTGTGAACTGCAATGGATGGGAAGTTTTGCCGTGGACTTCGGTGGGTTTTGAGTTGTCGGAATATGTAGGTCAAGACATTACAATAGAATTATTGACCACCGACTGTGGCAAAGGCGACCATGCGGGCTATGCCTATATTGATGCCTCTTGTTTGCCTTTGAACATCGGATTTGACAGTGGTATTTGCATTGGTGAAGGAACGGCTGCACTTTCCGTTGCAGAGGGATTTGCAGAATATTTATGGTCTAATGGCGATACTGAACGCATTACGACCATCGAAAATGCCAACGTTGGTGATGTGATTTCGGTGGAATTGACCTCTTTCACAGGCTGCACGATTACACTATCCGATACGATTGAAGCACCGCCCAATAGCTTGGAGGTGATACTTGACCCCATTGAAGAACCAAAAATTTGCGAAGGTGAATCGGTTGATATTGAAGTCAATGGCAGCAACTTGGAAACCATTTATTGGAAGGATTTAAATATCTACGCCAATCCAATTGAACTCTCTCCATTGACGACAACAACTTATGAAATCATCCCGATTGACTTCAATGGCTGCCAACATGCTCCCGAATTGGTGACGGTCGTGGTGAATCCTCCGCCTAATATCGAAATCATGGTTTCGGAAGATACTATCTGCAATGGACAAACGGTTGAATTGTCTTTGGAGGTGAATAATGATGCTGGTTTTCGGTGGTTGGACGATGAAGAACTTCCTCCTATTCGCACATTGCAGCTCAACGAAAGCACGACTTTTTATGCCCAAGCGGATGGCATCGGCACTTGTCCAAGTACAAGCGACAGTCTCACCATTTTTGTCAAAGATTCCCAACCCATTTCCTACACCAAAACGCCGGATTCGGCTGTTTGTGAAGGCGAATCCATCACTTTGAGCATTGAAGAAAGGGAAAATATTGAAGCCGTTTTTTGGAAGGATGTAGATACAAACATGGAAGCCTTCTCCATTGAAGTCTCACCAACCGTTAGCAGGTACTTCAAAGTATTGTTGATTCCTTCAGACGACTGTGCCGAATTTGAAGACAGTATTTTGGTAAGTATTCTGCCGCCTTTGACCTCCAATGTTTTGGGTGAAGACCGTTGTATTGATGCCCCTTTAGTTTTAGATGTTTTCGATGAATCGGCTTCGGGCTATCTGTGGCAAGATGGCTCAACGAGTCCTACTTTTTTGGTGACCGAATCGGGCAATTATTCAGTCGAAATCTCCAACAACTGCGAAACGATTATCGAAAACGTACAACTCGAAATGTCCACTTCGGGTAATTGTCGCTTTGAAGTTCCTTCCGCTTTTTCGCCCAATGGCGATGGCATCAATGACCAATTGAAGATAGCCACCAACTGCGTCAATACACCTATCAATGGCTTCACCTTCAAAGTTTTCAATCGTTGGGGGGAAGTGGTTTTTGAGACGAATGATGTCGAGCAATCTTGGAAGGGTACAAATACAAAATTTCAAAATTTGCCGAATGGATTGTATGTTTGGTGGCTGCGTTTTGAAGGGGAAGGTCGTGGTCGAAGTGATTTGTGTGGGGAGAGTGTTTTTGAGAAAGGGAATGTGGTTTTGGTTAGGTGAATCCCCTTCCTAAAAAAGGTTTACAGTAAAAAAATAGCCTAAAGGATTTTTCAGCTAACATACTCCTAACTCCTTCCATAAAAGGACTTAAGGTATTTAAATTGTTATTTTTTATTACTTTGTTTTATTTTTTTTCAAAAAAAAGGTAACGTTTTCGAAGAAATGGAAAGTAGCTAATATAGGAGTTATTAACTCCATTATTTTCAACGAATAAAAACAATTCCCAATGAGACGAAATTTAATTACCGTACTGTGCTTGATAAGCATTTTTACCTTCAGCAATCTGTTTGCTCAACACTCTTCCTTCCATTCATGTGTCACACCACATTGGCTATCAGACATTGGCTTGCAAAAAAAAGTATGGGCAGAACAGTATGCTAAAGTTTTGACGGAAGATGAAGATACTTCAACTTTGTATGTCGATGTAGTTTTTCATGTCGTTTGGCATTCAGAAGAAGAACGCATTGCAGAGGCACAGATAAGACAACAGCTTGAAGACTTGAATAAGGCATTCAATGAAGTAAGTGAAAATGACATTCGAGAGATATTTCATTCAAGGGTAGCTATTCCCAAAATCAAATTTAGATTGGCACCTATTGACCCTGAAGGAAATCCTACTTCAGGTGTTACTTATACTCAAACAGATATAGAACAGTTCTTGCCTCACGATTTGTTCGATATGGATATTTTCGCACTGATAGAACTGATAGGAAGTTTAGGAGATTTAAGTGGTGATGGGCTTACAGAATTTTTATTAGTATTACTCAATCCTTTTGCGGGTACAGATGATATAAAGAAAACAGATGAAGGAGGTATTGATCCTTGGGATACAGAAAGATACATGAATATTTGGGTGGGAGATGTCGCTATAGATGGACTTATTTGGCAAATGTTCGGGCAAGTTGGAGATGTATTGGGTTATGCCAAACCTCCTGCCGATGCGCCTTATTTTTCGGCAATAGATACTTCTGGCGTTTTTGAAAGCTTGATTGATGGTATTGTATTGAACTACAAAGTTTGTGGGGCGAATAACCCTTCTATGCCTTCCATTTTTGCAGGAAAAGCAGACGAAGGAAAAACTTTAGCTCATGAAGTAGGGCATTATTTGGGGTTGCCGCATATATGGGGATTGGATGGTTGTGATTCCGACGATTTGTTTGAGGATACACCTACTGCTAATGGAGCTTCACCTTTTGATTGTGAGGTGGGCAAAAATAGTTGTTCAAATGATGCAGACGACCATCCCGATATGATAGAAAATTATATGGATTATTCGAGTGATGCTTGTAAACAGATGTTTACGAAGGAACAGGTGGGGATGATGAGAACGATGTTGAAAAATAGTCGCTCTGGTTTGCTGCAAGGTGAAATGGTCGTAGGAATTGAAGATGAATTGGCAGCGACTTCTTCCTTCAATGTGTATCCGAATCCTTCTAATGGCATGATTTGGCTGCAAAACATAAATAATTTTTCCTTACCTTTTGCTACGATGAAAGTATATAATCTTATAGGACAGCAGGTATTAGAACAAACGATTGAAGGAGAGAAAGAAGTGGTAGATTTGAGTGGATTGGAGAAAGGAACTTACTTAGTACAGGTGTTGAAAGAAAATCAATGGAGCAGTGAAAGAATTGTTTTGTACTAAAAGATCATTGTAGTTCTTCAACTTTCAAGATTTCACAAAAAACACGAGTATGTCCAATCAAGAAATCATTGACTATTTTAGTTCACAAGATGAACAATTGAAAGCCTTGGCTTATGAATATTGTTATCATACGACCTTTCCTAAATTGTTAAACTTTATTGGTAGCTATGACGGAAATTATCATGATGCACAAGATATTGTTCAAGAGGCAATTACCATATTCCACAAAAAATGTATATTCAATTCTATCCCTAAAGGGAGTCCCATTGCTTATATCATTGGTACAGGAAGGAAATTGTGGTTTAAACGGTACAATACTTATTTTAAAGATACAAATCTTATTCCTCCGGTTGAAGGAGAAAATGATAAGGATAGTCACACTTCTCCTTCTATATTCTCACGCCTAGAGTCAGAAGATAATACGGAGGAAATAGAAGCAAGAGAAAAAAAGGAACAGGATTTAATAGACTTGGTGGACAGTTTGAGACCAGATGAGCAAGAACTCATCCGCCTTTATTTTGGAGAAGGGTGGACTTGGGTAGAAATCGCCAATCTATGGGGAAAACCTTCAGGAACGATAAGGCAAAAATGGAATAGGTTAAAAGATAGACTTCGTGGAAGGCTTGGGGGGTTGGGATATTCCTCAAGTGCTTGATATAGAGTAATAAAGTAAATTCAGATAAAAACCCAAGCTCAATATCTCTTTTGTATCTTAATTGAGATGCTGTTATGGGTTAAGCAAGATGTTGGGCTTGAGGTTTTATATAAAAGAAGCGAAAGACAGTTTATACATTTTTTTTTAACTTATCAAATTAATAAGCAAATGCAAGAAGAAACTAAACTTCAATTGATTCAACGTTACTTTAGTCAAGATTTATCAAAAAAAGAACTTCAAATTTTTCTTCAAAAAATGAAGACTGATAAAAATCTTCAGCGAGAAGTTGAAGAATACAAAAAGATGAAAGAGTTGGCTACTCATTTGGATCATCTGGATAAATTCAAGCGTGCAGTTAATATCTTTAAGAGAAAGCAGGAGAAAATGGAACACAAGCGAGCAGAATTGGAAATGTATTACGCACCTAAACTTGCATGGAGGACTAAATCCTCTACAAATTCCTTAGAAGAAAAAGAGGATAAATTGCCAATTGTGGTAAAGTCTCCTAAAAATGGTGCAGATTGCCAAGGCATTGTACCCTTTGTCTTACACGATGCTATTGCTTGTACTTTAGAATTGATTGTTTCTGATTATGAAAAAATAGTCTATCAAAACAGTCATATTCAACCCAATACCATAACGCTGGACATTGAAACTGCAGCTTTTTCCACTCAACATCCTGGACGATATCGTTGGAGTTTGAAGCCTAGTGATAGAAAAGACGGACGCAAATACAAAGCTGCAAAAGGATTCTTTTTTATTCAAAAAGACTTGAATCCTTTTGCAGAAGAATAAATCAAAGAGTTAAACTGGTGTTTCAATCAATACAAAGCCTGCCCAAAAGACAGGAGCAGCGTAAATGTCCGATTTGTTTAGAAGAGCTTGTTTGGCTTTTTGAAGTGCAATGGCATAAGACTTATGCTCTTTGCTGTTCAGAAAATTGCTGTAAAACTCTATGTTCAAATCACAAGAAGCTCTATCTGTAACTTTTGCCAATGTATAAACCACATTTTTCGCGCCTGCATACAAAAAACCCCGATTGAGGGCTATAATACCTTCTCCTTGAACAAAAGCACCTTGTCCTGTCTCACAACAACTGGCTACAACCAAATCTGTTCCTTTTAAATCTAAATTATACACATTTGCAATTCGAAGTATATTTTCACGATTTTTTTGATATTTTTTTTTTCTTATCCTTTTCTTCTTCAAATTACCTCCTTTCTTCTCATTGGATTCGGGCGACAAAACGATGCCTGATAATTCTGGAATGTCTTGGTTGATATGAGTATGAGCAGATACATGTATGTATTTGAAAGGTTCTTGCAGTTTCTTCAAGAATCTATTCAGTGTCGCTTTTCTTCTTAGGTAAATTTCGGGTTGGTGAGATTTTCTTTGTTGAAAAATCTGTTTAATGCCTTTGATTTCTTTTTCTGAATCGGGTAGAGCTTGGTATTTTTTTCCTCTTATATATACGTCTTCTGTCTGCATAGATCGAAAGGGTGAATGGGTACTTTTTTTCCATCGATTATCATACACAGGTGCAAAACCAATAAATGTATCAGCCACTTCACTGGCATTAAATGCTTTTTGTTGAAGATAGTACAATAAGGTAGCAGAATAATGATAGCTACTGGTAAATTGATGCAGCAAATAAGGCAAATCTTGGTAAGTCGAGGTTGAATCGGTCACAACTTTCTCATACAAGAGGGCTTCAAATGGAATGGTGTTTAGAAAATCATCTGGAATGAAAATGACCTTTTGGTGAATAGAGAGATCAAAAATAGTTTGTGAATTTTCTAAAATTGGAGCGAGTAAGTTGGAATATAATTCGTAGGCGGCTTCAATATAATAGGATTGGTAGTCAAAAGGCTCGTTGAAACCTTTAAAATATTCATCCATTGTCTCCTCTAATTCTTTCATCATTTTGACATCATCTTGTACCAAAGACACCATCTGGTAATCGGTTTGGCTGATAACAAAGGCATAGATGCTTTTGTTACCTACAAAATATTCTATCAACAAGGTGTTTTCCTCCAAAATAGACTGTATCTGCTCGATAGTTGCCGTAGTAGTATCGTATTTCAGTTGGAAATAATCAGGTGATTTTTGCTCAAATTCCCTAATCAATTCTTGGTATTGTTGGTTTTTTTCAAAAATCTCATTTTGAAGTTCTAAGACGACATTCAAATTTTTTCCATCTCCTTTTTTTTTGTGTTCGTCCTCTACTTTTTTTTCCAATAATACCATTTCATACCTTAATGTTTTCTCCTTTCTAAGCAATTCTTCACTGATATTGGCTGCGATTTGGGCATCCTCTTTTTTTAGAGAACTCAATAGAAAGATATTGTGATTTTTTTCAGAACATTCAAAAGCAAATCGTTTTAAATTCTCAATGTATTCTCTGCCCAATTGCTCTTCCTCTTGACACAGCGCATAAATAGTACTCAAAAGAGCTTCATAAACCTGCTGCGATTGTTCTGCCAATCGATGCATCAAACTCGTTCCTTGATAGCTTCTTCTCCAATCATCAATTAGTTTGTGAGCAGTTTCATAAGTATCAAAAGCCATTCTCAAATCACGTACATTTTTTGATTGATGCAAATATTTTTCATAAAAAGCAGCAGCCTTTCCCATCAATCCTCTCAATAATATATCTTTATGAAGTTGATTATATACAATTGGATTATCGTATATATTCATATTATTGTAATCGAGAAGGATTCTGCCAAAAGTTTGTTGAAATATCTCTAATGCCTCGTCATATTTTTGGTTGAGTGACAATACTTCTGCAAGACTAATATAATTGTGAATAACAATAGGTGCAGTAAGTCCCATGTGCAACTCTCCAATATCAATTGCTTTTTGAAAATGGTCTAAAGCTTTCTGGTAGTTCTCGTGAACTCTTTCCCATTCTCCCACTGCATTATATATATAACTCAAAGCAAAATGTATTGGGTCATTCAAGGAAGCTATCGCAAGTTGGTATCTTTCTATGCCTTCTTGGTATTCATATTTCCTCAAATTAGTTAAGCAGGCGGTAAGATGATAGTGGACATTTCCCATGAGAATAGGGTTTTGATAAGGCATGGATTCATAGCCTGCTAATACGCGTTGGAATAGCTTCAAAGCATGTTCAAAATTTCTTTCATTGAAATAAGAAGTAGCAATACCGCTTAAAGTCGAATTGTAAAATATGCTTTTTTTTCCAACTTTTTTTTCTATAATAGACAGTGCATTGTAAAAATACTTTCTAGCGTTTTCAACATCTTGAATCTCATTGTAGCAAGTACCAATACCGTACAGAGTCAAGGCTACAGAGGGATGTTTAGGAGGTAGAATAGCTTCTTTTATTCTCAATGCTTCATGATATGACTCCAAAACTGTTAAGGTATTTTCTATTCGTGCATAGCCTGCTGCTTCCGCATATAATTCTATGCTTATAGCCATTTCAAAGTGATTTTCTAAATCCGCCTTTTTTAGCATTTCTTGATTTTTTTGAATTACTTCAATTGCTAATTGGAAATCACTATCTTCTATAGCTATCATAGCCTTTCTATTAAAAGCAGCACTCCTTTCTACTATATAATCATCGGGAAATTCATTCCATATTTCCATCGCCTTATCCAAATAGTTCAAGGCTTCATCGTTCTCTCCTATATATCCATGTATATAACTGTAGTGATAATAAGCAGTTGCTAAAATAGAGACTTTGAGAGATGAATAAGTACTATATATTTTCAAAATTTCACCTAAATAATTCTCTGCTTTCGGGATTTTTTCCAATACAATATAGTGTCTCGCTAACCTATTCAATACATCTGCATATTTTTCCCATTTTTCAAATTTTTCATAGATAGCCAAAGCTTGATTGAGGAAGGATATTTCCTTTTTATATTTTGCCTTATAGTGTAATTTATCCGCTTGTTTTAGATATTTTTTTGCCGCTTTTAAAGCATTTTCTTCGTTCATATTTTGTCATTTTTAAGGTAAAGTAAGTAAGGGCGGTTGTTATAGTAACTCTATGTTGTGATTGTTTGTTTTAAACCTCTTTCGAAAAACTACTCAAAATTTCTTCTGCAAAAAAGGTAACGAAATCACTAAAATGTGTAGTGTATATTGTGGGCAATATACTTCTACTTCTAATGCTCACTTCAACCATCACAATAACAATTATTTAATACGCCTCGCGAGTAGTATTGATACCAAATATCCATTTCATTAACATTAAATTAATTAAAATTATGTTTAACTCAATGATTAAACACATACCTTTAGTATGTCTTGTATGCTTGTGTCTTTTTGGTAACAAATCTATTCAAGCAGAAAAACCGCTTACGCTTATGAATGTAGCTGTAACGACTGTTATACCTATTGAGTCCGAAAACGATATTATAATGACTGTAACAGGTCTTGAAATCCTCATTGAATCTGTAGAAGAAGATGACATTATTTTAGCAGCAGATTTGTACGACAGTAATCAGCAAGTCGTTCTTTCGGAAAGATTATCCAATGCAGCCAACTCTATGACCTTAGATATTAGCGGGTTATCAAGCGGCTACTACGTTTTACAAGTACAGACAACTACCGATGTAGAAAGTTTTCAACTGCATATTCATTAAAGCGACAATTGGGTAAAATATTTCGTTGATACAGTACAGAGGAGAGGTCACTCTAAAGTCTTAGCGTTTCCTTCTCCTCTTTTTATCAAAATCAAGAACCGCCCATTGCTTCTGTTTCACCATCATCCAATTGAGTAGCCTGAATTTTGAGCCAATTGCGGCAAGTCAACAACTTTGTTTGATTAATTTTCTTCAATGCTGCTTTTTTTGAGAGTTTTTTATTGATGAGATCTTTTGCAATATAAACAAAATTTTCATGCGATTTTACTTGGTTATGAGAGAACCCGGAGCGATTGTCTTTCAAAAATTTCAAAAAAGCCTTGCCCCATGTCAAAACTTTATCAACATGACCTTCTTCAAAATAGATACGCAACCTTAATGTACGGATGTGAAGTTTATCGGCTGCAGTTCTGTAAGTATTGCACTGCATATAGGCATCAATTTCTTTTAAAGCCCTCTTATATTGAGGTTTATAATAAAAAAGATAGGCAGTAGCCAACCTTTCGGTAAGCTCTCTATCCTCATGATACAATTTATCAAAGCTGTTATTGACAATTTCATGTAAATTGGGTAATTCTTCTAATTTCTCGTTGTCTTTTTTGAACTGTAAAAACTGTCGGTAATCAATGCTTATAACAACATAATTAATAAATAATGTAGCATTTAGGTAATTGTTCTGCATAAAAACTTGTTCTGAAAAGCTTATATGATACAAATCGTAAATTTGTTCCAAAAAATAGTCCTTTTCCCCTGATTTAAGATTCAAAATAGAAGATAGACTCATCAAATATTTCAAAAATCGATTTCGGTCTTCTTGCGAAATAAGATGTCTTTGTTCATCGAACATTTTTCTCAAAATACCATATTCCTCTTTAGAAGGGCAACTCATTGCTGCAATAGCTTGCAGATACATTTTAATCAAAGGATGTTCCTCTAACTCATATACTTTTATCAATTCTTTGGTTTGGTGAAGATATTTTTCTTCTGTTTCAGTTTGATATTCAATGCCTCGCATCAATTGACTACAACATGATTGAAGTTTTTTTAAACTCTCTGCAAGATCTTGATTTTCATGAATTTTTTCCAACAAATCTCGTTTTTCCCGATTTTGATTGGTTCGTGGATAGCTATATTGATAGTATTGCAAATCTGCCAATTGCTGATATACCGTTGCATTTTTACTTTTATTGACTTCTAAGTCTTTTATTTTATTCTCTGCCAATTGGTGAGCCAATTTGTCCAAGCCACGTTCTTTGTAAACTGTAAGTAGCAGTTGATCATGTAGTAATTCGTCCTGTTCATCCATCGCTTTTTTCAGAAGGAAATAGTTGGTCATCTGCTTCAATAGGAACGTAAATCTTTTCCTTCTTTCATTTTCACTCGGTTGTTCTTTTTTGTAAACTTTTGAAGCAAGTTCTTCCGAATTCATCTCTATAAGTTTCTCTGTGCCATAATAAGATTCTAAGCGTTCCAACTTATCAAACAAGAGAAACCCTAACTGACTTCTATCCCTCTCGAATGTGTGGTTTTTTAGTAAACGTTTGAATTCTTTGCGTTCTTTCTTTTTCAATTTTAGGAAAAAACGAATAATTTTTGGAGTTGCCATAATACAGTGAAAATCATTTCTAATTTACTGATAATAAAATTATTATCAAGGTTGCATAAAAAAACAAGAAAGCTCAAATTTACTCATTTTCTAGGAATTTTTTCACTTTTTGTGACAGATAGTATGAGAGATTTTTTATTTCTTTGAGTCAATAAGAATTAAAGAAAAGTATCATTGCATTTTTATCAAATAAAAATATTTCACCCTATTTTTTTTAACTTTTTAACCATTTTTAAATTATGCGTACAATTAAAATCTTTTTTCTGTTAGCAATCCTTTTTCTATCTACAAATGCCTTTTCTCAAGATAAACCTTACAGTTTAGGGGTAGGATTGCGTTTGGGTTCTCCTCTTGCAGTGAGTTTGAAAAAATTTGTAAGCGAAAAGTCTGCTTTTGAAGTTTATGCAGGATTTAGAGGCAACTCTATTTACAATTGGATAAGCCTTAGTGGTGCTTATCTGGTACATACCTCTATTGATGATATAGAAGGTTTAGGTTACTACATTGGAGGAGGTGCATCTGTGTATATTTATTCTTACGATGACGGTTTTTTCTTCGATGATACTTACTCAACTACTGCATTTGGTATTCAAGGTTATGCGGGCTTAGAATATACTTTTGCCGATCTTCCTCTTAGCATTACTGCCGACTGGATTCCCACTCTTTTTATAGGGAATGGATATATCGGTGGATTTGGAGCAGGATACGGCACTTTGGGAGTTCGCTATGTTATCAGGTAAAAAACACGAGTTGACTTCAATACAATCAACAATGTGTAGTTTAAAAATGGAAGGGATTGTAGTGCTTTTTGATTCTTCAGCTTGTTGCTGCAATCCTTTTATTTTCTCTCTATATGTTCTTGAAGCTAGCTCTACCGTACTAATCATCTTTCCATAGTAATTCTATCACCTCGAGAATCAAACATTCGAGAGGTGATATTCCCACATAATTAAGCAGCTACACTCACAATTTAAAAAACATTTTTAAACAAACACACAACCATCTCTTATGAAAACCCTCAACCTACTTTTCCTTTTATTCGCAATATTTGTCAACATTTTTTCCATTCATGCCAATACAGAATTAAAGGATAATTTAACAGCTCTATCAGAAGCCATTCAAACAGTCAAAACCAAAAACGCTACTTATGAACAAGTTTTAGAATGGGATGAAAATCGTCCTTATAAGTTGAGTTACACCGTTGTAGAAATTGATAAAAGAGACAGAGAAGAAGAAGCCAAATTTGTATTCAATTTGGCAGATTTTAATGTCAATACGGTGCGTTGGGCCGACGAAAAAGACAAAATTGTAGTAACCCTCACAGCCGATAATCGCCAAAAAAGCATCAAGTTGTTTGAAGATGGAGAGCAACAAAACTACATTGACAGATTTCAAATCGTAGCCAAAGATGCCGACAATGGAAGAACAATTGAAGAACTATTTCGAGAAGCCATACCAATAGGCACAAAATTGTCTGAAGCAGAACTTCAACTCAATTCTTTTGAAGAAAGAAAAGATTGGTTGGTAAAAAACATCGTTGATTTTTCGATTGAAGAAGCCAATTATGAACAGTTTATTGAAACCAAAGAAGCTCATCCCAGTTTGCTTCAATATTCCTTGACCACTCCAAAAGGCAAGTATTCTCAGCAAGAAAAGTGGTTGTGGAACATGGCAGACATCAGTCCTCAAAGTATTCAATTGGAGGTGAAAAACAAGGAAGTTTTTGTTGAGATGAAAACGCATCGAAATCAAAAATTCATTCAATATTTTGAGGAAAATCAGTTAGACAATTACACCAACTCTCTCCAAATTTATGCACCTGAAATAGACATTGCCCGCCACTTGATGGTCGTTTTGAAGGATTTAGCAGAAGAAAGCGAGAAAAAAAAGGAAGCTCAATTGAAGATTCCTTCAACAGAAGGCGAGATACTGCAATTTTTACAGGAAAATATCAAGGATGTTTCGGAAAATGAAAACCAATACAAGCAAGAATTTGAAGCTGCGTGTTTGACAAGCCTTCAAACAACGGGAACGGAAAAAGACAAAGCCATAGATGATTTACTGACTTTCCATTTGGCAGACCTTGACGAAAAAGAATTGGAGGTGGATGTGAGAGGAACTTCCATTTGGATAAAAACTCAGACTCGTAACAAACAGCCTTTGATTGAAGTGAAAGAAAATGATGAATTAGAAGGCTATGAAAAAGATTTTGTAGTGAGAGCAAGCGATGTAGAAAATGCCAAAGCGTTGATAATGGCATTGGAAGTTGCTACCAAAAGCTGCAAGGAAAACCTTCAATACTCGATACCAGAAGGTGGGGCGAGTGAACAATACAATTGGCTTTCTGAAAACATTCCTTCCTTCCGTTTGGAAGATACCGAATACAGCCAAAGTCTTGAGAAAATGGAAGATGCTTCTTGCAAGTGGGAATTCAACAGAACACTGACCGACAAAGACAGTGAAGAAGAAATATTTCAATTCAGCCTCAAAGACATTGACCCCCAACAAATAGATTTCAAAATTTCGAGAAAAGAGTTGGGCATTTATATCGAAACAAATGATAATGAAAAACTTATCAAATATTTCAAAGATGGGGAACCTGATGATTATCAAGACGATTTTTTAATATATGCCAGCAGCATCGAACAGGCGCGAAACATCATAGAAAGCTTCAAAAGAGCTATTGAAGACTGCAAAAACTGACCGCCCAATTCAACCCTTTCCGCTCTATTCACTTGAAAATTTATTTTTAACTCTTATAAACCTATCATTATGTTTTATAGTCGTTATTGTTCTATTTTTTTACTACTCATCTTGACCTCCTTTTCTGTCTATGGTCAAGAGATTTGGACTTCCAACGCCTCTCCTCCAAATCAACTCTCTACCACTCACTCTTTGCCCAAAAAAGCGAGAGTGGATGTCAGTGATTTTGACGATATCTTGGATGACCTGAAAAACCTCTTCGAAGAACCTTATTTTTTTGAAGACAAGAGCTTTGTTCTGCAAATTGGCGTAGGGTTTCGGTCTGATGTCGACCTCGAAAACATTGCTTTGGAAAACGACGGTTTAGATATCAAAACCATCATCCCCGCTTTGTCCATTATCGGTGAAAAAAATATTGGCAGCAATATCGGTGTAGGATTTGGACTGGGGGCTCAATTGTGGAATGTACCCGTTTTTGACTACAAATACAGGTATTTCACTGGCAGTCTGCGAGCTGCATACCACTTCAATGTAATCGAAAAACTAGACCCCTACGCAGGCGCAGCAGCTACTTTTCGCTACTTCGACTTGACCAATTCTTCTGAAAATCAACCCAATACCAAAATTACTGCTATGTGGATTGTGGGTGCACGCTATTACTTATCAGATGGCTTAGGCGTTTTTATTGAAGCTGGAAACGATACTCCCACTTGGTTCAAAGGAGGTATTAGTTTTTACATGAACTAATCAATTAAAATTAAAATGAGAATTAAAACTACTGCTAAAATAAAAGCAATTGTAAAATTTTAATTCTCAAAAACAAATACAGCCCATTCATTGCATTAAACTTATTTTAAATATTAAAAAATACAAAAATGAAATCATATATTTATTTAGCACTTACTATCACCGCTTTTCTCTTTCTTTTCCCCAGTTGTTTGCAAGAACACAACGCCCTCGTTCCCAACTTAGAAGGCGTTCCTGCTGGAGGAGTTACTTATATTCAAATTCTGGATGTAGAAGATGATTTGGCAGAAATTGAAGTGGGTGTTTTTGTAGTTGACCACTTTGGGAGTTACATCACAGGCATAGAAAATGACCGATTTACAGTGGAATCCAACTCCAGTAGTGTCGATTATACCATTGATAAAATTGACGAAGAAGAACAGGAAAATTTGGGAGCTTTTTCGGTAGGAATGGACTTTGATCAATCGGGTTCTATCAACGATACCGACCCTTTTAATGCCCGCATTTTTGCAGGAGTAAGTTTTGCAGATAAAGTAGGAAGTGGTGACGAAGCGGCTGTTTTCGCTTTTTCAGACGGAGGCTTCTATACTTTTCCGCATGAGAGATTGGTGGACTTCACAGACAATGTGGATGCGCTCAAAGAAGGTGTGGAAAGCATGGAAGGCAGAGCCGATGGCGGCACTCCTCTCTATCGTTCCATTTTTAATTTGATTTCTTATGTATCAGACAATGCGAAAAACGACAACAAAGCCATTATTGTCTTTACGGACGGAGAAGACACAGAAGGGGGATATTCAATCAATCAAATTATTGCCGAAGCCTGTGCACATGATGTACGAATTTTTACGGTAGGATTGGGCAACGGAGTGAATGATAGGATTTTATCGGAAATCGCTTTTGAAACGAACGGGGCGGTAATGTTGGCAGAAGAAGCCGAACAGTTGATTGCTCAATACAGCTCTTTGGGGCAATTGCTGCATGGTGAAGCAAAAATTTACCGTATTCGCATGAGTGTTCGCAAAAACTCAGGTGGTAGTTGGTTCAATGGCAATCTGCTGTCGTCTGTCATCTCTTTGCAGTTGGCTGAAGACTACCGAATTAAATTTCCTATTGAACGATATATTGTAGAGAATCCGATTTGCAACTAATACCACAAAGGATAAATAAATGCTAGCTTTCCGTATTGTCGAATTTATTCGATGGCACACTACCCAAATGTCGAATAAATTCGACGATACTAATAATTTACGTTTTTCTTAGTGCAGCTTGTAATAGCTTTATTTTTTTTAATCAAAAAAAATCAATTCAAAATGAAAACAACACAAATAACCTTTATTCTTTTCATATTTATTTCTCTTTTTACTTATTCTTCTTGTACGAAGGATGATGACAGTGCCATAATTGATGATGATCTTACAGGTAATGGTACAATGACTGCTAAGATTGATGGACAGAAATTTGAATCCAAACTTACATCAGCACTCATAGCAGATTCATTAGGTAACTCCATATCATGGCTACTTATATATGCTTATGATAGTCAAAATTCGCTGGAAGTTTCAGAATTGTTTGCGCTAGGTATCACCAGCGAACTAGGTCAAATGCAGGAAGGAAGTTATACCACTACAAATGATGATTGCGAATTGTTTGAGGGAGATACAGTTTGTGCAGGCATTTCTTATACAATTATCAATACCCCAGAAGACGAAACAGATGATAAACATTACAACACTGATTACGATAATTCAAATGCACAACTTACAATCACAGACATAGACTACCGCTCAGGAGGATTTATTCGAGGAACTTTCTCTGGCACATTGGTTAATGATAATGATGATGGAGATTCTGTAAATGTGACAGATGGGGAGTTTGATATCAAAATTCAATAACCTAGCAGAATCAAAGTTAATCCCGAGAAATCGGAACAAGGTATTTCCATTTTTAAACAAACACACAATCCATTTTAAATGAAAACAACACAATTCACCCTAATCAATTTTTATCATTTTTAAAATACACAAAATATGAAATCCTTATTTTTATTATTATTTTTTATGGCTACTCCAATTTGTCTGGCTCAAAAAGGAATGAGTACAGAACAGATGAAAAACACATGTGACTACAAGCCTTTAGATAAAAGAGTTAGAATAACCGTTTCCCGATTCTCCAGTTCTGTATCTGGTATCAATAGTAGAAATCTTGACAACTTTTCTACTATGCTTACCAATGCTTTACAAGAATTGGATTGCTATAGAGTTCTATCTATGCAAAAAAACGAAGGTGATTTGGCGGGAGAGATAGAAGGCGAACAGTTAAAAGCTCAAATTGTATTAGTTGGCGAAGTGACTGAGTACAGTGCAACCAAAAACAGCACGGATTTTAGCGTAGTCAAAATTGGAAAAAACAAAGTACACATGGGCTTTGTGATTCAATTAAAAGACCCTACTACTCGCGACATCATTTTGTCAAAATCCATAAATGTCGACACCAAAACCAAAGGTTCAACATCAGTTAGAAATCCTCTATGGCGTTCTACCACTACTACTTCCAACCAGATTGATAAATCCATGCACGATACTTTTGAGCAAGGAGTCATCTATGCAGTTGATTTTTTAATTCAAAATCTCGACAAAATTGAACAACACGTTCAAGTTGTTACCACAAACACTGGAGGTATGACAAATATGCATATAAAGAATTTAGACTTGGCTTCTCTTTATGAATTGATGGACGTGCTAGAGGCTAGTGATTTGGTAAAAAATGTAACGAATAGTTCAAAGGATGGTATCGCTATCTTAGCCATCGAACACGAAAAAACTTCACAAGATATTTTCAACTTATTGGGTAGAAAATATGCTAGTAACATATCTGGTATTCCAAGTATATCGGATGGAAAGATAGAGATTAACTGGAAGAAAGAATAATAACGATTAATTAGGAAATAGACAAAAAGAGTTGGGTTGTTATGATGAAGTTCTTAGAATTAGAATAGTCTACTCCATGAATAAGTGGGCATTTGGCAAAAATGATAACAACCCTTCAAAAGTCTATTTTGCACCTCTCATTTACTTCAATTTATACTAAATTAATAAAAAATATGAAAGAAATAATTACAACTTATCTATTTATCACTTTATCAATAAACTCATTACAAGCTCAAAACAACTTCGAGCCAAACAACGATTATACAACCGCTGCAACACTTGATTGTGGCAATTTATACGAATCTTTCATCCAAGAATTAGGCGATCAAGACTGGTTCAAAGTTCAAATCAATGAATCAAGTTATTTAAGTGTAGATGTAAATTCTGTTCCAGCCAATGTAGATTTACATTTAGCAATTTTCACTATACAGAATAACGAACCTAAAAGAATTGCAGATGATGATGATACAAATGCTAGCGGAGGCGAAAGTTTAAGAGCGACTGCTTATCTCACTGCTGGAACCTATTATATTTACGTTACGGATGAAAATAACAATGCCTTCAACAACTCAGAGTCATATAATTTGATTGTCTCTTGTTTAGCCAGTTCATTAGAAGTCAATCAAACCTTTGAATTAGCAATAGATATACCACAAGACACTTGCTTTGAAGAAAGAATTTGGGGCGAAAACGAGTTGTTTTTTAACTCCAATGATGGTGACAATGATAAAGAATGGTTTAAAGTAAAAATTGATGAATCAGGTTACTTAAATGTAGATATAACCTCTGTTCCAACCAATTTAGATTTAAACTTAGGAATTTATGTTATTGAGAATAATCAACCCAAAAAAATTGCGGATGATGATGACACCAATGCTGGTGGAGGCCAAAGTTTAAGAGCTACTGCATTTATTTCTCCAGGTATGTATTATATCCATATTAATGATGAGAGCAACAATGGAACAAATGAAGAAACTTATAATTTATGTTTAAGTTTTCATTCTAGTTCATTAGAGGTCAATCAAACCTTTGAACTAGCAATAGATATATCTCAAGATACTTGCTTTGAAGAAAGAATTTGGGGTGAAAACGAACTGTTTTTTAACTCTAATGATGGTGACAATGATAAAGAATGGTTTAAAGTAGAAATTGACAAATCGGGTTACTTAAATGTGGATATAACCTCTGTTCCAACCAATTTAGATTTAAACTTAGGAATTTATATTATTGAGAATAATCAACCCAAAAAAATTGCGGATGATGATGATACCAATGCTGGGGGAGGTCAAAACTTAAGAGCAACCGCATTTATCACATCTGGAACCTACTATATTCATATAAACGATGAAAATAATGATTTAACAAATGAAGAAACTTATAACTTCTGTATTTTTTTTGAATCTTCTCAGTTAGAAGTCAATCAAACTTTTGAAACGGCAATACTGATTCCTCAAGATACCTGTTTTGAAGAAAGAATTTGGGGCGAAAATGAATTGTTTTTTAACTCCAATAATGGAGACAATGATAGAGAATGGTTGAAAGTAGAAATTGATGAATCAGGTTACTTGAGTGCAGACATAACTTCTGTTCCAACCAATTTAGATTTAAACTTAGGAATTTATATTATTGAGAATAATCAACCCAAAAGAATTGCAGATGATGATGATACAAATGCTGGCGGAGGTCAAAGTTTAAGAGCTACTGCATTTATCTCTTCAGGAATATATTATATTCATATTAACGATGAGAATAACGATGCTACAAATCAAGAAACCTACAATTTCTGTTTAAGTTTCTTTCCCAATTCTTTAGAAGTCAATCAAACTTTTGAGTTGGCAGCTACGATACCTCAAGATACTTGCTTTGAAGAAAGAATTTGGGGCGAAAATGAATTGTTTTTTAATTCCAATGCTGGAGACAATGACAGAGAATGGTATAAGGTAGAAATTGATAAGAAATGTCTGTTAAAAGCATCTGTTACTTCTGTCCCTACCAATTTAGATTTAAACCTTATCATTGCTCAAATTATAAATGGTCAAGCCAATACCCTTTCTGATGATGGTGACACCAATTCAAGTGGGGGGCAAAGTCTTTTCGCAGAGTTGAATGTAGAAGAAGGAACATACTACTTGTATGTAGAAGACGAGGGAAACAATACCACCAATAGTGAAACTTTTACTTTCTGTGTCAGTTGTGAAGAAATGGTAGGAATAGATAATACATCATTAAATACAGAAATTGCTATCCACCCCAACCCCACTACAAACTCCTTCAACATCAACTTCGGCGAATTACAACAAGAAGTAAACAGTCTTGAAGTCTTAGATATTCATGGAAAATCAGTCCTTTCTCAAAAATTGGACAAGCACAGCCCCAATGCTTCTATCGACATTTCTTCCGTTGCTGAAGGTCTGTATTTCGTTTCTGTGATTTTGGAGAATGGAGAAAGATTTCACACGAAGGTGATGAAACGGTAATTCTCTTACCAATAAAAATAGGGTTTGGAAAATCAAGCCCTATTTTACAATCAACTAAACCTTCCATTTTTACACTAAAAAACCTGATTATAACGGATTGCTGTGAAATTAAAAAGCCATTGAGCTATTTTTTTAGCGGATAGATGGACTAATTTAACCAATGCCTTGGCCAAAAATAATTAGTGACAAATCCCAATTACGCTCTATTCATTAGCGGATATTGCTATTGCATTTATGATAAAAGGAAAAGCAGCTTACTTCAATTCTATTTGTAAGGATTATTTGTTTTGAAATAGCAATTTGTGAATAGGACTAACACAAAAAGAAGCCTATTGACAAAAGAAGAAATCTAAGCGTTTATCTAATTTCTTTCATCGCCAATGGCTTCTTTTCATAAAAACTTGTGTGTCTGGGGAAGTTTAAAATTGTTTTCCTACAAAGTCCCTCTCAACTCCTGCTCTCTCTCCAATGCTTCAAACAAAGCCTTAAAGTTCCCCTTGCCAAAAGAAGTAGCTCCTTTTCGTTGGATGATTTCGAAAAACATGGTTGGACGGGCTTGAACGGTTTTGGTGAAGATTTGAAGTAAATAACCTTCCTCATCTCTGTCCACCAAAATGCCCAATTCTCGCAGTGCATTGATGTCTTCGTCAATCTCCCCTACTCTATCCAAAAGCGCATCGTAATAAGTACCAGGAACTTGCAAAAACTCCACACCTCTGTCTCTCAATTCTGTCACCGTTTTGACCACATCATCCGTCGCTACTGCAACGTGCTGAACACCTTCTCCTTCGTAAAACTCCAAGTATTCATCGACCTGTGATTTTTTCAAGCCAGGAGCAGGTTCATTGATTGGGAATTTGATACGACCATTACCGCTGCTCATCACCTTACTCATCAAAGCAGTGTATTTGGTCGAAATGTCTTTGTCGTCAAAAGACATGATTTGGGTAAAACCCATTACCTTTTCGTAAAATTCTACCCAATAATCCATTCTACCCAATTCCACATTGCCGACCATGTGGTCCACAAACTTCAATCCTACAGAAGGCGGATTGTAGCGGGTTTCCCATTTTTTGAAGCCTGGCAAAAACACGCCATTGTACTCTTTTCTTTCTACAAAAATATGCACTACTTCACCATAAGAATAGATTCCCGAACGCACGACTTTACCATCTTTGTCCTCTTCAACAGTAGGTGACATATAGTGTGTTGCGCCCCTTTTTATGGCTTCGTTGTAGGCATAAGTCGCATCATCGACCCAAAGGGCGGTTACTTTCACTCCATCACCATGTTTGTCGATGTGTTTGCCGATTTCGGTGCCGCTTCGCAAGGGGGAGGTCAATACGAATCGAATCTTGTCCTGAACAACTACATAGGATTCTCTATCTTTTAAGCCTGTTTCCAAACCTGCATACGCCAAAGATTGAAAACCAAACGCAGCCTTGTAGTAATGTGCTGCTTGCTTGGCATTGCTTACATAGAGTTCGATGTAATCTGTGCCATTGATGGGCATAAAATCTTCTGCTTGTTTGTGTAGTTTTTGGATTGAAGGAGCTACTGCCGACATATTTGTTTGTTTTAATTTTAGTGTTTTAGGATAATTTTATAACAAAAATACGCCATTATAGTTTCATTCAATAATTTATGCTACCAATCAAGTATATTTCAGCAAATAAATACTTATTATTGCATTTTCCATAATAAAATTCTATTCAAAAGCTTTTTTTTGAAGGTTTTTAGAATGAAATACTACTTCATTTTTACAACCCAATTTCATGGCAAAATTTGACCAAACAGATGTGGAGATATTAAAATTGATTCAAGAGGATTCTCGCATGACTATCAAAGAAATTGCAGGCAAACTGAACCTTTCTACCACTCCAATTTTTGAGCGATTGAAGCGACTGGAAAAAAGAGGCGTTATCAAAAGGTATGTTGCTTTGCTGGAACCCAAGAAATTGGGCAAAAAACTCAATGCGTTTATTCACATTTCCATCATTGACCACTCCAAAGAAGGGATTGACGCTTTTGTGAATCAAGTGGCGGATTATTCGGAGGTAATGGAATGTCATCATGTGACGGGAGATTCCGATTTTTTGTTGAAAATATCGGTTGAAGACATCGAAAAGTACAATCTGTTTGTGACCGAAAAACTGTCTATTGTCCCGAATATCAACCGAATCAAGACTTCTTTTTCGCTTTCGGTACGAAAAGAAACGACTGTTTTTGAATTGGATTTGGAGCTGATGCCTAAGGAGTATTGAATAGAAATAGTATAATTGAAGTTGCTTGGTAAATATTTGAAAAAAAAGGGTGTTTAAATTTTTCTTTCCATTAAGTAAAAAAGAAAAAATAACTCATCGACCAATATTCCCCTTTTGAAAGGGGATGGGGTATGTTAGCAAAAGAAAACGAAGAGTTATTTTTTTACCCTTACTAATATCAAACTCAAACATCATCGGAGGTATTTTTATTGAACACTAAAACAGTTTTTTACTATATTGAGCAACAACAAAAATAGGCTCGAAATGAAAACAATCCACTCTCTTTTCACAACTGTTTTATCTTCTTCAATGCTTGCACTCTTTCTTTTGAGTTGTCAATCAAATACCTCTACAATGGAAAACCTCAATGTCCCCGTTGAAAACAAACAAGCGAATACCTTCAATACCATTGAAACTGAAAAACTTTTCGACCTCTCGCTGACTCCAAGTGAAAGGGACACCATGCAGCCCGATCTGCAGGAACAATTGGAGGCTTACCAAGCATTGCATAAATATTCCATTGGCAATGAAATTCCCCCTGCTCTACAATTCAATCCCATTCCATTGGGCTTTGAAATACCCAACAATCAGGAGAAAATTGATTGGGGATTGGAGGAGGAAGTGGCTGTACCCGAAAACATAAAAGACCTCGCCTTTTATCCAGTTCACAAATTGGCTGTTCTGATTAAAAACCAACAAATCACTTCCGAGCAGTTGACCCAAATCTACCTTGAAAGACTCAAAAAATACGGTGATACGCTTCAATGTGTTATCACGCTCACCGAAGATTTGGCACTCCAACAAGCACGAAAGGCAGATACAGAAATCAAGGCAGGTAAGTATAGAGGAGCCTTACATGGTATTCCCTACGGTGCAAAAGACCTATTAGCAGTTGAAGGCTTCAAAACGACTTGGGGAGCAATGCCCTACAAGGAGCAACAAATCAACGAAACAGCTACTGTAGTCCAAAAACTGGAAGAGGCAGGAGCAGTATTGGTAGCAAAACTTACCTTGGGCGCATTGGCTTGGGGTGATGTTTGGTATGGTGGTACGACCAAAAATCCTTGGAATTTGGAGGAAGGTTCGAGTGGCTCTTCGGCAGGCTCAGCAGCTGCAACTTCTGCGGGATTGGTGGCTTTTGCGATTGGTACAGAGACTTATGGTTCGATTGTTTCTCCTTCTACACGTTGTCGGGTATCGGGTTTGCGGCCAACTTATGGAAGGGTGAGCCGATATGGAGCGATGGCTTTGAGTTGGAGCATGGACAAGATTGGACCAATTTGCAGAAATGCCAAAGACTGCGCCTTGGTTTTTGAAGTGATTCGTGGAATGGACGAAAAAGACCCTACGCTTTTTGAAGCAGACTTCAATTACAAGCCCGATATAGATTTGTCCAAATTGAAGATCGGGTACTTCAAAAGTTTGTTTGAAACCGATTATCCCAACAAAGAAAACGATCGACAAAGCATTGAAGTCCTCCGCAAGTTGGGCGCAGATTTGCAGTCCATCGAAATGCCCAATCAATTTCCGAGTGAAGCTTTCAGCTTGATTTTGATTTCGGAAGCAGCAGCCGCTTTTGATGAATTGACCCGCAGCAATAAAGACGATTTGATGGTTCGTCAAATTCGATATGCTTGGCCCAATGCATTTAGAGCAGCGAGGTTTATACCTGCGGTAGAGTACATTCAAGCGAATCGGGTGCGCTTTCAATTGATTCAGGCGATGCACCAACGATTCAAAGAATTTGATGTGATTGTCGCACCGAGTTTTGGAGGTAGTCAGTTGTTTTACACCAATTTGTCGGGACATCCTTGTGTAGTTGTTCCAAACGGAGAAGACTCGGAAGGCAACTCTTCAAGCCTTACTTTTTTAGGCAATTATTTTGACGAAGCAACGATTTTGGGAGTGGCAGAAAAGTATCAGGAAGCAACTGATTTTGATGAACAAAAACCACCTTTGATGGAATCAAAATGAGCACTTTACACACCTGACTTCGCTACTTTTGTTTTTACTTCAATATTTCCAAGTAAAGGTATTGAACTCTTTGTCGTTCAAACCTCGCATCAAGGCCTTTACTTCAATGCTGTCGCCATCCCTCCAATCAATCTGCAAAACGCCAAAATTCAATTCACTGGCCACTTTGCCTATTCGGTGACGATTTTCTTCGCTCGTAAAACTGGTGTAAGAATGAGTCAAACCGCTTGAAGTAAACTCATAAAGGGGATAATTCATTCCTTCAATATCCAATTTGGAGACTTCGCCAATGTGTCTATCGCCGCTTAATAAAATCACGCCTTTTGCCTGACTGTTTTTGATGAGGTCAAACAATCGCTGTCTTTCATTGGGAAAATTCGCCCATTTTTCAAAACGATGTTCTTCGGGAATCACCTGTATGCCATTGCCAATAAGGTGAATCTGGGCAGTGCTGTTTTGAAGTTCGTCTTCGAGCCATGCCCACTGCGTTTCTCCCAATATCGTTCCTTCCAAATTCGGGTTGTAACCTCCGCCTATCCGTTTGTTCGTTTTGTCCCTAAAGTATCTGCTATCCAACAGAATGATTTTGACCTGTTTCCCTTCTTCTCCAAGCGTATAGGATTGATACGCCCCCTCCCTATTCCTCACAGAAGCATTTAATGGAACACCCAAAAAATTCAACAACAATTCTTTGTTTTGTCCTTTTGCTGAAAACTCCTTCCCTCCATCGTTCAAGCCATAATCGTGATCGTCCCATACGCCAATAATGGGAGTTGATTCTATTAGTTCTTGATATCCTTTTACTTTGGTTTGCAAAGTATATTGATTTTCCATAAACACTGCATCTTCCGAATCCCCATAAATAATGTCGCCCAACCAAATCCACAAATCGGGTTGATGCTTCAAAATATCGTTCCAAAGTGGTTGTGCAAGGTCTTGGCGATTGCAGGAGCCAAAAGCAATGGTTTGTAATGTTTTTGCGGGATTGGGCTGTTGAGGAAGAAGAACGACATTTTCTTCTTCGGTCGGTAAGTCAACAATAGGTGAGTTGGTTTTGCAGAAGGAAAAAGATACTGCAAAGAAAATCAAGATAATGAGACCTATTTTAGAAAAGAATTGTTTTGAAGAAAAAATCATAACTTAAAATTTTATCCGAGTTGTAACTCTTTGTTTTTTAGAACAATTTTGTCGAGCAGCAAATCCAATAGGTCTTTCAACGAACTTAATATAAATGTAAAAATAGGTTTTTATATGGCATAACATCAGTCACACAACCTATCCAACACAAAGACAATCAATTCCTCCACTGTTTTCTTTGGGTTTTCGCTAAATGTGTTCTCTACTCGATTGGCAATGATGGCATTCATGGACAAGGCATGATGCCCAAACAACCGAGCAAAGGCATACATGCTCGCTGTTTCCATCTCAAAGTTGGTGATTTGATACGGCGAATCTTCAAACTCAAATTCTTGAAGCATCTGCAATTTGTTTTTCAACATGGGTGCGACCCGCAATGTCCGGCTCTGCGGTGCATAAAAGCCTGGACTTGTTATAGTAATTCCCTGAGTAACATCTGAGGCAATGGTCTGTAACAGTTCGTAGGAAGCTTGCGCCACATAAGGTTGTAAATATTTGGCTAATTCGGGCAAGGCATCTTGGATTTCTTCCTCCTCTTCATTGGGCTGAAAATCGTAAAATGCCATCAAATTGTCCAACCCTATCCCAAAAGCAGAAGCAACAAAACTATCTACATCAATACCTTTTCGCAATCCGCCAGATGTACCTATTCGAATAAAATTGAGTGCTGTGGGTTCGTCTTTGACCTCTCTGGATTCTAAATCAATATTGACCAAGGCATCCAATTCGGTGTAAACAATTTCGATATTACTCGTACCTATACCTGTTGAAATGACCGTCAAACGCTTGCCTTTGTACATCCCTGTATGGGTGACAAATTCCCGTTTGTGCTTATTCACTTCAATCGTGTCGAAGTGCTTAGAAACCATTGCTACACGATCAGGATCTCCTACTGTGATAATGGTGTCTGCTATATCTTCAGGCAACAAATTTAAATGGTAAATACTGCCATCAGGGTTTAAGATTAATTCTGATTCGCCAATAGGGTTCATAGTGTACAAGTTAAAACTAAAAAAAAATTAAAAAAGAGGATTTGAGTTTGCTTTACCTCGCTCTTCCAACCTTGAATACGGCTTCTCGCTCGTCTGCGATTACTCTTATGAGATAAATGCCTGCCTTCAAATCATCTTGAATCAATTCTATGCGAATATCGCCTTCAGATTCATATTCTCCCATCAAATGCCCGAATACATCAAATACTTCAATGGTGGTATATTCTGTGTTTTTAGGTACTTCAATGATCAAATTTCCTCTCTTATTGAAAAATCGGTCTGAATTGAGCAGCAAAATACGCTTATCGGGAGCATTTGCAAAACAATATTCGACATCTACATAAACTGAATCTCGAAGTAAGAATCCAGTTTCGTTATTTCGGATGTTTAAATAATAATAACCCGAAAAATCAGGTGTTGCCATTGAAGTCGCTTGTAAACTATCAAATATCGTTTCGCCTGGACTCCAAAAGACTTCCAACCCATCAGATACCACAAGATTTTGACCTAAGGTAATCGTATCGCCCAAACAAATAGTTTGGTCTGGACCAGCATTGAGATTGAAATCCAGTAAGCCCCTTAGGGAAAACAAAGTGTTGATAGCCTCCATTTTTTCGTCACCACACAATTGAGCATAAGTAGCGGCTATCAGTTCCGCAGCCGTTGAGAACTTAATATCCTCTGTAAAGGTAGGTAAAGCAGCCAACAAGAGCTTATCCGAATTTTCACGTCCCAAAACTTCCCAAATTTCCATCATCACCGAAGAAAATATTTCACTATCGGGATAAATTGAGCTTTCATCTATCGTACTTTTAGGATCTTCCGCCAAATGATTCATATCATCAGGATAAAGCTTATTGGATTTGGCATTTCTTCCCACAAAAAACTCATTGTGTCCGTCCCAACTAAACATTTTCCACCAATCATGCTCGGTGATACTTCGTGAATAAGAAACGGCAAAATAATCGCCTATTGCTTCATCGAGCGCCAAACGTTCATAGCCAAAATTGCAGAAAGCACAATAAGCATGAGAAACGGCATGACCATATTCATGTACGATTACATCTGCATCTTCCGCATCATCTACTCCGCCTTCACCAAACAACAATTTGCTTTGAGAGCCCCCATATTGAAACATAGATTGGTCTTCAAAAGTACCGTCTTGTTTTTGAAAAGAATGGGCATCTACTGCAATATTCATCCCCAAAATAGGCGCTGTATTGACCGAATAACCACAATCTCCGCCAGATGCTGCCAAGTCCAACAAATAATTTCGATAAGCATTGAGATGGTAATAAGCATTGACATCTTCAAAGCCTTCCTCAGAACGGGTGAAGTCAAATACTGGAGAAGTCGCTGTGGCAGGAGGAACAACTCTTGGGTCAAATTCACCAAAGCTAAACGCCTCATTTTCCAGACGATATACTCCATTGTCCAAAGTAACTTCAATCGTCACCTCCTTCCGTTCATCCGTCAATTCTGGACTATCGGCATCCAGTTTGTCACGAAATTTTCCATTCAATCCATAGACAGCTTGTGCGGACGTTACGGGGTCGGGTAAATAAACATAAGCTGTTGCAGTAGCCATTGTTGCAGCTGCTTTTGGTTTTTGGGGCTTTGGTGCATGAGAGTGACGGTTTTGATTGATTTCAGAAAGAATCTCTCCATTCAAATCCAACACATATTCAGCAAATTCATGTGTGAGTTCATTGATACCTCTAAATTGTATGCCCACTCGTGCATCTGTTCTGCTATTGAAGTAAATCACCGTTTGTACTTCACTTTCTAATTCAAGGTTCTTTTTTTCTAGAAAATCATTAGACATTTTCTTCAATGCGGCAAAAGACTTGGTTAGCTGCAATTTACTTTTTTCGACCTTATCAAAGTCAAAAGTTGATTCCGTTGCAGACCAAATTTCACCCGCCCAATTTACATTCACTTGCACATAACTGCGATACACTGGCAAACCATTGAAGTGAGGACGATAGCGATAGTGATACCCTGTCGAACCTTCTCGAATCTCCTCCAATTCTAAGGTCACTTGTGCCGATTTTTTATTAGGCATCAAGCGATAAGCATAGTTTTCTATCTTTTTATCGCCGTTTTTTTGCCCTACTTCTACCCTATCAAAGTGTACTTTGGCGAGAAAATGATTTTCTTTTGCAAGGGTATTAACAGTCGGCACTTGATACGCTGCAAAGACAACTAAAGCAGTACAGTAAGTTATCAATAATAAGATTTTTTTCATTATACTATTTGTGTTTATATATTATTCCTTTAGTACAATACAAAACGTTTTGTTGAGTATGACTCTCAAACCTTATAGGTTTTTGTTTATGTAATTTAATCAGATTATCAAACCTATACATGCTTTTAGAGGTTAAACCTATAAGGTCTTTCGCTTCAAATATAATTTTGACCTGTATTGAGGTTTTCCTATAATTCCTTCAACTCCACTCCTCTCAATTCTTCAAAATCCTCCAACTTCTCCTCCACATCTCCTTCTGCAATCGTGACATCAATCAAACATTGATTTTCGTAGCCTTGACTTTGTATTTCAATGTCTTTTCTTTTAATAACTCGCATGACCTCATTCATAAGCGTATAAGGAAATTGAAGCTGAAAAGATTTCATGAGTCGTTTTTCTTCAATTTCCGCATTCTCCAAAGCCTCTTTCGTAGCTGTTTTGTAGGAACGAATCAAACCAGGAACGCCCAATTTAGTACCTCCAAAATAACGGATGACAATGACCATGACATTCGACAAACCATAAGAATCAATCTGTCCCATAATAGGACGACCAGCTGTTCCAGAAGGTTCCCCATCGTCATTGGCTCGGTAATCTTTTTCCTTGTCTAAGCCCAAACGATAGGCATAACAATGATGTCGGGCTTTTGGATGCTCTTGTTTTATTTCTTCTAAAAATATTTTTACCTCCTCTTCGTCATACACAGCCTTTGCATAAGCGATAAATTTACTACCTTTCTCTTTATATTCACCCATTGACCTTTTTATTAAGGTCTGATAGGTGTCGTTTATTTCATTTTTTTGTGACATATCGTATATAACTGAACCTCGGAGGAGAAAAATGTGGGTAAAAAAACGAGAAAGAAAAGCCTAATGAAGAATAAATTCGCTTGAAACATAACTATTCTCAACACAATGATATGCAAAAATATTAAAACTCACTTCTCGCACCACTTCTCTCTCATCCGTAAAGAATAAAAAATAAAGATATGAATTTTTGTAGTAATTGTGGCAGTGATGCTATTGCTCTGACTGCCATAAAAGATGATGACTTCCAAAGGCTTTATTGTAGCAATTGTCATACCATACACTACCAAAACCCCAATATGGTAGTCGGATGTTTGGTCTATTGGGAAGACAAAGTATTGCTTTGTAAAAGAGCCATTGAGCCTCGATATGGGTATTGGAATGTGCCTGCGGGATATATGGAAAACGGTGAAACAACAGACGAAGGAGCAAAAAGAGAAGTTTGGGAGGAAGCAAAGGCTACGGTGAAAATTGAAGGCTTACACTGTGTCTATAATTTGGCACATGTCAATCAAGTATATTTACTTTTTCTCGCACAATTGCAAAATCTTGATTTCAGCAAAGGAGTAGAAAGTTTAGAGGTTGGGTTGTTCACCGAATCAGAAATTCCGTGGGATAATATCGCTTTTACTTCAACGAGTTTTGCGCTACAATGCTACTTTGAAGACAAAAAAAGCAGCATTACAGGAAAGACGCACTTAGGAACTTTCAGGCAGTAAATAAAAGATAGGAATTGGTAATCTTATCCCAAATTCCTATCTTTGCAACTGTCTATTTGCCCTACCAAAAACCCTTCATTGCTGTCAAAAAAGTAATGCGAAATAATAAGAAATACATTAGTATAAAATGCGATTAAGTAATGATAAAAAAATAACTCCCCACTTTTTTTGCGAACATACCCCAACCCCTTTCAAAAGGGGAGTATTGGTCGGGAAGTTATTTTTTCTTTTTATACTAACTATTGGATTTCATTCAAATTTCATACACTGCTTTATTTCTGCAACAGATTTGATGAAAATTGAAATAACTTAAAAATTATCAACAATTAACATATATTTGCTATGGATTTATTTGAACGACGACTTCAAAATTTAGGCCCTTTAGCTCAAGAAGCAGAAAAGGCATTTGGTTATTATACCTTTCCTAAATTGACAGGCGAAATCGGACCCCGCATGAAATTTCAGGGAGACGAAAAAATTGTTTGGAGTATTAACAGTTACTTAGGGTTGGCCAATCATCCCGAAGTCCGAAAAGCAGACGCAGAAATTGCAGCTAAATGGGGTTTTTCTTACCCAATGGGTTCAAGAATTATGTCTGGTCATACCGACCAACACGAGCAGTTGGAGCGAGAATTGGCAGCAGCAGTAAACAAAAAAGCTGCTTACCTTTTGAATTTTGGCTATCAAGGGATTATGTCTATTATTGACTGCATGCTCGACCGTCACGATGTATTGGTTTATGATGCAGAAGGTCATGCTTGTATTGTAGATGGTGCGAGACTGCATGCAGGCAAAAGATTTGCCTACCGCTTCAATGACATGGAAAGTTTTGAGAAAAACTTGGAGCGAGCTGCAAAAATTACCGAAAAAACAGGCGGTGGAATTTTGGTTGTTACTGAAGGTGTATTTGGCATGAGAGGAGTTCAGGGCAAATTGAAGGAAATGATTGCTTTGAAAGAAAAATATCCTTACACCATGTTGGTGGATGATGCACACGGTTTTGGCGCAATGGGCCCAACTGGTGGTGGAACAGATGAACTACAAGGCTGTCAAGATGGAGTAGATTTGTATTTTTCTACTTTCGCAAAATCTATGGCTGGTATTGGAGCATTTATTGCAGCAAACGAACCTCAAATCATTGAATTTATACGTTACAATGCACGTTCTCAAGCTTTTGCCAAATCTTTACCAATGGCATATGTGGAAGGTACTTTGAAGCGTTTGCACATGATGCAGCAAATGCCCGAATTGCGAGAAAAGCTATGGGAAAATGTGCACAAATTGCAGAATGGATTGATGGAACGTGGTTTGAACATCGGCACTTGCAATACACCTGTAACTCCTGTTTACCTCAAAGCAAGTCCTGTAGAAGCAGCAAACTTGATTGGTGACTTACGTGAGAACTACAAGATTTTCTGCTCTTTGGTGATGTATCCTGTGATTCCCAAAGGCATGTTGTTGCTTCGATTGATTCCTACGGCTGCTCATACCGATGCTGAGATTTACCCAACTTTGGATGCGCTTGAAGCTGTAGCTGGTAAATTGAAGGCTGGCACTTACAATACTGAGTTGGTAGCTGGCTAAAAGATAGAATAATTAAATGTTCTAATTCAAAAGAGGCAATTTCAAAAAGTGGTTTGGGGTTGCCTTTTTGTTTTTTTGTGAACAAGAACTGCTAGATAGAAATGAACTCATACTACTGTACAAAATGATTTTTGAACCACAAAAGTATCAAAAGGGCACAAAAGAGATAGATGAATTTCAGTTCTTTACTTTTGTTTTCTTTGTGCCTTTTGTGGTTGGATTAAAAATGTACAGTAGTATGAAATGAACTATTAAAAAAAACAAAATGAACCTCATTGAAGTAAATTCTCCTCAAACTGTCAAGGCTTTTTTAGATGTTACCAACTTGATTTACAAAGACATTCCCAATTATATTCGACCTTTGAATCCAGATATTGAAGCTGTTTTTGACTCCGAAAAAAATAAAAAGTTCGAGCATGGAGGAGAAGTCATTCGTTGGATATTGCAGCGAGACAATGGGGAAACAATTGGTCGAGTGGCTGCTTTTATAGACCCAAAAGCGGGAATAGGGAGTGATATTCCTGTGGGGGGCATGGGCTTTTTTGAGTGCATCAATGACCAATCGGCTGCCAATCAATTGTTTGATGCTTGCAAAAAATGGATTGAAGCGAGGGGAAAAGAGGGAATGGATGGGCCGATTAACTTTGGAGAACGGGACCGATTTTGGGGTTTGTTGATTGAAAATTTCAGCTCGACTTCCTACCTTCAAAATTACAATCCGCCTTACTATCAGCAACTTTTTGAAAATTACGGCTTCCAAATTTACTTTAAACAAATTACCTTCTACCGCAAATTGGGAATCAGCCTGTCAGAAAAGGAAATTCGATGGGCAAATATGGTTTTGGAAAATGATGAATACAGCTTTGGTTATGCTGATAAAAGCAAATTGGACAAATATGCCAAAGATTTTGCCACCGTTTACAATCAAGCTTGGGGCGGGGCTTATGAAGAGTTTGAACCTTTGAGTGAGGAAGCAGCAAAAAATATCATGGACTCTTTGAAGCCGATTTTGGACGAAAAAATCGTGTATTTTGGCTATCACAAAGAAGACCCGATTGCAGTATTCATCAATCTTCCCGAAATCAATTCGATTCTCAAAAGCTTCAATGGCAAATTTGGTTGGTGGCAGAAGCTGCAATTTATGTGGCGATTGAAGGTCAAAAAAGACTGCAAACGAATGTACGGAATGTCGTTTGGAGTTGTACCCAAATACCAACGTCGAGGTGCTGTTGCGGCTTTGTTAAAAGTGGCTTCGGATACAGTGCAAGATGGGGAACACAAGGATGCTTACAAAGACATGGAGTTCACTTGGATAGCGGACTACAATGTCAAAATGATTAATATGTGCAAAAACATTGGAGGTGAACCCTACCGCAAACACGCTACTTTCCGAAAGTTGTTTGATGAAAATGCGGAGTTTGAGCGGTATCCGATTATTTAATCACAGATTTCGCAGATATTTCAGATGTCGCAGATAAAAAACATTCGATAAACTTCCAAAATTGTATTTGGAATGGGAGGTAAAAAACTGTAATTTAGACTGATAGTTATGTCAATAATTGTCAAATCCTAAATTCATTTGATTATGAAAACCTTCATTTATACCTTTCTTTCCTTTTGTTTGCTTTCACTAGCTTTTTTTCATTCCTACCTACAAGCCCAAAGCTTTGAACATTGCTGGCAAGAATTTTTTATCTCCTCCGCTTATGATGTCGCCTATTCTGAATACGATGATACTTGGGTAGTAGGTGGACAGAATGGAAATTTTAATTTCAATAATTGGCCCAGTTTTGATGCTTATGTTACCAAATTTGACAGGGAGGGAAATTTATTGTGGCAGGTTAACAACTTGACCAGAGAGGAAATAGGAAATATCAGAGAAATACTACCACTTCCAAATGGAGATATTTTAGTTGGCGGTTCGGTTGGGTTATGTGATGTTGGTCCTGTCACACATTTATTTAAATTGAACAGTGAAGGAGAGATACTTTGGGAGGAAGACCATTTGGAGAATTGGGGAGATGATATATTTTCCGAATTTCATATTATTGCAGACAATCAAGTGATTTTATTAGAATATGAGCAAATTTCATTGATGGATTGGGAGGGAAATTTTATTTGGTCATTCCCTTTAGAGGGTGCCAACTATTCGCCTCCAACCTTGGCAGTAATGAACGAAAACCAGCTATTGATTGGAGGTAGAAACTTTCTGCGAATTTATGAAAGTGAGAGTGGTAATCTGCTGCAAGAACAAACCTTTCAAGAAACAGAAGTATGGAAAGCAGAAGCAGTTCTCAATATTGTTCCGCTTCAAGAAGTAGGCAAATATTTGGCATTACTCGATAATAATACCATTCTTCTTATTGATGACAACTTGACGACTTTGGAGTCTTTTGATTTGAGTTCGTTTTTTGAAACAAGTTACCGCCTGTCTTCACTTCCCAATCATCGACTTGCTTTACTGGGCAAGTATCAAGAACAATCCAAATTAGCGATTTTGGATGAATCACTCAATATTGTAAAAGACTTTTATTTTGGGGCGAATTCCACTAATTTATCTTCTATAAAAGGTTTAGAAAATAGGGTCGCTGTGGCAGGCAGTTATCCTTCAAATCGTGGAACAAATAGCGCTGGTTATCTGCTATATGGAAGTTCTGCCTCTTTTATCAAAGTATTGTCTATCAATGATGAAATCACCATTGGAGAAATTGACGCAGGAATAGAAAAGTTTGAATTTTCAGATGCGGAATTGTTGGGTGCAGGAAGTTGTTGGGGCGAGGGATTGCCTTTGAGTCAAATATTTTTGAAGGATGTGAAAGTAAGTCTTAAAAATTTTGGGGAAACTCCTATTGAAGATATACAAGTCAATTTTAGATCTGATAATTCTTGTTTTAGCATCTGCTTAAGCACTTTTACCATCATGGAAAAAGTGGAAAACATTGCTATTGAAGCAAATACAAGCTATGTATTTAATTTAGGAGACATTATCATTCCCAATAAGTTGACACAATCTTCTTATGAAATTTGTTTTTGGACAAGTATTCCCAACGAAAAAATTGATGTAAATGGCAGCAATGATTTGTATTGCGAAACGGTCGTTTTTACCGACATTGAAGATAAAAACCCTCTATCTTCCTTCAATGTTTTTCCAAATCCCTCCCAAGATAAGTTCACCGTTGAAGTGACTTCACCGCAAAACAAGGAACTCCAATTGCAGTTACTGAATACACAAGGACAGGTTTTGTATCAAACAAATTTTTCTCAAACCTTGGAAATGGATTTGAGCAGTTATCCCATTGGAGTGTACCTATTGAAGGTTACGGATGGCTTCAATAGATACACGAAAAAATTGTTGAAAAATTAATCCTCTCTTTTTAGCCTACAAAAAAGGATTGCAGACTTACTCTTAGCCAAAAATATTTTTTTTCTTTGTACTCCAAATATTAAACATTCACATACAGTCGTTGTGTTGTAGTTCTAATTAATCAACTGTAATGATATGTTGGAATTTGCAGTAGAAACCAAAAGAATCAATTAAAAACAAAAATATATTTATGGCGAATGCACGAGTTTTATGGGTAGATGATGAAATTGACAATCTCAAACCCCAAATCATGTTTCTTGAAAAAAAAGGTTATGATATTCTAAAAGCGACTAATGGTTATGATGGTGTAGAACTTTGTAAATCAGAACAATTGGATGTAGTGTTTTTGGACGAATCCATGCCCGGAATGACTGGTTTGGAAACCCTTAGCAAAATTAAAGAAGTCAATCCTTCGCTGCCTGTGGTGATGATTACCAAAAACGAGGCAGAAAACATCATGGAAGAGGCTTTGGGCGCACAAATCACCGACTACTTACTCAAACCCGTCAATCCCCGACAAATCCTTTTGACGCTCAAAAAAATAATGGAAAGTAAACGTCTGGTAAGCAATGCGACTACTTCGGCCTACCAACAGGAGTTTTCCAAAATATTTATGGACATTCAGATGGGCTTAGACTATGAAGGATGGGTGGATGTGTATAAAAAAATTGTCTATTGGGAATTGGAACTTGACAATGCCAATACACAGGAAATGCAGGAAGTCTTGGCCATGCAAAAAAGTGAGGCGAACAAGGAATTTTGTAAGTATGTGAGCCGCAACTATATGAAGTGGATTCAGAACCACGATGAAGGCCCGACTATGTCGCACAACCTCATGCGTGATAAGATTCTTCCTCGCTTTGAGAAAGGAAAGTCCAACTTCATTGTTTTGATTGACAACCTTCGATTCGATCAGTGGAAAGTTTTGAAGCCTATCATTTCGGAAGAGTTTCGTTTTTTGGATGAAGACTATTTTTACAGCATTTTGCCCACGACTACGCATTACAGCCGCAACGCTATTTTTGCAGGAATGACACCTTACAACATTGAAAGGCGTTTTCCGAGACTGTGGAAAAACGATATTGACGAGGGTGGTAAAAATATGCACGAAGCAGATTTCTTAGAAGATTTATTGGACCGAACAGGACATGGAGAACTGAAGTTCAGCTATACCAAAATCACCAATCACCGTTCGGGAAAAGAATTAATGGAAAATATTCACAATCTATTGGACAATGACCTCAATATCATTGTGTATAATTTTGTAGATATGCTTTCCCACGCTCGTACCGAAATGGAAGTTTTGAAGGAGTTGGCAAGTGACGAGGCTTCCTACCGTTCGATTGCCAAATCTTGGTTCAGCTACTCCCCTCTTTGGGAAGCCTTGAAGAAAATTTCGGAAAAAGATGTGCGTCTTGCTATTACGACTGATCACGGTACGATTCGAGTGGGAACTCCTAAAAGAGTAATCGGTGATAGAAATACGACAACCAACCTCAGATACAAACACGGTAGAAACCTTCAATACAACTCCAAAGAGGTCTATGAGGTTCGCAATCCGATTGAAGCACAACTACCTCGCCCTCACGTAAGTTCAAGTTTCATTTTTGCCAAAGAAGATTCCTTTTTTGTGTATCCGAACAACTACAATCACTACGTCAATTATTATAATAACACATTTCAGCATGGCGGAATGTCTATTCAGGAAATGATTGTTCCTGTGGCGTGGTTTGGGAGTAAGTAAACTGTTGAATAGCGATATTGTTTTATTGCTATATTGTTGAACTGTTGATTATTATCACCGTTAACTATACAACAATATAGCAATTTAACCCTATAACAATGCAATAATATAACCATGCAAAACTATTACCTCGGCTGTCCAATTTGGGCAAACAAAGACTGGTCAGGCTCATTTTTTACGCCCAAAGCCAAACCCAAAGAATACCTTCCACAATATGCACAAGTCTTCAATACGGTAGAAGGCAACAATACCTTTTACGGTTTACCTAAGGATTCGATGGTGAGGCGTTGGAAAATGGATACTCCAAAAGATTTTCGATTCAGCTTCAAATTTCCCAAACTCATCAGCCATGTGTATAAGCTTCAAAATGTGCAAAAAGAAGTCACTCACTTTTTTGGGAGTTTAGAACCGCTATTAGAGAAAATCGGTGTTTTTTTCCTTCAATTGTCGCCTTCCTTCAATAAAAGGGCACTGCCCACTTTGGAACACTTCCTTCAAACGCTACCGCAAGATTTGACCTATGCTGTTGAAGTGCGACACCTCGACTTTTTTCACAACGAAATGGCTCGTCAACAATTGGACGAACTCTTGCAACGATTCAACATCAATCGAGCGATTTTCGACACTTCAACTCTCCACAACATTGAATCACAAAATGAACATATTTTGGGGGCACAAAAAAAGAAACCCCAAATGCCGCCTTATTTCACCTCTACTGCCGACCAACCTTTTTTACGCTATGTAGGTTATCCAACGCCAGAAGCCAATCGAACGAGATTCACTTTTCTCGCTAAAATCGTGGCGGAATGGCTGCAACTAAAGAAAACGCCTTATGTGTTTATTCATTCTCCTGGTGAATTGAATACTCCTGCTATTGCTCGGTTTTTTCATGAACTGTTGAAGCAAGAAGCTGCAAAATTGGGTGTTGAAGTGGGAGAAATGCCCACTTTTCCTGTGGATAAATTGCCTAAATTGCCGGAGCAGATGAGCTTATTTTAGGGGCGGAGAGATAAAAATTTAATCATATTCATAAATATTCAAAATAACTATGGCAAAATACGACATCAACGACCCAACTGATTTAGACATCATGCGTGCTCAATTCGATATGATTTCGAGAGATGAGTGGGAAGAATACATTGAATTGGCGGAAGACCGCAAAATCGGCTACAAAAACGTCAATATCCTCAGAAGTGCGAGCCGAAAAGCGGGTATTTCTAAGTACCTAAGTAATAAGGTACTTGTTTGGGTAATTGATTTGGTGGATAAGTTGGATGAATACGATGAAAGCGAAGAAGAGTAAATCATTGCAGAAGGGAATTTATAGAAGCATAAACATTCTCTCCAAAAAAGCGTTTTTTTTTCTGCATTTACACCAAATCTAATATTTACATTTATTTATACCCCAATAAACCATAAAAAATTCGATATGAATAAGCAATTAGTTCTATTGATACTGATTACGCTCAGTTTCGTTGCCTGCAATACCACACAAAATCCAACCGAACCCAACATTACCGATTCCACGACAACAACAAATCCCGACCCAGCTCACAACAGTCAAAACTCTTTGGATTGGGAAGGAACGTATCAAGGTATTTTACCTTGTGCCGATTGTGAAGGCATTCAAACCCAAATCACTCTAAACAAAAACCTAACCTATACCTACAAAGCCAAATATCTTGGAAAAGAAGATACCATTTTTGAAAAAAACGGAGGTTTTGTATGGAATGATGAAGGTGGAAAAATAAGCCTTGCGAATTTTGACGAAGAGAAGGTAGCCGTTCAATATATGGTTGGAGAGAATGCTCTTTTCAAGCTCGACATGAAAGGCAATAAAATCACAGGCGATTTGGCGGATAAATACGTTTTGAGAAAAGGACAACCCCAACTCACCGAGACTTATTGGAAACTTATTGAATTGAAAGGACAGGCTATTGACAATGATAACAACACCCCCAAAGAAGCACATCTTTTATTTTCATCTGACGATAATAGAGTATCGGGAAATGGAGGCTGCAATACGATGAGTGGCGTTTATGAATCGGCGGAAGGCAATAGAATCACTTTTTCTAAAATGGTTTCAACCGAAATGGCATGTCGAAACATGGCTTTGGAATCACAATTCTTTCAAGTCTTAGAAACCGTTGATAATTACAGCTTAAACGGAAATACATTGACGCTAAACAAGGCCAGAATGGCTCCTTTGGCAAAATTTGAAGCAGTGTATTTTAAATAGGAATTCAGAAGCTAAGTCTTGAAGAGATTTGGACTTTGGACGAAAAAAGTGAGAAGCGAGATGCAAAATGCAACTCTCGCTTCTCTCCTCCAATAAATCAAAACGGCACTAAAGTAAAACCAATCGAAATTGGACGCAATTCAGGGCCTAAGTTTTCCTTAAAGAGGTCATTCAAAGCGTAGTCCACATAAAAATTGACACAGCCTACCCCAACTTGACCAATCACTCCATAGCGAAACTTGTTGAGATTGAAATCGTCTTTGATTTTCACCTTGCCATTTTCGCTGCTTTTTTGCTTGGTGCGTGCGCCCAACAACAGCCCCCCATATCCACCCGCACTGATTCTAAACGATTTGCCAGGCTTTCGAGGATTCGTTTCGATGTTGAACAAAACAGGCATTTGCAGGAACGTAGTTGCCAATTTGTTCTTTTTGAAGTCTATATTGTTTTCAATAATTGTCACCTCATCCACATTATGCAGAAGAGTGATGTCATTTTCAAAGTGATAGTTATTGTACGCCAACTCCAAACCGTACATAAAGTTTAGATTATTGCCAATCAATCCAATACGTTGTCGAAATAGGTGTAAGTTCACATTGATGGATTTGCCAAGATTTAGGTCAAAATCATTCAGTTCACTTGGTAGATTGAAGCTGCCATCCGCCAAATAAGTATTGAAACCCAAATCCAGCATGAACCATCTTGTTTTGATTTTGTCATTGTTTCTATCACCATCTTTATCGTCGTCGTCATCATCCATTTCAGAATAGACCTTCACTTCACTCCCATCTTTTTTGTCTCTGATGATGATGTCAATACCACCGAATTTCCATCGAGTAGAATCCCCTTTTTCCTTTTTTTCTTTTACGATGCTGTCTTGAACAGCACCTCCTATTTCTCCCTCATAGCCAGCTATTTCTGACTCTGTAATGGTCATACTTTCATCCTCTGTTGATTGGGCATGGAGGGCAGTGGAAGTCCACAGACACCCAACAATGCACATCCAAAACAGTGCAATTTTCAAATAAGACATAGGTGATCGTTTTATATTGATTGGGTTGTTTACAAATTGAATTTTCTTAAACTGTTTCATCTGTTTATCTTTTCGTTTTAAAGGTCATATGGAACTAACCATGAATTAAATACACTGTGACAGAAGTTTCTTTAGATAGTGAGGTGTAATCTTCGGAAGAATGAAGAAGAGCCTGTGCCGAGACTTCGGCATGACATCTCACTGTCGGTCTTGAGATTACACCTTTTCGTTTCACTCCAAGATGTCACCTCAAAACCTTAAATTATTTATGTTCCAGTGTATTAAATAATCATGGACGTTTCATTACTTGTTGTTTTTGAATATTTTTTTAATAAAATCATGCTGATTGGGCTTCAAACTTATTGCCACCAAAACTTCCGAACCCGTACTTGATTCATCCATTTCGTCACCCGAAAAAATTTCAGGTGTAATAGCTTTTTTCAAATTATTTAAAAAAGTCGACTTCTGATTTTTACTTTCTACTGTTGCCACATCAGCTATGGCTGTTTGAGTTTGTGGCAATTCTCTAAAATCAACGCTTACCACTTCAATAGATTCACCTGTTACAGCACTTGATTGAGTTGGCAATGTTGCTAAAACAATGCTCTTTCTCCTTTCTTTTTCTTGCCTTTTCTCTTTCTTATCTTTCACCACTACAATCGCCTCATTTTCTGTCTTCTGTCCTTCAAAGCCATTCATCTTGTATGGTTCTTTTTCCAAATTGCTATCTTCTGCAAAAGAAAGCACCTCTTTTCTATTATCTTCGTTAAAAACTTCATTTTCAGAAACTAAGGAAGGTTTAGCCCCTTCATCTTTGGCTGCAATTTTTGAAGTGGATTCACGACTTGTTCTGCGCTTCAATTCACCATTTTGATTCTTAGCATTTGAAGTCGAAGGCGTATTTCCTGCAATAGAAGAAACAGCATCTACTTTGGGTTTAAGATTATACTCCATTTCAGAATTATTAACTCTTTCCTCTTCAACACCTCTATTTTTTCCTTCCAAATCAGCCACATTTACATTTCCTATCTTTTCACTTCCATCTATTCTCAAATTCCCCTTTTCTTCCATCTTACTTTCTCCAGCACCTACTATCTCCACACCATTTCCTATATATCCATCTTGTAGCAAAAGCACTTGCCAAACAAAAAACAAACACAATGCTCCTGCCATCGGCAATACATAACGTTTCCATTGTCTATAAAGTGGAATTACCTTTACAGGCTTTTCAGATTGCAGTAAAACCTTTTTATCAGGAAAAACAATGTCCGTATCTACCTCCAAAACCATTTCCTCCAAGCCCATCAATTCTGCTTCAATTTCAGGATTTTGCAACAAAAAAAGCTGCATCGCCTCCTCCAATTCGGGTGAAAGATTTCCCTCCAAATAATCTATCGCAAACTCCTCGTAATTATGATTGTTGATGTCCATGTTCTATTGCTAAATTGTTCTATTGCTGTATTGTTATATGCTCTCCTATGTGGTTAAATTGCCAATCCACAAATCTCTAATCACTAACCACCAAACCTTTCAAAAAAAACCTCAATTTCTTTCTTGCTCTAAAAATATAAACCTTCACCTGCGACTCCGAAAGTTGGGTGATTTCTGCAATCTCTTGATAGGAATATCCCTCATAATCTCGCAGCAATACCACCGTCTTTTGAATCTCAGGCAAAGTCTCCAAGCCTTTATTCAAAACTTCCTTCAAATCATTGGATTTCTGATACACGATGCCACTATCTTCAGGCATTTCCGCCCAATGCTGCACCCGTTTCATTTTGCGGAAACCATCCACCATATTGTTGTAAGCCACCGAAAACAAAAATGCTCTCGCTTTGCCCACTTCAATTTCGGGATGCTTGTTCCACAACACCAAAAAGGCATTCTGCACCACATCTTTGGCATCGGCTTCACTTTTCACATGCTTGATGATGAAGCGGTACACCCTATCGGCATACAGTTTTACAGAGTTGTTGTATTCTTTAGAGGTCATGTAGGTTTTTCGTCATTCTATGGTAGGTCGGATGAGGGAGGTGAATAGTTACAGGGAGATGAAAAAATATTTTATTATTTTTGATAGTCAAAATACAGATACAATCACTTGTTTATTAACCCTCTTTAAGCTCTATTATAAAAAATAACTCAATGACCCATCGTGAAGTAGTAAAAAAGGTAGAATGGAAAGACCTCAAAAAATTAACCTTCAAAGAAATGTTAATTGAAAACAATTTAACACTTCCTTGGCTGCTCATTTCTTTGACGCTCGCCTACTTTGGCAACTATTTAGCTGCGCTTCCTTTTTCGGGTTTCTTCTTTCTCACTGCCTTGAGGCAGGTTCACAATGGTTTTCACAATGCACTGGGTACAAACAAGTTCCTGACTTGGCTTTCTCTTTATCTCAACAGCATCTTGATGATGGTATCTGTGCACGCTGTGAAATTCAATCATTTGAGACACCACAAATATTGCTTGTCAGAACAAGACTATGAAGGCAAATCGGCAAAAATGACTTGGTATGGAGCTATTTTGTATGGCCCTATTCATACATTTCTGATTCATAAAGTCACCCTTCAGAAAGGAAACTCTGTCTATAGAAAAAATGTGATGGCAGAACTTACCTCCATCTTTCTTTTTGTATCAATGGTCTTCTATTTCAAAATACATTTTCTGACATACCACATCATTGTCATGTTAATAGGTGAATTCCTGATGGCTTTTTTTGCAGTATGGGCAGTACACCGAGATACACATGACAATCCTAATTTTGCAAGAACTCAGAGGACAACTTGGAAAAATGTGATTTCATTTAATATGTTTTACCATTTAGAACACCATTTATTTCCAGCTGTCCCGACGATAAAGCTTCCTGAACTTGCCAAAAGAATTGATGCAGTGCTGCCCGATATGGAAAAGAAGAATACTTTTTAATCCTACTGTACCATCAAAAATCGCTCACTCACCAAGCTTTTTCCATCTGTCAATACAACCAAATACATTCCACTGCCCAATGCTGGAACAGTCCATTGAAGCTCATTGTCGCCCATTGAAGTCCATATCGTCTGATTTTGCAGCAAGCGACCATTCACATCGTAGAGCATGACTTGAAGATTAGCAGTTCTTTTAGCCTGAAAATCAACACTTAAAAGAGTATTTCCTAAAGCTACAATTGAAGTGATTCCAAAATCTTTTTCAAACAAAACTTCCTCAATCCCTACGCAGTCGGCATCATAAGACAAGGAATAGGTTGTTTCGGTGAAATCCGCACACAGCGAACCAAACTTCAATCGGTTTTGAATTTGGCTAATATGCGTGTAAGACTGCACCGTTTCGGCATCACCGACCAATAAAGACAATCCCATTACTTCATAGTCGCCTGATGCTATGCCATTGAAGTCAAAACTACCGTTTAAGCTACTCGCAACAATATTTCCCTCAACATCCACCAACATAAATAGGTAATCCGATAATGCGCCAATGTATTCATCCCCATTGGTTCGGGCTTCAAAATCATCTGCGACATCACCACAAAGCGTTGTTTCGGAAGGTATTTGTAGTGTTCCAGAATTGGCAATACAGGCACAAGCATTGAGCTGCACATTATCCACAAAGAAAGCGGTAAAACCACCTTCTGCACCAAACAAACTGAATTGAAGGGTGTGGGCATTGCCGTCGGCATAAGAACTTAGATCCAATTCAAAACGGGTAAAATTCTCTTCGCTACAAAGTTCTTCATTGCTGCCAAACAAATCCAAAATCGGTACATTGTCTATCAAGACTTTGAAATTGTCGCTGTCATCTGAACAGAAAAACAGTCCATAGAAACTCAAAGTCGCATTGCCATTAATGGGAATTGTCACCGTTTGAGAAATATTGGTAATTTGCTCGTTTTCATAACCTCCCAAATACGCCGACAATTCACCTGTCATAGGCAGTGTATTGTCAACAATGCCAAAATCGGGTTGGTCGGGTTCTTCAAATTCCGTCCAAGCGTTCCCATCTTCTTCAAAGCCCATATCTTCTACTACGTTGCAGAGTACAGAACAAAATTCTGCAACCCTAAACCGCATATTGCAGTCGGGATTCTCGTCTCCCAAAATCCAAATAGGCATTTCTCCTCCTTTATAAGGTCCTAAAATGACTGTTCCATCACTGTTCAAAGTTTGTGAATACCCATTCAAACTATCTATGACCGTATAAGAACTCGCACTCCCAAAAGATACATCTACCTCTAACTCAAACAAGCCTTCTTCGTCACATTCTGTACTGAAAATCTGAACGGTAGGGCGTACACAATCCGTACAAATCGGGTCGTCAATTGCCAATAAGTTCACGTCAAACGATTTGCCAACAAAAGTACAATTCGGATCTAAGGTAATATTGAAAATAGGGTCATTGGCATTTCCCGTAGCATTGCCGAATACAATTGGTGTGAAAAAATAGCTCCCTGCCTCGAAACCGCCATCGTTGATAAAGATAAAAATATCTTCCGTAGCATCTACCACAGGATAACCTCCTACAATGATGTCGGGATTCGCCAACGGATCGGAGTTAGTTGAGATATTTTCAGTGGAAATTAACCAGCTAAAACCCGATACCTCTCCTTCTGTGGGTGCAATAGGCTCAACACTCCGAAAAAATAGGGTATCACTGAAGCATATATCATTGCCATCATTGAGGTTATCTGAAGTACCTGGTGAAACACTCGAATCATCGCAGGTAATAGTAACAACATCACAAGCAGGCTGCCCTCCATTCGGGCCACAGCCAAAATAAGGGAATCCATTGTCAATCTGCACAATGTCACCTCCACAATTGCCAACTTCCGAAATAATTACCATCACATCAACAGGTTCGGTATAGGTATTTGGTACAGTAAAATTCAACTGACAGTCCCTTACCGTTCCCATTACCGTTCCCGACACCACAATCGGCGTATCCCCATCTATATATTCTACTGCGGTCAATTCTGCTTCCCAAGAATTAGCATCGTAACCTTCGCAAATGTCAAAAACATATTCTGCTCCAGGATACAATTTCCCAAGCAAATAAGCTTCATTGATCCACACTTCAAAGCCAGAAATCTCAAAACCGCCAGCATCACAACCTTCTGCCCCATCACACAATTCTTCTCCAACATTTGCATTGGCAAAGTTAAATACAGGACTTGCAAACTCTTCACACTGAGCATAAATCCCTGTATTAAAATGGAATATGCCAAAAACAACTGCAATAAAATAATAAACCTGTTTCATCTGTTTATTTTTTTCTTTTTTAAGGTCAGATGGAACTTACCATGAATAAAATAATCATTTCCTTTTGTGTTTTAATCATGGACGTTTCATACATCTAATTTTTTGATGCCTAAAAATACAATTCTTTTCCATCAATGTGAATTACATTTTTTGCAGTTTATCCATTAAAAAAGCGACATACCCGACACCTACTGCAATTGAAGCTTGTACAGACTTGCAAAAACAGGTACTTTTGGTCTATAGATTGAAGGCTCATTCTTGTTCTCTTTGTCACCATCATCTCCCTCTGAACTTTCTTCAAAGGAAGAATAAAAAGGGATACTTTTAATCAAAGTGCAAAAACCATCCATTTGAGAGAGACAAAGGAGGAGTTCTCATAGCACATCATCAGCACATTACAAACATGAAAAGATTTTTACTACTTCTTTCCCTACCCTTACTTATCATCCTTCCTTCCTGCGAAAAAGGATTTGAAGAACTGAACAAAAACCCGTTTTCTCCAACCCAAGCAGACGTTGGAGCAGTCTTTAATACTGTTGTAGATTTGACCCGATTGGGCTGGAATGAACAGTTTTACATGCACAACGAAATGCTTTATGGCATAACGCAATTGGCAGCACTAACCGATGCAAGTTTCCAAAATAGCTCGATTGGTACGGAAGAGGTTTGGCAGATGTACTACAAAAGTTTGGCCCACATCCGCACTGTAGAAAACCGACTCAACGAATTGGATGTGGAAGCCGAAGCTTTGAACAATGCGCTGTCCATGCTGAAAATTTTGACCGCTTACAAAACCTTTCGAGTCACTGATTTATTTGGAGATATGCCTTTTTTTGAAGCAGGAAGAGGTTTTGAAGGATTGGAATTTGCTCGACCAAAATTTGACACCCAAGAAGAAATCTACAAGTTTCTGCTGCAAGAACTGCAATGGGCAAACGAACACATCAACACTTTCCCCAACCCTGAAACTACTTCTGGTCAAGCCTACGTCAGTTTGGGAGAATTTGACAATTTGTTTTTTGGAGACATGATGCGCTGGAAAAAATTTGCCAATTCACTGCGGTTGCGTCATGCTCTGCGAATGGTCGAAAAAGATCCCAATTTCGCACAGCCTATTTTGACCGAAATTATTGAAGATGAATTACCTATTATTAAAGAAGGTGAAGATGTGATCATGTCGCCCGAACAACAAAGTTGGCTGAATGAAAGCGTGAACTGGTCTTTTAGAGAACATAAAAAACTGCGAATGGGCAGCAATATCTGGCACTTGCTTTCGGAAACGGACGAACCCGATGGAAGTGGAATTTACGATCCTCGTGCCTATATTTTCTTTGAAACCAACAATGCCAACGAATGGGTGGCTTACCCTCAACTTCCTTCAAGCGATACACCTTCTTCGGGTGGTATTCCCTATCAGCAACATCGAGACCAAAATTTTGCGGTTAAGGGAACTTCTAACATTTTTTCACCGTTTAACTACTATCTCATTCGTGATGAAAAACAGATTCCGCAGTTGATTTTGACCGCAGCAGAAGGACATTTCATCAAAGCAGAAATCTATCTAAGAGGTCTGGGTGTGGCTGCTGATGTAAGTCAAGCAGAGGCTTCTTACACTTTGGGAGTTGTGGCTTCTATCAATATGTGGCAAAATATTGTGAGCAATACTCAAATTTGGGTCAATAAACAACCAACTCTTTCGAGTGGACAGATTTTTTCGGTGGTCAATCACCCCAATATCAGTATCTTCCTCAATGAGCACAAACTTGAACTCATTTACCAACAGCGTTGGCTTGATTCATTTCGACAACCTTGGGAGGCGTATTCTTTACTGCGTCGAACGGAAATGACTCCACACGAAGGAGAGCTTGCCCAACATTTTCGCTTTGCCTATCCGCCTTCTGAATCTCAAAATAATCCCGAAAATTGGGCAATTCAAGTGGCTAAGATGGGAGAAGATTCGGAAAAAACGAAGGTTTGGTGGGATGAGTAAGTGTCACTTAACTTATATTGAATTTGGAATTTGAACTCAGAGGCTCGGAGACACAGTGAAGTTTAGCTTGTATTGGCTTGGGAATCTGAACGGAGAGACGCTGAGATGGAGAGATTTTTTCTTCAATTGAAAACGAAACAATTATCAACACAAACACACGAACACAAAAAAACGAAACAATGAATTACACAAGATTAAGCAAAACCATTTCCAAAATATTGCGGCACAGACCCGATCAATTTGGTATTACCCTCGACCCAGAAGGTTGGACTTCTTTGGAGGGATTGATAAGCCGATTGCAGCGACAAGAAAAATGGAAAAACCTTACCGAAAAGGATATTTTGGACATGATGGCTGCTGCTGACAAACAACGTTACGAAGTCAAAGACGGCAAAATTCGGGCCTTTTACGGTCATTCCATCGCCAAAAAAATCACCAAAACCACCAATGAACCGCCCGAAATTCTCTATCACGGTACGCCGAGAGCGACCGTTCCACTGATTGAAGATAGCGGATTGTTGCCCATGAATCGCCAATATGTACATCTTTCAGCAGATATCGAAACGGCTATGATTGTCGGAAAAAGGCGTGATTTTCGACCAACTATTTTGGAGGTCAAGGCATTGGAGGCGTATCGCAGCGGAATTGATTTTTATCTCGAAAACAATGGTATATGGCTTGCAGAACCGATTCCTCCTCAATTTATTGTTTTTCCGATTGCAGAGTAATTGGAGATTGACAATTAGTTTTGAAAAGGGCTGTTTGTTTTAAACCAATTGTGGATAAAGAGAGTTAAAGATGGTAGCAAATTTTGTAAAAATATAGTTTTCGTCCATAGATTAATTTTCAAGGAATAATCCTTTAGGCTATGAGTTAAATAGTTCCATGTGATTTCAGATTCATTTCACTCCATAGGAGTACAATATTTGTAGAAATCATCAACTAACAACTCAAATCCAATTCTATTGATGGAATCAAACCAAACCAAAAATAATGAAATCCTTCCTATTTTTCTGTTTTACCCTTCTCACTTTCCAATTTACGGCCACTGCCCAAACAGATCTGCCCTGGGACATTTTGTTGGATGCGAAGTTTACTTATACCTATGATGTTGAGCAAGATATATGGTACAATAAACCCAACTTCAATACCAAAGTAAAAAAAATGGACGGCAAGGAGGTAATTGTTGAAGGCTTTATGGTGCCTGTGGATGTGACGGGAGATGTCTATGTATTGTCGGCGTTTCCTTATAGTGCTTGCTTCTTTTGTGGAGCAGCGGGCAAGGAATCGGTTATGGAAATTCGTATGAAAGACGACAATCAACACTTCAAAATGGATCAGATGTTGACCTTCAAAGGTACACTCGAATTGGTGGACGACATTTATGGTTTGATGTATTTATTGAAGGATGCGGAGGTGATAGAGAATCGAAAAAGGTAGGAGACAAACGCAACGTATAATTTACGATTGGCAAAAATTTCTATTAATCAAAGCGACTCACTTCTTACATCACCAAATCAAAACCTTCCCTCCTTCCTCCCCAAATCGCCAAAAATATACTCCACTTGCCAAACTTCCCCGCTCAATCCGAATCCTATTGAAGTCCATATCAAGCGCTCCATACCTCCTAACAATTTGCCCATTCACATTCATCAAAATCAAATCCAAAGACTGATTTTTACTTCCTATTTCAAAGTTCTCAAAATAAAAAACTGAAAATTCAGAAAAAGGATTTGGAAAAAGACGAACAGAGGTTTCCGCATTTTCTATCCCTTCAATAGCACTCCAAACATCAACATCCGTACACGCATCCTTCAAAGTCACCGCTATTTCCTCATAGTTTTGATTCATAACTGTTTGAACTTGTGAAATACAAATCGTTTCGTCTGTGATAGCGGTATAATAGAGGCGGAAAAAGGGAATTGGTTGGTAGCTTTTGGCGAAGGGTTTATCATTGTAGGTCAAGCCAAATAGTTTGCCGTTGGAGTTGTGAGATAGTTGTAAATCAAATAATTCGGTATCGTAAGAAGGAAACACACTCATGATGTCCAAGCCTGTTATTTGTAGTTCAAAAGCCAAAATAGAACTATTGGGATTGGTAACATATACATCTATGTATTGAAAGTCCAAGCGCACATCTCCAATGCTGAAAATTGCCTCGTGATTGGGATTGAAGATAGCCGATGTGGGTAATTCGCAGTGATTGTGACTCAGGGTAGAATGTGTGTGAATACCGCTGCTTTCCAATTCACAAGCGATCAACAAGGCGGGATCGGCAATGCTGATTTTACCATCGCTATTCAAGTCCGTACAAGTGTTGTATTCCCCATTTTCACTCAACAATTCGTGCATATATACATTCACATCTGCATAAGAATACAACAAATCTCCATTTCGATCGCCTGCTTTCAAGCTGCCTTCACAGTCTCCCGAACAATCCGCATCAGCCGTTCCATAGACCTCACCCAGACAATCCACAATCGCCTCACATTCATTCATTTTGGTGATATAAGGTTCATTTTGTTGACCTCGTTCCAACTGAAAACAAACCTTTGCCCAGTTGTTGTGGTAATTGCTTTCGTGAAAACCAAGCGCATCGGGACGCTCCATCCAATTGACCCGCACAACCAAAGTATAAAACCCTGCTTCAAGTTCGGTGATGTCCACCCATTGACACGCCAAATTGAAGTCGTAAACATCCCCACAACCCGACGAAATTCCTTGATTGGAGCAGTCGTATTTGTTGTTTCCGTCAGGACAATCCAAATCCACCACACAAAAACCATTTTTGAAGCCAATTGGTAATTCATTTCCTCCTTCATCGTACAGTACATATTCGGCATAACCCTCATAATGCCAATGATTGTGGCAGTCATCCCATTCCCATTCACCCTGATCTGCATTTGCACCTTGCGGCGGTTTGCCGAGGTAGTAGTCCTTGTCACCAATATTTCGGATATGTGTACTGAATCGCAAAACTTCACGAGTGCCATAGCCTTGTAGACAACCTTCTTGAATCGCACAGCCATCTTCATTTTGGAGATAACTCAACTGTAAACTGTTTCGCAGCACATATTCCAACACCACCAAATCGGGACCATCAGGACAGTTTGCATGACCTTGATAGACACAGGCATTTTCATCCGACACTGTAGCCAAAGGGTCAAAATTGCAGGCAGTTACATCCATACAACCCACTATCGGTCCGACAAAAGTAATCTTCCAATTTACCGATTTGTTTTCGCAGGTTTCGTCACCTCCTACTCTGATAAAATAGGTTTTGTCTTTCTCCAAAATCATACTTGCCTCTGCCAATTCGCCACAGCCACCATCGGCATAAAAAATTGTTCCGATTTGTGTATCGTCCCACTCCAATCCTTCACAATAATTGTACACCCAAATTGCGCTATTGCAGTCATTGGTTAAATCGCAGGTAGTCAACAAGTAACGTCCCGTTTCTTCGGCTTCAAAAACATACCAGTTGTTGGGTATTTGAGCGGGATATATCCAATCCGTTTTTGCAGCAATCGGAAAGGCACAACTCGACCCTATAGGACATCCTCCCATTTGTACGCTAAAAATGCTCCCAAAATTGGTCTTTCGGGCCATCAACTCTCCATCATAGTACAGCGAAAAGCGTCCGTCGGGATGTCCTCCATAATCCTGCAATCCATCTCCAAAACTGTCTTCAATCGTAAAAGTCAAACATTGACTTGCCTCTACACAAACCGTTGCCCCTGTGTCTTTTCCTGCTGCGAGTGTATTGCCCATACTATCGGTCAATCGCCAATTGGTTTCTAATGCTGCGGAACGATCCGGTATGATTTCTACGGTGACAGCTATTTTGTTGGGACAGTTTTGTGCGTGAATAGACATGGAGAGGCTCATTGCAGTGAAGCAACAATATAAAAAGAGATAATGGTAAATCGTTTTCATAGCCCGTGGGTTTACAGTTCGTGGGTGGACTGTAATTGAAGGGGGCTTTTGGAATGGAATGTGGAACTTCAGAAAGGCGAGGTAAAAAATCTCAGTTCCTACGCCTTACCTTTAGCATCCAAAGTCTAAAAAATCCTGCTAAATTCATGCCAATCAAACACTTCTTTCGAGATGTCGTCACACTTTTGGCAAGGTAAAAAAGAAGGTGCTGCCTTGCATTGGAACAGATTCGAGCCAAATTTCACCACCCAATTTGTTGATAATCTTTTGACAAATCGCCAAGCCAATGCCTGTACCTTGGTATTCTGCCGTACTGTGCAACCGCTTGAAAATGGTGAAGACTTGCTCTTTGTAATCGTTTTCTATTCCGATGCCATTGTCAACAATAGATAGCGTATAGTTGTTCTCATTTTCAACGACATGAATGCCTATTTTGGGTGTACATTCATTGCGAAACTTGATGGCATTGCTGAGTAGATTCTGAAACAATTGAATCATAAACAACTTTGGGGCTTTCACTTTGGGCAGTTCATCTACTTGAATTTCAACATCGTTTTCGTGAATGATAGAGCGTAAATTTTGCTTTACAATATGTACAATATCTTCCAAATCTACCTCTTCTTCCATTTCCGTTTTATTCAGCTTGTCAATCGTTGCATAGTTCAATAAATCACTCAACAACAAATCCATACGATTCACTCCATCCGTAATAAACGCCATATATTCTTTTTCTTCTTTATCCAATTTGGGATTTGCAGAGCGTTCCAAGAGGTTCGTAAAACTGTGAATCATTCGGAGGGGTTCTTTTAGATCATGAGAAGCAACATAGACAAATTGCTTCAAATCTTCGTTTACTTCCTTCAATGTTTGATTACTCTGTTTCAGCAGTTTACCATTCAAAAATTCCTTTACCTTCAAATTGTATAGATAGCTGCCAACAAAAAAACTCAAGCCTACGATTACAAAAGCATTGATAATATGACCCGTAAGTTTGTCGGCATCAGTTTGGAAATACACCAATCCGCTAACCATGACTATATAACTGATTGACAATAAAATGGCAAGTTCAAGATTCCGAAAATTCAACATAAAACTGACCGTCAAAACAAACATCACAAAAATGGTAATCTCTCCATGAATCAATTGATTGTTCAGTGAAATGCCCAAAAACCATAAAGAAAATCCAAAGGTGCAAAACCACACTAATTTTTGTATTGCAGAATTATCCAAACTCCGCAATTTTTTTTCGTTCAGCTTGTAGAATATCGCAGGAAAACCAAAAAAAGGAAACACACTGATATGAAAAAGAAACAAATCAAAATAAGCAGGAATACGTTCCCAATCTCCTTTTACATAATGCAAATAATCTGTCGGTAGAATCAACAGATGAATAACTACCAAAGCCAAACTCACCAAAAAGAGCTTTTCGAGATTGCGTCGGTGTAATTGAGAATGAAACTCAGCTTGATAATGACTAGGGATGTTTCTATTGGAGATGTATCTTGAAAGTAGTTTCATGCTTATTCTAGTAGGAAAATATTTAGCAGTGGGTTCAAAGTATGTTTTATAACACATTTATAATGCCAAGTTAAATAAACCTACAAAACACGATTACCATTTTACTTCATAAAACATTGACTATAAAAGAATTTTCTACTTTTTATTCTAATGTTAATTTTTATTTATTTCTAAAGGTTTTGGTACTATTACCTTCAGTGCGCCTTTCAATATTTTCACTTCAAAACGTTTACCCAAGCCTGCAGGATCTCCATCAATTTGTGCATCTGCATCTACCTCACATTCTATCCATGCTTTATCGGTCTGAATTACATCTACAAAAGAGGTGTTTTTTGCTTTACCCATTAAAAACATAGGCAACAAGTACAAAGCCCTCCATTTAGAAAAAGACTGAACTACAATCATTTCTAACAGACCGTCGGTAATATCTGACAAATCAGGCGCTACGCCAATTTGATATCCATACTGTCCCGAGTTGGAAAAATTGATAAACAAAGCCTTTTTCTCAAAACTCATTCCATCGCACTGAATTTTATACTTTTGAGCTTGGTAAGTCGCATAAAAATGCAACACCCAACGAGCATACGACACAAAGCCTCTTATTCTAGTTTCTGCAAAACGATTCACAATCAAGGCTTCAATCCCCAAACCCGCATTGCTAAAAAAAACCTTATCATTCATCATACCCACATCACACTGAATCGTATAAGCTTCATTCAAGACTGCAAGAGCTTTTTTCCGATTTCTTGGAATCTCCAACTTTCGAGCAAATCCATTACCCGATCCACCAGGAACAATTCCCAACGCCACTTCTGTGTTCATCAATTGCTGTGCCACCTCATTGATAGAACCATCTCCCCCTACGGCAACGACCACATCAAACGCATCTTTTACTGCTTTCTTAGCCAACAGCTTGGCGTGTCCTGCATATTCGGTATGAGCAATATGCACTTCATAAGTCTTCGAGTCCATCAATTGGCGCGCCAGTTGAGGTATTTTCTTTTTTTTATGGATTCCTGCAATTGGATTGATGATAAACAATATCTTCTTTTTCTGCATTTTGGGATTGGTTCAATGGTAAATCAGAATAATCAATAAACACACAAACATTATGTCCATGACATTTCATACTTCAAAAAAACAGTAATTTTACGGCTTAGGCAACGAAGTTCAAAATTATTCACGTTTTAACATAACATGCAGGCTATATTTGCACGTCAATATTAACTGCCATGCAACAAGGTTTGTTAGAGAGTAAGGTGTAATCTTTGAAGTAATAATCAGATTTCACCTCAAAAACTCCAATTATTTCTGTTGCATGATATGAACGCACAATATCAAATTTCGTTTTTGTTTTCATCTCGATTGGTTTTCAATATGTTTAAAAATATATACACAATTATCTTATTCACCCTGATTTTCATGGGTGAACTCTCCGCCCAAGAAGTCCGAAAATACAGCAATGAATTTTTGTCATTGGGTGTAGGTGCCAGGGCTTTGGCAATGGGAAATGCCCAAAATGCTTCCGTCAATGATGTAACGGCTGGGTTTTGGAATCCTGGAGGTTTGGCAGAACTGCAAAACTTTCAAGTCGGTGCTATGCACTCCGAATGGTTTGCAGGTATCGCCAAATACGACTATCTAAGCCTTGCACTTCCGATTTCCAATGGTAGTCGAGCATTAGGGCTTTCGGCTATTCGTTTTGGAGTAGACGACATACCCAATACCCTTTTCATCATCGAACCCGATGGCAGTATCAATTACGACAATGTCACCACTTTTTCGGCAGCCGACTATGCTTTTTTACTTTCTTATGCCCAGAAAATCAACAAACTGAATGTAGGCGCAAACGTCAAGGTCATTCACCGAACCGTCGGCAGTTTTGCCAATTCATGGGGTTTTGGTTTAGACATTGGTGCACAATTGAAGGTCAGCGATAATTTTCAATTGGGTTTAACTATCAAGGACTTAACAACGACCATTAACGCCTGGTCGTTCAATTTCACGGAAGAGGAAAAACAAATGCTGGCATTGACGGACAATGTAATCCCTTCAAGTTCGGTTGAACTCACTGGACAAAGGGCGATTTTAGGAGCTGCTTACAACTTCCATTTTGGCGAAAAATTGGCATTGTTGGCAGAAGCCAATATAGATTTCACTTTCGATGGCAAACGCAATGTATTAGTGAAAAGTGATTTTATGAGCATGGATCCTCACTTTGGTTTGGAATTGGGTTTTGACAATTCCATTTTCCTACGAGGTGGCATGAACAACATCCAACAATTCACGGATGACTTAACAGGTGAAACACTTACCAGCACTCAGCCCAATGCAGGAATCGGCATCAAAATCAAAGAATTACAGTTAGACTATGCCTTTACGGGCTTCAATCGAGTAGACGATGGTGTGTATTCTCACATTTTCTCTTTGGTATTTAACTTCAGTAAATCAGAATAGTTGGAAAATGAAGATTTCAACTGCTAGACCCGAAAAACCCAACAGTTCTGTTCTCCTTCACAAAATCCCGTCATCAATTATAAAAATATATCTTGACATGCTACAAAAGGTACTTCTAATCCTAATAATCTGTACCTTCATCAGTACAAACCTATCCGCCCAACAAACTTATGGAAACGAATGGATAGACTTCGATAAGACTTACTATAAAATAGATGTTGCAGAAAGTAAACTCCACCGAATTCCCTTCAATATCTTGCAACAAATGAGCCTTCCATTGGAAGGTTCTCAATTCAAATTGATGTATATGGGTCAAGAAATTCCCATTCATGTCAGCACAAACGGTACTTTTGGAGTGAATGATTACATCGAATTTTATGGCGAAAAATTGGATGGATCATTGGACAAGGATTTATTTGTACAAACCCCTTATCAGTTGCACAATTTTTACAGCCTCTTTACCGACACCAGTGCTTACTATCTCACTTCCAACACACAAAACGAAAACCTACGCTACCAAAGTATCGAAAACAATTTGAGCAATGTTCCGCCCAAAGAAGAATTTTTCACACATACAGTAGTCAATGCCATGCTCAACCAATTCTTCCCTGGCAACTCCATTACCAATTTTGCCAATGAACACAACTACTATGCTGAATATGGTGATGGGGAAGGTTTTGTAAGCGGAACCGTTTTGGATGGAAAGAGCATTAGTTTCAGTTCCAACACACCTTCTATTTATTCGCAAGGCGAAAAAGCGACTATTGAAACAAGAATCGTCGGTTGGTCAGATGATTTCAGCAAACCTACCGATGATCACCATACCCAAGTTCGCTTCAATGGAGAACTGTATGTCGACACCTATTTTGAAGGTAGAGGAAACATCAGCCGAAGTTTTGAAGTCCCTTTGAATTTATTGAAGGAATCAGACAATATCATGTACTACGAATCCTTACAGGACGAAGGAGTCATTGCAGATAAGTTCTCGGTATCCTACTATACGATTACCTATCCACGAACTTTTGAGTTTGACGAACTGACCCATAATTTCACTTTTGAGATTGCGAATGACGGAGACAAATACCTCGAAATCAAAAATTTTGGAGGTGGAAATGCCCCTTTGTTGTACGACTTGACCCATCACATACGATTGCAGCCAACTGTCACCCATAATGGTGGAGAACGAGTTTACAAAATATTTTTACCACAGGTAGTGAATGGAGAGACGAAGCGAAAACTACATCTGTCTCACAGCAATTTTCAGATTGATCCTGAAAATCCGCCCATTACCCCAAGCATTGTTTCACAAACACAAGAAGTCAATTTCATCAATCATACCGCCCTGCAAAACCAAGGAAACTACCTCATCCTCACTCATCCAAGTTTGATGCAAGGCAATGTAAACCAAGCACAGCGATATGCGGACTATCGAAAAAGCGAAGCAGGAGGAAACCACAAGGTCATATTGATAAATGTGGAAGAACTCTACGACCAATTTGCCTATGGTGTGGAAAAACATCCTTCTTCTATCCGAAACTTCACCAACTTTGCAATTGAAAAATGGAGCGTGAAACCTGAGTACCTCTTCTTATTGGGCAAATCGGTTAGCTACAATTTTTCTCGCACCAACGCTGCTGCATGGAGTCAAAACTTAGTGCCTACTTTTGGACACATACCTTCTGACAATTGGCTAAGCACACTCTTAGACAATAGCAGCTACAAGCCCCAGTTGGCAACAGGTAGAGTACCCGCAAACACGCCTGAAGAGGTTCAAAACTACTTGGATAAGGTAATCACTTACGAAGACATTCAAAATTCACCCTGCACCAAAGCCGACCGCCTTTGGTCCAAACACGCTATGCACTTGGCTGGCGGACTCAACCTAAAAGAAGAAGAAGAATATTCAAGTTATATTGATGGCTATTCCGACATTTTTGAACAGCGCATGATGGGCGGAAAAGTAGTCTTTCGCTACTCCAAAGCCAGTGACAGTGTCATTGAAGCGATAGAACTCGACAACAGCATCAACAACGGACTTTCTATTATTAACTTTTTTGGTCATTCATCTGGTCCTGATTTTAACATTCCTTTAGGCTCTCCTTATGATTTTGAAAACTATGGTAGATACCCCATGATCATCGGAAGTTCCTGTTTTACAGGCAACATTCACCGCAACAACATTGAAGGCAGCGAAGGAAGCATGGCAGAAAATTGGGTCTTGGCCAAAGATTTGGGCGCAATAGGTTATATGTCTTCCATTAGCTTTGGATTTCCTTCTTTTATGGACATTCACGTAACGGAATTGTACCAAAATATGTGCGTTGAAAATTACCACACTTCTATTGGAAAAATCCTTCAACAAACCATTTTGGATGCTGAAGCTGCTACCAACAGCCTCAAGGGCACTCGCTTGGTCAGCGAACAATTTGCCCTTACTTGCGATCCTGCCATCATCCTCAACAGTTGGGAAAAACCCGAATTAGCGGTTACACCCGCAGATGTATTCATTACTCCCGCTCAATTGACGACCAATTTGGATTCCTTTGCAGTCAATGTAGTACTTGCCAATCTTGGTAAGGCGACTTCTGATTCGGTCGAAATTCTTGTTAGAAGAACCTTCCCTGATGACAGCCAAGAAATTGCAGCCACAAAGAAAATTTTAATGCCAGTTTATGTGGACACACTGCAAATGTATGTCCAAATGGGCGAAGGTAGTTTTGTGTCAGGAAAAAATTCGCTTACCGTTGAAGTGGATTACGAAGGAAAAATTGAAGAAGATTGTGAAGACAACAATACGGTTGTAAAAGACCTCACCATTTTTTCCGACCTTCTCGTTCCCATCAGTCCCTGCAATTTTGCAATTGCTACGGAAACAAAACCCACGCTTTTTGCTTCAACAGGACAACCCGACAGTGAGGCAAAGGCATACATCATACAAATTGATACGACCACCGCCTTCAATAGCTCCCTTTTTGTTCAACATACTTTGACAAGTGAAGCAGGAGTCATTGAATGGCAACCTGATATAAATTTCATTGATCAAACCGTTTATTATTGGCGAGTCAGTCCAATCCCTTCCGATGCAACCGACTTTAGTTGGCAGCAAAGTTCGTTTATCTATGCCCCTCAAAGCAAAAAAGGCTGGAATCAATCACATTTCTACCAATTCCAACAAGATCAATTCGACCAAATGATACTGGACGAAACGAGTCGAAATTTCGACTACACAGGCTTCGAAAACGAATTTTGGATAACCAACCAACACAACAATGTCAATGACATCGGAATTGTATTGAACCTCAATTTAATCATTGGGCAATCTTGTTTGACAGGTGGCTGCAATGGCGGAATAGTCTTTGCTGCCTTCAAACCTGCTGCGCCTTTAGAGCCTATGCTTTCGGTGCGTACCGTACTGGAAGGAGGCTGCAATGGACGAGGTACTTATGGAAATATTCAATGCAGTGCGGGCTTCAAAGCAGGAATTGAATTCCATACGGGAACAGAGGAACAACTGGATAGTATGCTCAATTTTATGTACGAAGACATACCCGATGGCTATTATGTTTTGTCGTATTCTGTTAGGAATCACCGCTTAGGAACAGATGATGTGAGCGAGCCGATTTTTGGGCGGCAAGAATCCATCTTACAATTTTACGAAGATTTGGGTATTCCTCAAGTCCGAAACATCAACCCCGACCAAACATTCATCCTTTTTGGCAGAAAAGGCGCATCAAACTACCCTGGTCAATTTGTGGCAACAACCGAAGAAGACCTAAACGAAAAAATTGAACTCCGACTCACAGTTGGCACAGAAGAAAAAGGTACATTTTATTCGCCCGCTATTGGACCTTCAAAAAACTGGGAGAGTCTTCAATGGGACTATCACAGCTTAGAGCCTTTTGCAGATAAAGACGACATCAGCATCAATGTATTTGGGATTCCCGAATTTGGAGCAGAAACCTTATTGCTCAAAACAGGCAAAGAGCAGAACTTTGATTTGAGTGAAATTCCTGCAACAACCTATCCTTTTCTACGCCTGCAAGCCGTCACTTCGGACACCATCAATTTCACCGCTCCACAAATGGATCATTGGCGGGTACATTTTGAGCGTGCGCCTGAGTTTGCACTGAATCGTCAGTCCTTCTTTGAGTTTCACAGCGACACCCTTCAAGAAGGCGAAATGATGCGCCTAAAATTAGCTGTTACCAATGCCAGTGATGCCTCTGCGGATAGTTTGTTGATTGGCTACACCATTATCAATCAACAAAACGAAACCATACCTCTCGACAAATCCGCCCAGAAACCCATGATGGCAGGAGAAACCTACATCAGTGAACTCGAACACTCCACAGAAGGTTTGGTGGGCAACAACATCTTAGTCGTGGAACTAAACCCAAACAGTCATCAAGTCGAAAAATTTGGCTTCAACAATATCCTGTTTGTGCCTTTCTTTGTGGCTTCGGATGAAAAAAATCCGCTTTTGGATGTCACCTTTGATGGTAGGCACATTTTGGATGGTGACTTGGTTTCGGCGAGTCCAGAGATTTTGATTCGAGCCAAAGACGACAATCCATTTTTGGAGCTAAACGATGCCGATGATTTCAGCCTGAGTTTGGAGCATCCCGATGGAACTATCGAAGAATTGAGCATGGACAGCGAGTTGATTCAATTCACCCCTGCTACTCAAACACAAGCTGCGGAGGGCAAAAACGAGGCGAACATCGTCTATACTCCTACCCTACTTCAAGATGGTACTTACACCCTTAATGCAAGTGCCAAAGATCGAAGTGACAACCGTTTTGATGCCAAAGCCTACAAAACGAGTTTTGAAGTGGTGAACGAACACCTGATTTCCAATGTATTGAACTACCCCAATCCTTTCACAACGAGTACTCAATTTGTTTTCACCCTTACAGGCAGTGAAATTCCTGAACAAATTCGCATCCAAATTATGACGATTTCGGGCAAAATCGTAAAGGAAATCAATGGGGAAGACTTGGGTCAATTGTTCATTGGCCGCAATCTGACCGAATACAAATGGGATGGCACAGACGAGTTTGGCAACCGTTTGGCGAATGGTGTGTATTTGTATCGAGTGACCGCTTATCAACAGGGACAAGCTTTGGATAATTATCAAACCAATGAGAAAGTAGATGGTTTGTTTAAGAATGGCTGGGGGAAGATGTATTTGATGCGGTAGGAGGGTGATTCGTGATTAGTGATTTCTTACTAAAAACCACTAACCAGCCACTAATTCTACCAACAACTTCCCATTCTCAATTTCGCCATTTTCCCATTGCATTTGGTAAAAGTAAATGCCCCATTGAAGTAAAGAAACATCCATTTTATTATGAAGTACTGCCTTCAATGTCATACTTTTCACCAAAACTCCTTTGCTATCATATAGCTTCAATGTTCCTTTTTGAAAGGCTTGAGGAGGACTTTGCTTTAAATACAAAACCATATTCGAAGTGGCTGGATTGGGGAATAAAATCAAAAGGTTTTTCTGCTTCAATAATAACTCGTAATTTTGCCGTCCTTAAATTTAAAAAAAGAAAAGTAAAGCAAAATATGGTAACAGCCTACGCCCCCGCTTCTATTGCCAATGTGAGTTGCGGATTTGATGTATTGGGATTAGCAGTAGATGCTCCTGGCGATGAAGTCAGCGTACAATTCAACGATATAGGAAAAGTTCGGATTGTGGAAATCACGGGTGATGAAGGGAAATTACCCTTTGAAGTAGAAGCGAATACAGCAAGCAAAGCTGTTCTGTCGTTGGTGAATCACCTCAACTACGAAAGGGGAATAGACATCATCATCCACAAAAAGATGCCTTTTGGGAGTGGTTTGGGTTCGAGTGCCGCAAGTGCTGTTGCAGCCGTAGTAGCAGCCAATCACCTCATCGGAATGCCTTTGACAAAGAAGGAATTGTTGGATTTTGCAATTGATGGAGAAGCCGTGGCAAGTGGCGCACGTCATGCCGATAATGTCGCTCCTTGTTTGTTGGGCGGAGTGGTTTTGATTCGGAGTTATTCGCCCATAGACATCATCGAACTGCCTGTGCCTGATAGTTTATACACTACGGTTGTACATCCTCATGTTGAGATTTTGACCAAAGTAGCGCGTGACATCATGCCCAAAGAAGTCAGCATGAAAACGGCCATTACCCAAATCGGCAATTTAGGCGGCTTCATTGCAGGCTTATATCAAAACGACTTGGCATTGTTGGGGCGCAGCATGGTAGATGTTTTGGCAGAACCTTACCGTTCTTCACTTATTCCAGAATTTCAAAGCGTCCGCAATGCAGCAATGTATGCAGGAGCATTGTCCTTTGGCATTTCGGGTTCAGGACCTTCCATGTTTGCCTTTTCGGACAATTCTTCAAAGGCGGAACAGATTGGTGAATTGATGGAAAAATGCTTGACCACTAAAGGTATTGACTGCAAGGTTTTTATTTCAAAAATAAATCAGAAAGGAGCTTCTGTGATGTGGTAACCTGCAAATCTCAAATTCAAACTCAAATTTCAAATTCAAAAATTAAACCCCTTATCAATCTATGGCTACTCAACTGCCTTTAGAAATTATTTACATTGGTGACCCGATGTGTTCGTGGTGTTATGGCTTTTCGCCCGAAATCACCCAACTCAAAGAATACTATGCCGACCAAGCCAAATTTACCCTGATTATGGGCGGTTTGCGAGCTGGCGGAGGAGATGCATGGGACGACCAAATGAAGAGTTTTTTGAAAGATCATTGGAAGCATGTCGAAAAAGCAAGTGGGCAGCCGTTTAGTTATCAGCTTCTTGAAAAAGACCATTTTGACTATGATACCGAGCCTGCGTGTCGGGCGGTTAGAGTGGTGAGAGATATGTCTCCCAAACAGGAATTTGATTTTTTCAAAGCGGTTCAAAAAGGATTTTATGTCGACAACAAAGACCCAAAATCTGCCGATTTTTACAAGCCGATTTGCGAACAAATGAACATTCCTTTCATCGTATTTCGCTCCAAATTCCTTTCTCCTAAATACAAGGAACTGCTGCAATTGGATTTTGAAGTTTGCAAAAATTGGGGAGTCAGAGGTTTTCCTACGGTAGTTTTGGGAATTGAAGGTCGCTACAAAATGCTGGTCAATGGTTATGCTCCTTTTGAAGATATGAAAACCAAAATGCAGCATTTGATTGCGGCAACGAGGAATTAGGAAAATTCAAAACCTGTCCCGAATTTTAATCGGGATTCAAATAAAAGTATATGGATAAGCAAATTGAAGTTCAAAAATAGTCATTGCTTCAACTGTTAAGCGCTTGACACCTTTTTGTCGAGCAAAAGTGCTGATAAACAAGCAATATAACAATTCAACAATAGAGCCATTCAACACTATTTCAATATTTTAGTTTGCCTTAATCCAAATAATTTTTAAAATAATCATAAGTTGCATTTTGAGCACGCAAAGGCTCTTGATCATTCTTTTTAAATGGGTTACCTGCCTCTTGATCATGGATTCTTGCCTTTACATTATCTTTCCACTGAAAAGCAAGGATTTTTTTGAGTCGTTTCACCATTTTTTCATCATACAAAGGGCAAGCTACTTCAATTCGCCTTCTAAGATTACGCTCCATCCAATCTGCTGACGAAATATAACAACGTTCCTTTCCGCTATTGCAGAAAATATACACCCTTGAATGTTCGAGATACTTGTCCACAATGCTGATGGCTTCAATGTTTTCGCTTAGTCCTTCTACTCCAGGCCTGAGAGAACAAATCCCTCTGACAATGAGTTGAATGACTACTCCAGCTTGTGAGGCTTCATAGAGTTTTTCAATCATTCCCTCATCGTTCAAGCTGTTCATTTTGGCAATGATGTAGGCCTCCTTACCTTTTTTTGCATTCGCAATTTCTATGTCTATGAAGTCAAACAGGGTGTTGACCAAATGATAAGGTGAAACCAATAAGTGTTTGAAGGTAGTATTCGGAGAAGGTTGTTGTTTGCTTTCTATCATTTTGAACACCTTAAACACATCTTTGGTAATGCCTTTGTGAGTTGTAAGCAAACTATCATCCGCATAAATTCGAGAAGTATCCTCATTAAAGTTGCCCGTCGAAATATTGGCGTAATGCACAATTTTGCCTTTCTCCTCTCTCCCAACCAAAAGCAACTTGCTGTGTATTTTAATGTCTTGTTGACCATGAACAACCTTCACTCCTTCATCTTGCAGTTCTTTTGCCCATCTGATATTCGCCTCCTCGTCAAATCGAGCTTGCAATTCGATAACAACGGTTACATCTTTTCCATTTTTTCTCGCGTTGATAAGCGCATTGATGATATTGGAACGTTTGGCGACCCGATACAAGGTTGCCTTTACATATTTGACCTTAGGATCAATCGCCGCTTCCCTCAGAAAATCTATAATCGGGTGAAAGGATTGATAAGGAAAATGCAGCATAATATCCCGTTTTCTGATGATTTTGAAGAGGCTGCGATTTGGGCTGATGTCCTTGTGGTCTAATGGAGGATTGGGGCGATTGTTGAGGTGAGAAGGTCCCAATGTAGGAAACCCCATAAAGTCCTTGAAGTTGTGATATCTTCCTGCGGGAATGAGATTGTCATCTTTTGTAAACTTTAATTTTTCGATTAAAAAGTTTAACAAATCGGGGTCAATTTCTTGGTCGTGAATAAAACGCACGGGTCGCCCTTCTGTTCGTTTTTTCACTGCAATGCTCATCAACTCCAAAAAACTTTTGGAGACATCATTGTCTATGTCCGTTTCAGCATCCTTGGTAATTTTGATGGTGTAGGCATTGTAGTGATTATAGCCAAACATAGCAAAAATTTCGTGCATACTGTACCGTATCACATCGTCCAAAAGCATCACGTTTTTACCTCCTTCTTCCCGATCAAACACGAAAAAACGAGCTACTTTATTGGTCGGAATTTCTATCAGTGCAAAATTCTTGTCCTCTGCCTTGTTTTCCTTTTCCAGCACTACCGCCAAATAAATCGAACCGTCTCTAAGTTTAGGAAACTGCGGCAGGTTCTTGATCATCAATGGCACCAAAACAGGTCGAACCTTGTCATGAAAATATTCAATAACTTTTTCTCCCTGTATATCATTCAGATTGTGTTCATCAATAATATCAATATCATACGACTTTAGTTCTTTCTTGATGTTTTCATAGATTTTCTCAAATCGTTTTTGTTGTTGAATCACCATAGCATGAACTTCCTTCTCTATCCTTTTGGGATTAAAACCCAATTTGCTTCGCACTACCTTATTCTTGACATCCGCATTGGTGTTTAGGCTGATAATGCGCTTCAAACTCGCTACTCTCACCCTAAAAAACTCATCTAAATTATTCGAAAAAATCCCCAGAAACTTAATTCGCATCAACAAAGGCATGTTTGAATCTTCTGCTTCTTGGAGTACCCGCTCATTGAAAGCAAGCCAACTAATCTCTCGATTTACATACCTCCCATTTCTGCTCATTTGTTTCATAAACAATTCATTTACTATCATTTCAAATTAAAATATCTCCCTCCAATTCGGTAATCATCACAACATTTTAGGATACATAAAAAAACCCAATTCGGCTTCAGCATCTTCAATTTCTTTCCATTTGTCTGTGTCAAACCGAAAGCAAACTGTTCCACAAGTAGGCATTTCAAGGTCTTTATCCGTAAAACTGCTGGCAAGATGCGAAAAAGTAGGGTTGTGACCAAAGATTAAGACTACATCGTGTTTCTTATCAATTTTTCTGACCACTTCCATCACATCCTTACCACTGTAGTCAAACACATACAGTTTTTTATTTTTTATGATATCGTCTTCATCATATCCCAATTCAGCGGCAACGAGTTTGGCAGTCGTATAGGCTCTTTTTGCAGGACTACTGAGCATCAAATCAGGCACCACACCTTTTGATTTTAGATAGGCTCCCATACGTGGCGCATCCTTTCTGCCTCTCTTATTGAGAGGGCGATCTATATCATCCAGACTCAGATCTTTCCAACTAGACTTAGCATGTCGGACAAAATACAATGTTTTCATTTGATTTTCATTGAGTTAAAACTAAAAGGTACAATAACCATTTGTGATTTTTTAACAAAGATTCTTCAAAATTAATATTTTAGTCCTAAATTACAACATCAATTTTAGAATCTTAAAATAAACAACATGGGAAAGATTGATTTGTTAGCAATTTCTACGCTTCCACCAGAAAATATTAATAAGAAAGAAATCAAAAAAAAGACAGCAGAGTACAACGAGAGACTCCGAGAACTACAAAAAGTGCTGTATTCTGAGTCGAAATGGGCTTTGTTAATTGTATTGCAGGGCATGGATGCAAGCGGCAAAGATGGTGCCACAAGGGATGTATTCTATTCGGTCAATCCGCAAGGTGTACGGGTTAAATCTTTCAAGAAACCAACAACCGAAGAAGCATCTCATGATTTTTTGTGGCGAGTTCACAAATGCACTCCTGCAAAGGGCATGATACAGGTCTTCAATCGTTCGCACTATGAAGAAGTTCTAATAGTGAGAGTCGAAAACTGGATTACAGACGAGGAAGCTTACCGACGTTTTGAACACATCAACAACTTTGAGCGATTTCTACACGATTCTGGCACACGAATTTTGAAGTTTTACCTCCATATTTCAGAAGAATCACAGAGAGAGGATTTTTATGAGCGTGTGACTGAACCTACCAAACGGTGGAAATACAGCGCAGACGATCTCGATAAAGCCAAACAGTGGCCTGCTTACCGCAAAGCTTATGAAGAAGCTATCGAAAATTGCAGCCCCGAATACAGTCCCTGGATTATTGTGCCTTCTGATAAAAACTGGTACAAAGAATACCTTATCAGCAAACACATTGTCGAAACTTTGGAAGCGCTGAATATGGAATATCCCGATGGAGACATTGATATGAATGATCCTGATTTGATAGCCTTGATGAAAGATTTTGAAGGGTGAACGACAATATAGAACAACAAATTCTCCGACTTTTTGAAAACTGGGCAGGCGAAAAAGCTACTTCAATTTTGCCGCTTGCTCCATCGGGTTCACCGAGACTATATTACCGATTGCAGAGTGAAAGCAAAACGGCAATCGGTACGCATGGTTCAAATCCCAAAGAAAATCGTGCTTTTGTGACTTTTTCCAAGCACTTCAAAAGCAGAGGTTTACCTGTTCCAGAAATCTATGCAGTCAATAGCGAAGAAAACATTTACCTGCAAGAAGATTTGGGGAGTACGGCGCTGTATTCTATGCTGCCCAAAAAAGGCGAGATTTTTTCAACAGAGTTGCTGCAACTGTATAAAAAATCGGTGGCGAAATTGGCCGAATTGCAGGTGAAAGGTGGTCAAGGTTTGGACTATTCGGTGTGTTATCCTCGTGCAGCTTTCGACAAACAATCCATTTTGTGGGACTTCAATTACTTCAAATATTATTTTCTGAATCTCTGCAATTTTCCATTTGACGAACAAGATTTAGAAGACGATATTCAGCGATTTGCAGATTATTTGTTGGAGACGGATTGTGACTATTTCATGTTTCGAGATTTTCAATCCCGCAACATTATGATTAATGGAGGAGAACCCTTTTTCATTGACTATCAAGGAGGACGAAAAGGCGCATTGCAGTACGATTTGGCTTCTCTACTCTACCAAGCAAAAGCGAATATTCCACACGATATTCGCAGGGAATTGCTAAACCATTATTTGGATGTCGTGGAAACGATGGTGGAAGTAGATAGGGTAAAATTTGAAGAATACTATTATGGATTTGTGCTGATTCGTTCCATTCAAGTTTTGGGAGCTTATGGTTTTCGAGGTTTGATTGAACACAAAGAGCATTTTCTGAAAAGTATTCCTTTTGCGCTGCAAAACATTCGGTGGATTTTGGAAAACATATCCTTTCCTGTTGAAATGCCCGAACTGATTCAAACTCTTTCCAACATGGTTTCCTCCACAAGGTTTGCTCCTTTTGACCAAAGCAAAGGCATAGAAAGCCCTTTGACGGTCAGCATCCACAGTTTTTCCTACAAAAAAGGCTTACCGACCGACGAATCTGGCAATGGTGGAGGTTTTATCTTCGATTGCCGATTCCTACACAATCCCGGACGGTATGCGCCCTACAAAAAACTAACGGGCCGAGATGAAGCAGTTATTCACTTTTTGCAGCAACGCAGCAATATTGCTGATTTTTTGAACCATGTTTTTCAAATCGTGGATGAGGCCGTAGAAAACTACATTGAGCGGGGTTTTAGCAGCTTGCAGGTAAATTTTGGTTGTACAGGAGGACAACACCGCTCGGTTTATTCTGCCGACCAACTTACCAAGCATTTGACCGAAAAATATGGTGTGAAGGTGAAATTGAAACACATTGAACAAGAACGAAAAAATTGGGTGAATTGATTTTTTTAGGAAGTGGGAAGTGGGGCTAAAAATAAAACATCTGTTAGATTTCGAAAACCTAACAGATGTAAGTATTTAATTTTGAAACCATCTATTTTCTATTGCAGAAAGTGAGAGGTGAAAAATATTGCTTCTCACTTCCTTCTTCTTGCTTTGCTATAATGCAATTCCCAAAGTGATTTCCCCACGATAATCCATATTCTTCAATTTGATGCTGCTTGACTCACCAGGTCCCAAGTTCTTCAATACTTCCTCATTGAAACTATTGAAGCCTGTATTGAATTCAAATCCAACTCTAAGGACTTTGAAAATCGAAATATTGGCACCTGCTAACACATTGAAGCCTGTCTGAACGCTGCTGTTGTCAATTTTACCATTGTTTACTTTATCGTCACCATTGAAAGTAATCGGCACATTTACACCCAAATAGGGATTAAGCGGCAATCGAAAATGTTTTTCTAAACCCAAATTGACGAAAAAACTCTCTCTGTTCACATCGTAATTGGTATTCAAAGTACCGTCTTCAAATTGATATTCCAAATCCTTGACCCCTGCGCCTAATCGAATTGCCCAAAGACTTTGGTCATAAAAACGCAAATTCAAAGAAGCAGTTGTGGTTTTTTGGTCTAAAATATTTACATTCTCACCCTCTACCTTGTCGTTGCCCATAACGGCAATATTGGCAGATAACGAAACACGTTGCGCAAACACATCACTTGCAGTAAGTAAGCATAAGAAAAATATTGTCAGGGAAATACTATTCAAAAAATTTTTCATGAATCAAATTTTTTAATGATTGTTTTTAAAGGTTTGATAGTGTAAAAGGTTCTCACATACTCAACAATTTATCCATTGTTTTCAGAAAAGGTAATTCAATATTTTAAATTTTTATTTTTTCCAGTTTTTCAAAGCAGGCCTTTTAAATTTTCATTCAGTCCTTAGTTAGACTTTTGTATCTTGCAAACGTATAATTAAAGGCAAAAAATAATTAAAAAGTTGCATCAGCTATGTCAAAAAAAAACAAACAAAAGAGAATTACAGCAAAAGATCTATACAAAATCCAACTCATCAGCACCTGCCATCTCTCGCCTGATGGTCAGACGGTGATTTACCCCGTTCAGTGGGTGGACAAAGCAACCGAAAAAAAATACGCTAATTTGTGGGCAGTCAAAACCAATGGTGGACAAGCACAACAAATAACTTTTGGAAATCAATCAGATACGAATCCAAAATGGTCGCCTGATGGCAAAAAAATAGCCTTGACCTCCAATAGAGGCGGAAGTACTCAGCTATATGTTCTCAACTTCAATGGAGGAGAAGCCCAAAAAATGACCGATGTAAAAGGTTCTATTGGCTACTTTGAATGGTCACCTGATAGCAAAAAAATCGTATTCAACCTTCAAAGAAAAAGTAAAACGGCCATCGCCCAAGAACAAGATGCCAAAAAGAAGGAACTAGGCATCGTAGCACGTCACTACACCAAAGCCTCCTACAAATTTGACGGAATGGGCTATAAATCAGATACGCATTGGGGCATCAGCGTCTTAACCGTCAAAACCAAAAAGGTCGAACATCTCACCAAAGGCAAAAAACACGATGAAAATGATCCTACTTGGTCGCCTGATGGAAAATACATCGCCTACACAAGCAATATCAGCGAAGACCCGCACTTGACAGGGGAAGCAGTCGACTTGTTTGTCATGGAAGTGAAAACCAAGAAAAAACAAAAAATCAACACCCCAGCGGGCCAAATAGAACTGCCTTCTTGGTCACCAGATGGCAAATGGATAGCCTACTTCGCCAAAGACGGTTTGGAATGGTATCGGAACAACAATCTTTGGCGAGTCAAAGCAGACGGCTCTTCTGAAGCCGAAAACTTGACCAAACAATACGACCTCAATCTGGATACCTATACGGTCAATGATACAATGGGTGCACCGAGTCGTTCTGCTCCTGTATGGTCAAACAATGGCAAATCCATTACCTGTCAAGTCGCCAAACATGGACGAGTTTCTATTCATAGTTTGCAGTTGTCGGATAAGTCTCTTTCAACTGTTTTTGACGAAAAAGGTGTAGTCGCTTGCATTAGTTACGATGCCAAACAGCAAACCTTGGCAACTGTTTTGGGAACAATGACCGATCCTTGCCAAATTGCCATTAAGAAAGATGGAGAAGTAAAAATTCTAACAAACCTCAACCAAAAACTGCTTCAAAAAAGAGACTTAGGTAAGATTGAAGAAGTTTGGTTTAAAGGCGTAGATGGCAATGACCTGCATGGTTGGATTGTCAAGCCCCCCAACTTCAATCCTAAGAAAAAATATCCTTCTATTCTGCAAATTCATGGTGGTCCTTTGCTACAATACGGTGAAGCTTTCACCCACGAATTTTACTATTTGGCAGCCAAAGGCTATGTCGTTTATTTCTCCAATCCAAGGGGCGGACAAGGCTATGGCGAAGAGCACGCAAAGGCTATTTGGAACGATTGGGGAGGTGATGACTACAAAGATTTGATGTCGTGGACTGACTATATGGCCAAACAGCCCTATATTGATACCGAAAGAATGGGCGTAACTGGAGGCAGCTATGGTGGTTATATGACCAATTGGATAATCGGACACACCGACCGCTTCAAAGGAGCTGTTACACAACGCTGTGTGAGCAACCTGACAAGTATGTGGGGTTCGAGTGATGGCAACTGGATTTTTCAACAGTGCTTTGGAGACAAACCGCCTTTTGAAGATATGGAAAACTTTTGGCGTATGTCTCCCATCAAGTACATCGGCAATGCTAAAACACCTACTCTGGTGATTCACAGTGAAAAAGATTATCGCTGCAATTTGGAACAAGGCGAACAGGTCTATATTGCTCTGAAGAAACTGGGTGTTGATACAGAGTTGGTTTTGTTTCCTGATGAGTCACATGGCATGTCAAGAATGGGAAGAACAGATAGAAGAGTTGTCCGATTGGAGCATATAGGGAGGTGGTTTGACAAATATCTCCTTCGTTCTTAGGTCGAAAGCGGTATTGGGTTCTTTGAAAAATAAGGTTGCTTAGAGACTTTTGAAGTTTTTCTTTCTAAAAAGAGGGCATTTAGCAAACGCCATACTCCCTGTCAATACAAGACAGAAACGGTCACTCACTCCTCAAAGCCACTACAGGATCCACCTTTGCAGCCTTGAGGCCTGGCACCAAACCCGCCAAAGTTCCTGCAATCAACAAAACGACAATTGCCCAAAAAGCAGCATTAAAATCTATTTCGGGATTGGCAAAAAATTGGCTTTCAAGGTTGAAGTTGACCAGCAATTTGTTGAGGCCCTCCACTGCCAAAACACCAAAAACCAACCCTGCATAACCCGCTATACTGGTCAAAATCAAAGACTCTTGTAAAATCATACTGATAATCGAAGATGGCTCTGCCCCAATGGCTTTTCGAATGCCAATTTCTTGAGTACGTTCTTTGACTACAATCATCATGATGTTGCCGACTCCCACAACTCCTGCAATGATGGTCAAAATCGCAACAATCCAACTAAACACCCGAATCCCACTAAAAACGGTTTGAATCTGCCGAAACTCCTGTTCCAAATTGGCAGAACCAAATGCTCGTTTATCGTCTGGTGAAACGCTGTGTCGCTGTGCCAAAAGGGATTTTACGTCTTCTTCAATACTTGCAGAAGATACATTTTCTTTGGGAATCAAAGCAAACCAATCTATATTGTTTCCCATTCCAAAAACTTGTTGAGTACTGGTAAGAGGAAGAAAAATGGTCTGCAAATCGTCAATCGCATCTTCTCCTTTGCCCTTGGTATCAAATGTTCCGACGACTTTGAAGGGAACGCCCCCAATTTCGATGTATTTCCCAACAGGGTCTTCTTCTGCTGCAAAAAGCACTTCTTTTACCCGCTTACCGATTACCGCCGTTTTGCGTTTTTCTGCAATGTCATTGTTGTTGATAAACCTGCCACTTTCAATTACCAGACCTTTGACTTTCAGAAAGGTAGGATAATCACCATTGATTTGAAAAGAGCCACTTTTATTGCCATGCGTTGTGTTGAATCCTCCTATTTGTATTCGAGGTGATACAATGTCTATTCCGTGAATGTTTTCTTTTACGGCAATCACATCCTCATTTTTGAGTCTCAACATTCGCCCTGCTCGATAGCCTTTATAGGGGATTCCTGTTCGCTGTGTCCACACAAAAACGGCATTTTTGTTGAAGTCAAAATCTCGCATGACTCCATTGTGCAGCCCTTTGCCCGCCCCCAACAAAATGACCAACATGAAGATGCCCCAAAATACACCAAAAGCAGTCAATGCGGTTCGCAACTTGTGCTTGCCGATGGTGTAAAATATTTCTTGCCATTTGTCTAAATCGAACATTGTTTTTGTTGGGTTAAGGTTGATAATTAGTGCTTGAACGGAAACCCTTAACTAACTGAATTTCAAAACATAACTAAATACTTAAATAAACGAACTTTTTAAGGCAATTTTTGTATTTCCATAGCAAACTGACTATCATTTATTAGGAATTTATTGAACTTATATCAGTTCTTTGATTTTCAAAAAAGTTCAAATGTTTTTTCAACTACAATACATTGATTATAAACCCTCTGTGAGTTTCCGTTCAGGCACTAATTAGTTAATAAGCTCTCAAATCTTGCGCTTTTATTGGCAAGACTTTAAATTTTTTTATCCAATATCAAGTGCGGTTTTGAATTTGAAGTTGACATTTGAGTTTGAATTTGAGGTTTCTTACCCC
>JAUHXA010000084.1 GCA_030427245.1 Bacteroidia bacterium | reverse complement strand
TCATATTTGTGTTTTTTTATTGGCTTGTATATTAATTACTCCTACTACTCAAACCCACCCCTAACCCCTCCCAAGAGGGGATTTTCCCACTGAGTACGAATATTCCCCTCCTCGGAGGGGTTGGGGTGGGTTCCATTGCATTGCTTACATAAATACAAGCATCAATTCTGTTATACTACAATGCAATTAGCTACTTATCCCACATTCCCCTCCATCAAACTTTTCTCCCGATACAAACTCGCATCTACCACCGATGCCATTTTTTCTGTATCCATCTCTCGCTCCAAAAATGTTGCTACTTGCTTGGCAATGGTCTCGGGATATTCAATCACTTCTCGATGCGATACATACAAAAACTCCACATTCGGGCGGTTTTGATAAGTCGCTTTCACTTTCTTTAGCGTTTCTTCAAATTGATTGCCCAATCGAAAAGAGAAAGTACCCTTCTTCAATCTACCATCTCGCTGCAACATTTTGTGTTGGGATTGCAGCACTTCGTCAATGTCTCTGTCCATAAAAATGATTTTGTAGCGATAGATGCGAGGCAGGTGAAAAAGCAAATGCGCCACTACTTTGACGACCTTATCGCCCACTTCTTCTAAAAAACTGTTGTCTCTCACCATTTTCTTGACGGCTTCGTGTTCGTAGTAGCCTTTTTGGTTGCTATTATCTGCTTTTCGTTTGCCATCCGTAAAAGTCTCCATACCTCCCGCTTCGAGCATTTGCATCATCATGGAAGTACCTGAACGGGGCAATCCCGATACGACCACGATTTCGGGAAGGCTGTAATCGGGCAATTGGGCTTTGAAGTAAGCAGCTCTTTCGGGACGGTTGAGGTGTTGGTCGTAAATCGTGACCAATTGTTCTTTGGCGTACTTTAATTTGGGAAAGAGGTGAATCGCTACTTCATACGCCTTTGCAGCGTGTCCGTATTTGCCCAGTGCAAATAGGCAATCGCCCAAATCTTTGTGGGCATTGGGCGAAAAATAGCGCAAGCCTATTGCCTTCAACAAGTCTCCAATGGCTTCTTCGTATCTACCCAACTTAGACAGCACCAAACCTTTGCCATGCAAAGCATGGTTGTTGTCGGGATCATGATTCAATGCTTGCTGATAAGACTTCAATGCCAATTCCCACTGCTTCAAATACAGGTAGCAGTTCCCGATTTGCATTTGCAGTCCAGGGTAGTTTTGGTCGCTTTTTTCGGCTTCTTGTAGATAGACCAGTGCTTGTTCGGTATTGCCTTCTTGCATCACCACCCTTGCTTGAAAAACCAACAAGGTGATAGTGGCCGCGCCTTGCTGAGAACGTAAACTTTGTACGATTTTTCGGGCTTTGGCAGTTTGTTTGGTTTGCAGATAGCAGTTTGCCAAGCGAATAGAAAAATGCACACGTTTGGGTTGTTTTTGGTGGAGGTCTTCCAATAGTGGGATGGCTTCGCTGTACTTGCCGCCGTCAATGTAGGCCCTTGCCAAATAGAACTGACGGTCATCAATGGTCTTTTGAAGGTTTGCCGCTTCGTTGGTGCCAGGTGCGTCAATATAGCCCAATTCGACCAGTTGTTCCATTGCAGCCTTGTTGGCTTCGGGGTTTTCGAGTTGGTCTTTGGGGTGCATTCCACATTCGCCCTCCACTTTTTCCCAACTTTCGATGGTCTGAACCTTTTTGGGTTTCACAAAAGCGGTATTCAATACCTTCCCATCCATGTCCAATCCAATCGGCAAATCCAAAATGTGCAGCAAAGTAGGGGTAATATCTATCAAACTCGCTCCATATATGCGCTCGTCTTTTTTGATGCCAGGGCCTTTCATGACGATGATGCCGTAGGGATTGTGTTCCCAAGCTGGTCCCGCCGGTTCCCGAGGTATGTTTTTGGGGCGTAGGTGATCGGGATGGAATCCATGGTCGGAGACCAATACAATGGTCGTGTCTTTGCCTGCCAGTTGTATCAGTCTGCCCAACATCATGTCGTGGTAGCGGTAGCCTGCCGTCACCACATTGTGGTAGTAATCGAAGTCTTTTTGAGAGATATGATCTTGTTTGGGTGGATGATACTTCATGAATCCATGCCCAAAGTGATCAATCGCATCGTAATAGACCGCCATAAAATCCCATTCTTCTTGCTCCATAATGTAGGTGGTGGCGGAATGAATCGTGGTGCAATCTGCCAAAATTTTGCGGACGCTGTTGATTCTACCTCGCACTTTGGGGTCGTTTTGGTCCATTTTGTGTCCATTCGGCAAAAAAGGATGCAAATGGGCATGGGTCAGTTCTTGTGGATGCAATCGAAGGGCGGCAAATAGGTCTGATTTTTCGGCAGGGTGAACGGTTCCCTCCAGCATGGGCCAGGGTTCGGTGATGGGGGCATTGGCTCGTTGGTAGAAATTGGAGACATAGGTGCCATTGATGGGTTCGGCGGGGTGAGAGGGCCACCAACCGACTTGATGGGTTTTGTAGCCTTTTTGGGTCAAGATGTTCCAGATGGCTTTGACTTTCCTTGAAGTGATGTGGACGGGTCGTACACTCGTGCCTGAGGGGTCAGGTTCGGTGAATCCGATGATGCCGTGTTTGTAGGGGCGTTTGCCTGTCGAAATAGAGGTCCATAGCGTGGGCGAGAGTGGCGGGTCGAGGGTGGCTAGGTTGCCCATGACTCCTTCTTCAACGAGTTTTTGAAGGTTGGGCATCATGCCCGCATCTATCATGGGATTGATGGCTTTCCAGTCGGCGGCATCCCAGCCAATTAAGAGTACTTTTTTTCGCATGAAGTAATTTTTTAATAATACATTTGAAGTTGCAAAACACCACTTCTATACTCCTATAGTGTAGGCTTGAATTTTGTCGATAGCAGTATATTTTTTAATCCTAAAAATAAAAATTACTTCAAAAAAAAAAAAACTTCCCTTCCTTTCACTTCTCTCAAAATGTTGATTTTTAAGCTTCAAAACATGAACGGTACGCTTTGGCGACATCAACGGTACGGATTTCATACATGGACGGTACATTTAATAGAATGTCATTTTTTTGTCATTTTATAAAAGCAAAATAGTGCTTCTCGTTAAACAGAGAAAGAGGAAAGTTTTGAAGATTTTTTTCTTCAAAAACCTTCAATTCCCCCTCTCCTTTCCGTCCAATAGAGTGTATCACCAAAAAAACGATAAGTCAAAAGAAAAAATGAGGAGAGTTCGTTTCAGCTACTTTTTATACCTTTGAAGGATAAAAAATTTGAATAGCTAAATTTAATTTATCATTCAATATGCTGGCAAAAAAAACAATAACAAATACTTTGGAGGAGAAAGAGATAGATTTCTTACAGAAACATACTTCTTTGATTAGAAAGGTTTTTAATGCTTATTGTGAACAGCAAAAGATTTACCTATTGTCTTCTACTCAGAAACTGTTATTTCAAGAGTTACTACAAAATGTATGGAAGGAGTGGGCTACAAAACATAAGTCCTTTGGTAAACATACACCAAAAACAGCTTTTCTGGCAAAAATAGCTCACCTGCAATGTCAGCTATTGATTCAAAGCAATAACGCTGCAGACCTATTGTTGCTGCAATCTAAACCCTTTGAAATAGTCGTAAAGTATCAAGCAATGATTGTTTTTGTGGTCAATAAAAAAATAAACCAAGGAAATGATTGGATGGAGAGCGAGAAGATAGATATCATAGCGAATATCCGAGAAAAACTGCTGTCTAAGTTAATGAGCGGTAAGATTTCTAAACAATTCAAAGGAAATTCTCTCTTTAGTACTTATTGGTACAGGGTTATTTATCGCTGTATGATAGATGAAATGCGAAAGAAACAATACGATATCAATACCTCTTCTATTGAGACATTCCAAGCTGATTATTTTCCGATTTCAGACCATGAGGACTACAAAGAATTCATGGAAGAATACCTCCAGATGTTGGAGCTGCTATTGAGGAGTATGGTCAATCGAAAAAAGAGGCGTTTTGAATTTGGGTTGCAGGCAGTCTATCAAATACAAATGAAGGCTGAAGATATTCAGAAATTATATGCACATTGTGAAGAGAATTTGCTGGTAGAGATATTGAGCTATTTTGGCATCAACAACTATGAAGAACTCTCTTATGCCCAAATATATCAACTGTTGAGTAGGTTTATAAGTGAGTTAGAGCAACTTTCCAAACCGATTCCTCCAAATACTTTTAGGGTTTGGTTTCAAACACACGTTGCTCAAATAAAACAAACGATTTTTGAAAATATAGTTTTTAAACAGAAATCAGATGCCGACCAATACTTTGAAGTTTTGGTTCATAAATTGTATCATAAAAAATCATAGATACACCGATTATTAAGAATTAATAAAGACATCATGAGACAGTTCAGTCCTATTTTTGATGAAGCAGGAAATTTAACGATGGAGAGTCAGATTTTGTATGTATATGCCCTACATCTATCCAAGGTAGATGAGCTACCTCCTGCTTTGGTAGAACATTTTTGGGAAAATGGAAAAAGCAGAAAACAAATATTGGATTTCTACAAAGTGTATGACAAGGAAATGGTAGAAAAACATCCACATCCCTATTTTTCTCTTACAAATCCAATGAAGGAGGTCACTCCGATTGATTGGCAAAACTTGGACAAGGCATTGGAGGAAATTGTTCGCTCTGCTTTGAAAGAACAGTTTCCGCTCAATCGAGTATTGGAGCGAAAAATGGTGGGACAACTCAAAAATAGTGCAGCTACTGCTTTTAAGGTTATCACTCCTCAGAAAGATGCTTTATGTATTCAAAAAATATCGTTTACTTTCAGTCAACCTGCTTCAGGAGATCTTTGGCTGCACCTCAAAAACGCAAAAGGGAAAGTTGTAGCCAGATTTGAAATCGAAAAAGGAAGCAAACAGTTTGATTTCTCCATTGCAGACAATGAGCAGTTTCCAAGTGGCTTGTATTATTGGACTCTACTCATAGATGATTTACCCATCATCAATCGCTTATATATCTGCACGGCAGAAGATGTTCAGCGTCGTATTGAATCTAATCTATAGTAGATATTCTAGTGAAATATCCTCCAAAAGTTCTTTCTCTCTAAATAAAAAGGGTTCTCTGACAAAATCTGTGAAAAGAGACTTCGGAAGTTTAGATGATGAAAAAATTGGATAATTATTTTTCTATGGTTACTATTCAGCATCAAGGTGACATCTTTTTCTGCCTTGAAACAAACGTCTTGTAAGTCAATTATTTAGAAAAAGGTGTAATCTTGATGCGGTCGCCTTGAGATTACACCCCGAGGTTTCGGGGCAGGCTCTTTTCTTGAGATATTATTGATAATCAACTAATTTTGATTTTTGAAAAGATGTCACCTCAAGGCTTGCTGAATAGTAACTTTCTATGAATTAATATTTTGAAAAATAAAACTTCCGAAGTCTTTTTCTAAACCAACCAAATTTTCAAAGAACTAAAGTTTTTTTTCCAAAAACCTACATTTCACCTCCAATTCTCCGTCCATTAAGATAGAACCGCTCCTAAAGACAGCTAATGTGATGCGGTTAATGACATACATTTAGACTTTGAACAAGGGAACATAGAGGCGAGAAGAGGGATTTAGTATTTTGATAATCAATTACTTACCTTTAATTCGGCAAATATTTTAAAAGATTAATTATCAATTGTTTAGGTTTCGCTTCTCACGTCCCACATCTTTCGTCCAAAGTCCAAAATGACATAAACACTTAATGAAATAATTGCAAACTTTTTTAATCACACTGTTTGGATGCAATCACTATGCCTTATAACAATTAAATTAATTATCAAATGGCATTTTTTTTTATTGCGATGAAGAAAATAGAATTTAAAATTCTCGAAGGTTTTTGTTTAATAGCCCCAGATGATATTCTATACATAGAGGCATCAAATAGGTATGCAAAGCTCATTTTTCGAGATGGCTCAGAAATAGACTTAACGATGAACTTAAAGGAGTGCATAGAACTCTTGCCCAAAAAGAATTTTTATTCAATTAATCGTTCGGTAATTATCAATGTAAATGGCATTTTTAAATTTACCCATATAGAAGGTCGGAGAGGTGAAATCATTATGGACAACAGAGAAAGATTCGAGGTAAGTAGAAGACAAAAAAATGGCTTGGTTTTCTTGATTGATAAAAATGAAGCCTAAATGAAGAATATCAAAACGTACCGTTCATATTTGTGCTTTGTTCAGAGTCGCTTTTTTTTTTTGAGATAGTAGTTTGTTTTTACAATTACAAATTATCACCTATTTTTGTACAAAAACAAAACCTCAAAATGAAGCCTATTTTTACAAACCAATCCAATAAGACAACTACGCCAATCGAATTGGCGGAAAAATACCATCGAGAAGGGGAAGCAGCTAGAAAGGAAGCAAAACCAAAAGAAGCCTTGATTTTTTTTGAAAAAGCAAACATGCTTTTGATGAAAGAAGGAAAAGAAAAAGAGGTGTTGAGAGCGGATACTTTGCATCAGATGAGTGATTGTTACCTAGCCCAAAACAACCATCAAAAAGCCATTGCCCACAATCAAGAGGCATTGAACATTCAAATGGAATTATTGGGAGAAAAAGCAGACGCTACTTTAAATTCTCGCATTTTAAGGGGAGTCATTTGGGAGCGAATGGCAAAATACGAATTGGCATTGGAAGATTTACTCAAAGTTCAAAAGATTTATGCCGATGCTATTTCTACGGTTTCTGAGTATTATGCCATTTTGCATTGGACAATTGGAAGCTGTTATGATCACTTGTCTGATCCTTGGCAATCCATTCTCTATTACCAAAAAGCAACAGAGGTTTTTGAGAAATTGGAAGATGTCGATGATTTGTGGAAACCTTTGATTTTTAATGCACTGGGATTGTCATATTCTAAGGTGAAAAATGCCAAGCAAGCACTGTACTATTTCCTGAGAGCGCTGGACAAATTTTTAGAAAAAGTGGGTAAATTTCATCCTCTTACTACAATGATTTACACCAATATAGGATTGGAATATTACCGCACATCCAGGTTTCACCAAGCCACTCCTTATTTCCAAAAAAGTGTAGAAATTTTGGAACACTTAGATGCAAACAGCTATCCAATGGTGGATACCTATGTAATGACAGGTGCCAATTACAGCCAGATAGGAAAATTTGAACAGGCCCAAGAGTACCTCCAAAAAGGACTGAAATTGAGCTTAGAAATCTTTGGAGCAACGCATCCCAAAACCAGCCATGCCTATTACATGCTTGCCTTCATGTATGAGCAAAAAGGGGACTATTTGCTCGCCCTAAAAGTTTGCCAAGAAGGGTTGAGAACTGCTGTCCCTTCTTTTGGGGAGGAAAGCATCTATCCAAATCCTTCGTTAAAAGACACCCCCATAGGTAATTATATGTATATTTCACTTTTGAGGCGTAAATCCGTCATTTTCCAATATTACTATTTGCAGGATGTTTCGAAGGTAAAAAACTTAGAAACAGCTTTGAATACAATTGATTTGGCTATTCAGGCGATGGAGCGAATAGACTATCATACCGAACATTCAAAACTTTTGGCAGAAAAGCTTTATTCAGAGGTTTATGAGATAAGTATGCAAACAAACTACTTGGCGTGGAAAAGAAATCAGAGCGCAAAAGCATTGGAAGCAGCTTTCACAGTTACTGAAAAAGCCAAAGCCTCCCTACTCCGATTTTCGATGCAAGATAAGGCAGCAAAAATAAAATCTCCGATTCCAAGAAAATTAGTGCAACAGGAACAAGTATGTAAAGTCAAGTTGACTGAATTGGACAAGGCACTACAAACACAAAAAGCAAGCCGAGAAGACTCACCTTTGAAAGAGGCAAAAATACAGGCACTATACGTTGAATTTTTGACCTACCAACAACAATACAGCCGGTTGATGGAACAGTTGAGCCGAGATTATCCCGACTACTATCAACTCAAATACCAAAACCAAGCGGCTTCTATTTCCCAAATTCAAGAACTCCTTCAATTGGGCGAATTATTGATAGAATATAGCTTATACGAAGAAAGTTTGTTTGTTTTTGCCATTGACAAGCAGAGCGTTTCCTTCAAAAAAGTGACACGTTCCGAAGACTTGGAAAAAACAATTGATGCCTTTTGCAAGAGGATGCTTATGAGTGACATAGAGGAATATGCTCGATTGGCAAGTGCATTGTATCATGAGCTTTTGCAGCCCATTGAGGCAACATTGGAGGACAAAAACAAACTGTTGATTATTCCCGATGGTATTTTACACCGTTTACCTTTTGACGCATTGATTTCTCCATTAGAAACTCCTATTGAGCAATTTTCAGAACTTCCCTACCTCATCAAAACCTTTGACATTCAGTACCATTATTCTGCCACTCTACTTTGGCATAGCCATCAAAAAAAGGAAAGCAAAAACAGCTATTCCAAAAAGAATTTTTTGGGATTGGCTCCCATAAAGTTTGGACAGACAGAATCCTCAAATACTGGCTATATTCTCAAAAGCGGTAAGGATGGCAAAAAAGACAGAAAGTTGATTTTGAAGTCTGGGGGAAATGAACAAGAGGCTTTGATGGATTTGGAAGAAACTGAAACGGAGGTCAAAACGGTCTATGAGCTTTTTGAGAAACAAGAGAAAGAAGCTGTAGCTCTGTTTTACGATATGGCATCCAAAGAAAATCTTTTGACACACATTGAAGACTACAAATATGTCTTGCTTTCTACACATGGTTTTTCAAATACCCAACATTCTACCTTGTCGGGTTTGAATCTATATACAGACAACAAAATAGAGGGCAGTGATTCGGAAGCCCATAAATTGTACATTTCGGACATCATGAACCTCCAACTTTCTGCCGATTTGGTGGTTTTGAGCAGTTGTGAAAGTGGAGTGGGCAAACTACAAAAGGGAGAAGGAATGATGGGTTTGCATCGGGCATTTTTGTATGCAGGTGTTCAGAATATTGTCTATTCCCTCTTCAAGGTTCGACAAGACTCTACCCGCCTATTGGTAGAGGCGATGTTTCGGTTTATTTTGGCGGGCGATAGCTATGCTGCAGCACTTCGCAAGGCAAAAATCGCATTGATTGAAGATGAATTGATGGAACCTGTCGACTGGGCAGGGTTTGCCTTGATTGGGACTTCTTGACGGGGACTTCTTGACGGGGGCTTTGGACGAAAGAAGTGAGATGTGAGAGGCAAAAAACTAAAAAACAATTTCTATGACTTTTGAATCCTTGGAAACTGCCGAAAAATACTTCAAAGAAGGGGAAAAATTCTACAAAGAGGAGCAAGATGGTGCGGCATTGAAGTTGTTGCAAAAAGCAAAAGACATCTACCTTCAGTTGGGACAAAACAAAGACCTCAAACTCGCAGAGATTCTCAATTATATTGGGACTGTCTACTACTTCATGGGAGATTTCAAATCGGCAATACATTATCAAGAAGAAGCTTTTGCTATTCAAATAGAAGTACTTGGTGCGGAGCATGAGGAAGTTCTTCAATCTACCATAGACTTGGCGAGTATGTACGCTACAATTACTCAGTATGAAAAGGCTTTGAGTTATTTTGATAAAGTCATCGAACTCCGCCCCACATTGATAGATACTCCCTCCACTCTGTCGAATTATTTTCACATCAATAAGGGAGTTTGTTATACACGAATGGGGGATTTTGGTCGGGCGATTCCTTATTTTCAAAAAGCCCTACAAATCGCAGAGCAATTAGATGACCCTGAAGAAAGCATAAGTATAGCTTACAATTGGTTGGGTATCTGTTATTCCCGAATTACCGAGGTAGAAAAAGCCATTGATGCCTATCAAAAAGCCATTGATTACAACATTGCTCATGGTAAAAAGTATAGCGAACGCACAGCAGGGCCTTATGTTCACCTAGGAGAAATACACAATGCATCGGGGCAACATCAGGAAGCAATCAATTACTTCAAAAAAGCACTTCACATCCAAACAACATTGAATGGAGAAAAATCCGATGGTGCTGCCTTTAGCTATAAGGGTTTGGGAAGGGCTTATTTGTTCCTAATGGATTTTGAAGAAGCGAATAAATACCTACAAAAAGCTTTGGCTATTCGATTAGAAAATATAGGCGCTCATGGGCTTTTTATTGCCGATATATATATATCCTTGATTTTCCTCCATATTCAAAAAAAAGAGTACATACAGGCGCTTCAGTATAGTCAAAAAGCCTTGTATGCCTTCACCGATGCTTGTAGTCAAGAGGATATTTATGACAACCCTCCTTTAGAAAAAATACAACATGCTTTGGGCATTGATTTATTAAGCGGCAAAGCAAAAGCTTTTCACGCACTTTTTTTAACGGAGAAAGACCCCAAATATTTGGAGGCAGCCTTAACAAATGCACAATTGACAATTGACTTATTGGAGCAAATGCGGAATAGTTACCGTTCGGATGATAGCAAATTGGCCTTGCCCAAAGTACACCACGATAGCTATATCACAGGTATCAACATCTCATATACAGCTTGGGAACATACAGGCAAAAAAGACCTATTGGAACAAGCCTTTGGTTTTGCAGAAAAAGCCAAAGCTGCCTTGTTGTTGGGAGCTATGCAGGAGGGAATGGCAAAAGCTGCATCTCTTATCCCTGATGATATGCTGCAAAAGGAGAAACAATTGAGAACCCAATTGAGCCAAATAGAACAGGCTGTCCAGCAGAAAGAAGCGGAGAAGGAGGAGGCGGGAAAAGAAGCGGAAATACGCACACTACAAGTGGAATACTTAGCATATCAACAAGCCTATCTCCAATTAATGGATCAACTGGAAGCGGACTATCCCGACTACTATCAACTCAAATACCAAAACCAAACGGCTTCTATTTCCCAAATTCAAGAACTCCTTCAATTGGGCGAATTGCTAATAGAATACAGCTTATACGAGGAGTCTTTGTTTGTTTTTGCCATTGACAAAGACCATGTTTCCTTCAAAAAAATCCCCCGTCCCGAAGACTTGGAAAAAACAATTGATGCCTTTGGAAAAAGGATGTTTATGAGCGACATAGAGGAATATGGTCGCTTGGCAAGTAAGCTGTATCAAGAGCTTTTGCAGCCCATTGAAGCAGCATTGAAGGGCAAAAACAAACTGCTGATTATTCCCGATGGCATTTTGCAGCGTTTGTCCTTTGATGCACTGATTGTCCCATTATCCACTTCAATAGAGGAATTTTCAGAACTGCCTTACCTTATCAAAACCTTTGACATTCAGTACCATTATTCCGCTACCTTGCTTTGGTTTGCGCATCAAAAAAAAGCAAGCAAAACCCAGACTTCTACAGGAAATTTTTTGGGATTGGCACCCATCAAGTTCGGACAGACAGAGGCGGCAAGCAATGGTTACATTCTCAAAAGCGGCAAAAATGGCAAAAAAGACAGAAAGTTGATTTTGAAGTCTGGAGGGAATGAACAGGTGGCTTTGATGGATTTGGAAGAAACCGAAACAGAGGTCAAAACGGTCTATGAGCTTTTTGAAGGACAAGAGAAGGATGCAATTGCCCTGTTTTACGACATGGCATCCAAAGAAAACCTTTTGGCACACATTCAAGACTATCAATATGTTTTGCTCTCTACACATGGTTTTTCGAATGCCCAACATTCAGCCTTGTCGGGATTGAATCTGTATGAAAACAGGGAAATGGACAACAAGGATTCGGAAGCCAATAAATTATATATTTCCGAGATTATGAACCTTCAACTTTCTGCCGAATTGGTGGTCTTGAGCAGTTGTGAAAGTGGAGTGGGTAAACTACAGAAAGGAGAAGGAATGATGGGATTGCATCGGGCATTTTTGTATGCAGGTGTTCAGAATATTGTCTATTCCCTCTTCAAGGTTCGACAAGACTCTACCCGCCTATTGGTAGAGGCGATGTTTCGGTTTATTTTGGCGGGCGATAGCTATGCTGCAGCACTTCGCAAGGCAAAAATCGCATTGATTGAAGATGAATTGATGGAACCTGTCGACTGGGCAGGGTTTGCCTTGATTGGGACTTAAAAATTCTCCCTGCTATTTTTCTTAAAATGCTCAAAATAAGTCTGCACTTTTTGATGTAAATAATTCTCCTCCAATGGTTTCGACTATTGGAGGTTTTTTTTGCTCTTTTTTTTCAAAAACCTACATTTCAATTCTACATCTCCGTCCAATAGAGTATCACCAAAAATCAATGAAGACAATTGTATAGAATGGTGAAAACACTTTATTTTCTTCATTTTTTTAAATTCAATTATCATGACAAAAAAACACATTTTTACTATTTTTCTGTTCTGTTCTGTTCTTCTGACCTAAATGCTCAATGTACGGTACATGAATTTACTGACGATGGAATTGGTTTCGTTACGACATTTCCAGGTTTCACTATAGGTCAAACGTTTCAGGCATGCGAATCAGGGGAGGTTACGAGTATTACTTTTAAACATGATGATACTCAGATTCTTCCCGGTACTCATGAGTTTAGAATCGCTGCGATTACTGCCCCTCCTACTGCTCTGATAAGTGGTCCCGTTTATCAAACTTTTGACGCATCAGGTAATCCAGAAATATTGACCATTACCTTGAATCCTCCTTTTGCTGTAACAGCAGGAAATGATTATGCTTTTGAGCTAACAGCAGGAAGTGATAGCCGGCTTAATATATTAATTTACAATGATCTCCCTGATGATTATCCAAATGGTTTTTTGTACGTAAATGCCCTTGGATCATTTGATACGACTAATCAACTAGTAGATATGGATTTTGAAGTAGTGATAAGTCCAGCAGCCAATCCAGCAGCAGCAGAAGTTCCAACAGTTGGAGAGTGGGGCTTACTCATTTTGGCTTTGTTGTTCATGACCCTCGGTACTTTGTATTTGGTGCAGCCCAATGTGGAAGAAAGGATAGGAAAATGAGTTCCTTCCCTCCATAAAATTTAAAGTGCTTCTCAATATATCCTTCAATGGTTTCGACTATTGGAGGATTTTTTACTCTTTTTTTTCAAAAAATCTTCAATTCACTCTCTTCAATCCGTCTATTAGAAATAGAGGGGCTTCTGAGAAAACGGGAAACACTCTATTTTTATAATTTTTTATACATATTTTTAAATTACATTTTATTATGATGACAGCACAAGACAGAACCAATGCCTTCAATGCTATTGATAAAAGCAAAAACGGTCGTATTGATTTTGAGGAATGGTATGCTCACTTTAAAGGATGGGCAGAAGAAAACAACATGAGTCGAGACGAATTGAAGATGGTCTTCAATACCTACGATGAAGCAGGGACTTCTCGAGGAGCAGACTTTGACGAGTACAATTCTTTTATGGACGATATTTTTGGCCCCATTGTTTCTGTCTCAACGGTAGATGAAAGAAAAGCTTCTTTTGATGCAATCGACAAGGACGGAAGTGGACTGATAACTTATGTAGAATGGTACAAACACTTCAAGGGTTTAGCAAATGACACCAATATAAGCAAAGACGAATTGATGAGGATGTTCAGTGTCTATGATGAAGGTGGAACAGTTCGTGGAGTCGACTTTGAAGAGTACACCAACTTTATGAACGATATTTTTGGAGAGGCAAAGTAAACTTTTTTTTTAAAAAAAAATCTTTAATCTGCTACACTCATTTTATCTATTGAAACATCGCTGCTTTTGATAGCAGCATAACATTATTTTTAAACAAAAAACAAAAACTCTCATGAGTTCAACAACAAACAGACAAAAAGCATTCGATACTATTGACAAAGATGGTAGTGGCATCATCGAATTCAAAGAATGGTACAAACATTTCGATGCCTTGATCAGAAAGAATAATTCAACATGGACAGCAGAAAAATTATTGGCGCTCTACAAAAACTATGAAGGCGAGGATAAGGGAATCGATTTTGAAGAATATTCTTCCTTTATGGATGATGTATTTGGTGCATCAAAAAAATGAAATTTCTTCCAACAAAATCTTCAATCCACTTATCCCAATACGTCTATTAGAATATCACTGCTCATGATAGCAGATAACGGATAAAGCACTCTTTTTTATTTCACCAAATTTAAATATCAAAATCATGTTCAACACAGTATTACAACAAAAAACAGATTACCTTTTCGGCGTACTCGACAAAAGCGGAGAAGGTCAATTGACCGAACAAGACCTCAAGGATTTGTTCGGAGGCTTGGCAACAGATGGAGATGAAAACAAGGCTAAACAAGCCAAGAAAGCCGCAAGACGTTGGTGGTTGATTTTGAAGCTCTATGGTGATACCAACAAAGACAACAGCATCGGCAAAGAGATGTGGTAGACTATATAGAATTACATACAGAAACCAAATAATAACAAAAATATCACTTTTTTTTCACTTTAAAAAATAATTACAACTATGAGTTTAGAAACATTTATCGAAGCTAAAATCAATCATTATGCCCAAATGATTATCGATTTCACCGAAAAGGGTGATGACTTGGCATTAGGTGAACTGAATTTTTACATCGCCTTGCGCAGAGTCCTTAATGGCACAGCCACTACACAAGACAAAGGTATGGTAGATGCCATCAATGATACCTTGCAGGAGTTGGGTGTATTGGATAAGAAAAAGACTTTTTACAAGCCCTAATTTTTATTCAAACCATCAAACCCCTCTCTACTTCACAAAATAGAGAGGGGTTTTATCAAATCATACCTTCAAAAATAATTAAATCACACAATGAAAACAACCACACTTCTAAAACATCAAGTTACTCCATCTTTGGAGGTTCGTGAAAATACCCAAACAAATTACAGTTCTATGTTTGCGACTGAAGACCTGAAAGCTCATACCATTCTATCCAAGTTTGGTTACGAAACAAAACTGACTGTCCCTTCACGATTCTCTGTACAAATAAACGAAAGTGAACACATCACTCTCAAGCCTAAATATCTGCAATACATCAATCACAGCTGTGAACCCAATGTATTTTTTGATACTCAAAAGATGGAATTGATAACTTTACGTTCGATTAAAGCTGAAGATGAATTGGCATTTTTCTATCCTTCAACTGAATGGAAAATGACCGAGGTTTTTGACTGTTCGTGCGGTAATGAACATTGTTTGGAGCGCATACAAGGTGCTACTTTTTTAACTCCTGAACAGTTGAAGAAATACCGATTTTCTAAACATATTTTGGAACAAACGAATGTGAGAAATCCAAGAAGGTAAATTGAATCTTCTATTACAGAATAGCCAACTCATATTGAATGGGTTGGCTATTTTTTTTGTTTTCTTCAAGATATAGTTTTTGATTTATAAAATCACTGTTCCACTCTGAAACACAAAACTGTTCCACTCTGAAACAGTCCTTTCTCTTCAATTCCACAATTTCACTTATATCTATTTTATTATCAATTAGTTATCTCAATGGCACAGCCTTTGCCTATAATAGAGCGTAGATGAGTTGATATCCCAAATTTTCGGGGAAGACTTCGTGAGATTGAAGGTCAAATTCTATTTTCTTTCAAAAATTTTATGATGATTAACCGAATCCATCAAATTTACTCACAAGATTTTTGCAAAATGACAACTAACGAGATCAGTATCAATAGCATCAACCAAGGAACAACAGCATCCATAGAACCAAAAGCATCCATAGCACCATGATACAACTAAACAGCATCGAAAAATACCACCGTTCAGGATTGAAAAAACACTACATCCTCAAAAACATCAATCTAAACATTGAAGAAGGGGAATTTGTGACCATCATGGGTCCAAGCGGTGCGGGAAAATCCACTTTGTTGCACATTTTGGGAATGTTGGAAAATTCGACAGGAGGCAGTTACCGTTTTTACGACTACGAAATCTCCAAAATGAACGAACAAAAAAAGAACGAACTCCACAAACAGTACATGGGTTTCGTCTTTCAAGCCTATCACCTCATTGACGAATTGACGGTCTATGAGAACATCGAAACACCCTTGATTTACAGGGGCATCAAAAACAGCGAGCGCAAAAGTTTGGTAGCCGATGTCCTCGACCGCTTCAATATAGTCGCCAAAAAAGACCTCTTTCCTCACCAACTTTCGGGCGGGCAGCAGCAATTGGTCGGCATTGCCAGAGCGATTATCACCAAACCCAAAATCATTTTGGCAGACGAACCCACAGGCAATTTGCACACCTCGCAAGGCGAAGAAATCATGGATTTGTTCAAACAGTTGAACCAAAAAGATGGCGTGACGATTGTGCAAGTTACTCACTCCGAAAGCAATGCGGCTTATGGTAATCGAATTGTGAATCTGTTGGATGGTTGGGTGCAGAATGATGTAAATGCACCACAACTCGCTCAATAGCGGTGGGTTTTGAAACCCACCGCTATTGAGCGGATTCAAATACTTTTAAGAAAATATCAAATAAATAAAATCCCATGAAACCTATCATCAATTTCTTCCTTCCTGTCTTCAAACTTTTTGGTTATCTAATTCTTACCGTCATCGTTTACACAACCATTGAAGGTTTGTACAGCGAACAGGAAACAAATACATCAAAGCAAATAGAACTAAAAGAAGCACATTACAACGATGATGACAATGACCTTGAAAATGAAGCTGTTCAATTGTTGTGATTTCAGTATAGGACAAAACGTCTTATTTAATCCAAACCCAAACCTTATAGGTTTTTATTTATGTAAATTCGCCTATTTAAGAAACGTGCATAGGCTTATAAGAATTAAATCTATAAGGTTTTACTCAAACGCTCAATTCAAAATTCAATTCCCGAGATTTCGGGATAAACTATTCAGCATTATAAAGAGAAATGGACAAGGTAATCAAAAAGAAAAAATGGACGCTCGGCAAAATCGTTTTATACACCAGTTTGTTAGCAGTCGTAGGATTGCTATCCGCTTGGTTTATCAACAATTCGGGGGTTAAAAAATACCGAGTTGAGAAAGACCGAGTGACAGTAGCAACTGTCACCAAAGGCAACTTCAAAGAATTTATCCCTGTGACAGGCAATGTACTGCCCATCAAAACAGTGTTTTTGGATGCCGTTGAAGGGGGACAAGTCAAGGAAATTTATGTGGAAGATGGCGAAATCGTGAAGAAAGGGCAGAAACTCATTAAACTCTCCAATGCCAGTTTACAGTTGAGTTATATGAACCTCGAAACGCAGCTTTTGGAGCAAATCAACGACCTTCAAAACACACAGATTGTCATGGAACAGAACGGTTTGAACCTTGAAGAACAATTGGTCAATGTGGACTATCAAATCACCGACCTTCAACGCCGCATCAACCGAAACAAACCTCTATTGGAGGAAAATTTGGTTTCCAAAGAAGAGTTTGAGCAGATGAAAGATGAACTAAGCTACAACATCAAAAGACGCTCTGTTATCCAACGCAAAATCTCTCAAGACCAACAACTTTCGCAGCAACAAAAAGGACAAATTGGCTCGTCTTTGGATTTGATGAAACGAAACCTCGGAGTGATTGACCAAAGTCTTGACAACCTAATCGTGAAGTCACCTATTGCAGGGCAATTGTCTTCGCTCAAAGTAGAATTGGGCGAATCCGTCAATCGGGGTGAAAACTTGGGACAAATCGACGTTTTGGACAACTACAAAGTACGTGCAAGAGTCGATGAACACTATGTAGCAAGGATTTACACAGGTCAGCAAGGCGAATTCACCTTTGCAGGAACGACTTATCCTTTGACCATCCAAAAGATTTATCCCGAAATCAGCAACGGTACATTTGAAGTAGATATGTTTTTCCCTGCAAAAGCTCCCGAAGGCATAAAGCGGGGTCAAAGCCTTCAAATCAAATTGTCGCTAAGCGATGAAAGTCAAGCTCTTTTGATTCCTCGTGGCGGCTTTTACCAAGAAACGGGCGGTGCATGGATTTATGTCTTGGATGCCAATTCCAATATTGCCCGAAAACAAGCCATCAGCATCGGTCGCCAAAATCCCAAGAACTACGAAGTGACCGAAGGATTGAGGGAGGGAGACAGGGTGATTACTTCTTCTTATGATACGTATGGAGAAGTAGATGAGTTGATTCTTTCGGAATAATGGCTGAATTGTTTTATTGCTAAATGGTTGTATTGTTGAGTGCGTGTTTAGGGCTATTTGTCATTTTGGACAAATCTTGTGGGTAAACTTCAACAAAGAAAATAGAAGGGAATGTGTTCGATGATTTCAGCACACAAGATACTTACAGTATGACTGTGCAAAAATAGGGTCGTTGTCATTTTGGACAAATCTTGTGGGTAAATTTCAAGAAAGACAATATAAAGGGATGTACTCGGTGGCTTCAACACACGAGATACTTATAGTATGACAGCTAAAAAACAAAAGTCTCTCCACCTCTCCGTCTCAGCGTTCAATCCCGAGGTATCGGGATAAGTTATTCTAAATCAAATAAGTAAAAACACTCTGTGCCTCCGTGCCACTGTGTTCAAAACCAAAACAAAATGCTAACAAACTACATCAAAACCGCATACCGCAACCTCATCCGCAACAAAGGATATGCCTTCATCAACATCATGGGCTTGTCCTTAGGAATCGCCTGTTGTTTATTAATATTCTTGGTCGTCAAGTACGAATCAAGTTACGATTTGAATCAGTCCAAAGCCGACAAGATTTACCGAGTCGTAAGTGAGCGCTTAGATCGAGACGAGGAGCAATTCAATGGTTATACACAATACCCCTTGGCAAAAGCTTTGCGGATTGATTTTCCAGAATTGGAGCAAATCACCCAACTCCACAATCACCAAGAAGCAACGGTCAGTATAGCAGATGAATTGTTCAAAATAGAAAGCTCCATTTTTGCGGACTCTACATTCTTTGAAGTGTTTGATTATGAGTGGATAGAAGGCAATCCTTCCACCGCTTTAGATGAACCCAATTCGGTGGTCTTGACCCGAAGCGTAGCCAAAAAACTCTTTCCATTGCAGGCATCCGTTTTGGGGAAAGTATTGACTTTTGACCAAAAATTTGATGCAAAAGTGACGGGTTTGATTGAAGATACGCCCGACAATAGCAATCTCGCTTTTGAATTGGTGGTCAGTTTTGGGAACTTGAAAGCCTATGCCAAAGAAGTCGGTGATGTAACCAATTGGAACTGGACTTGGGCGGGCAGTGTCTATGTTATATTGGCTGACAATCAAACACCTGAAAGCATCAATTCTCGATTTGAACCCTTTGAAAAAAAGTATTTATCAGAAAGTCGAGCGGCAGAACGCAATTACTTTTTGCAACCTCTTACTGAAATGCACTTCGATACCCGTTTTGAAGGTTCGACCGATAATCCGACGATTAGCAAAACCTATTTGTGGATTTTTGGCTTGATAGGTTTGTTTTTGGTCTTGATTGCCTGCGTCAATTTCATCAACATCGCAACAGCTCAAGCAGTCAAAAGGTCGAGAGAAGTAGGTGTTCGCAAAGTCTTGGGAGCGAATCGAAAACAGTTGGTCAATCAATTTTTAGGCGAAACTCTAATGCTCACCACCATTGCCGTTCTTTTCGCTTTGACCTTTGCAGAATTGGCTCTTCCCTACCTCAACGCTTTTTTGGAGCGAGAACTTCAATTAGATATTTTTAGCCCAACCATTCTCCTTTTTACCTTTTGCAGTATTTTGATTACAAGCCTTTTGGCGGGTTTTTACCCTGCAATGGTTTTGTCGGGTTATCAGGCAGCCGTTGCCCTCAAAAATACTTTGACAACCAACAAAAAAAGTTCGCTTTTGATGCGTCGGGGTTTGGTCGTGTTTCAGTTCATCATTTCGCAAGTCTTGATTGTCGGAACTTTGGTGATGACCTACCAAATGAACTACCTACAAAACAAGGATTTAGGCTTTGACAAAGAGGCAATTGTGATGCTCGATTTGCCCAACGAAACACCTGCAAAATTGAAGCGCATGAAAGCGGCATTGCAGCAAAATCCTTCTATCGAATCGGTTAGTTTTGCGATGGGAGCGCCGATTGCTTGGAGTTCGTGGACTTCCAATATCGAAATGGGCGACAAAGGCAAGGAAGGAGATAAAATTTATGCCGAAATCAAAAGCTTGGATGTGGATTATATGGAGACCTACAATCTGAAATTGGCTGCTGGTGAATGGTATCCGCCACAAGCTGCAAAGGATTCTATTTACAAAAAAGGCGTGGTCGTCAATGAGGAATTGGTAAAAACAATGGGCTACGAAAGCAATGAATCTATATTGGGCGAGGAACTGTTCTTCAATGGTTGGGCAATGCCCATCATCGGCGTATTGAAGAATTTTCACAACCGTTCGCTGCAAATGGAAATCATCCCTGCGGTCTTTTTTAGAGGTGAATTGTTTATCGGTACGGCTGGGGTCAAAATGAATACCCGCAACCCTCAAAAAACGATTGCAGAAATAAAAAACACCTACGCCAGCTTGTTTCCCAATCATTTATTTGAATACCAGTTTTTGGACGAACGCTTGGGGGATGCCTACGAGGATGAAGCCAAATTGCAGCAATTGTTCCGAATTTTCGCTTTTATTGCCATCTTTATTGCTTGCTTGGGTTTGGTCGGTTTGGTGTCGTTTATGGCAGCTCAAAAAACGAAAGAGATTGGTGTCCGCAAGGTTTTGGGCGCATCCGTAGGCAATATTGTAATGCTTTTCTCCAAAGAATTTACCAAATTGGTCATTATTGCCTTTGTCATTGCTACGCCCCTCGCCTACTATGGCATGAGTCAATGGCTGCAAGGTTTTGCCTATTCGATTGACATGGGTATTTCTATCTTCTTGATTGCCATTGCTTTTTCATTGGCAGTTGCTTGGTTGTCGGTGGGTTATCAGGCGATTACAGCAGCAGTAGCCAATCCTGTGAAGGCATTGAGGGCGGAATAGAGAAATGTGTTTAGGATATTTTAGGACTTTCCAGTAGGTAAATAAAACAAAAATATAACATTAACAAGAATAGTGAGTTTTTCTTTTTATTCGCCGCAATAGACCTTATCGGCTCTGTATGTGTTTATGCTGAAACTATCAAAAGTTTAAACAGTTCAAAACAGAAAAAGAATGAATCTCACGATTGAAAACATACTATTGGTTGGGTCTTTATTGCTTTTCGTAAGTGTTATTGCAGGTAAAACCTCCTACAAATTTGGCGTTCCGACTTTATTGCTCTTTTTGGGAATTGGAATGTTGGCGGGTTCTGAAGGCATTGGCGGTATCTTTTTTGACGACCCAAAACTCGCACAGTTCATAGGTATTGTATCTCTTAATTTTATCTTGTTTTCAGGTGGACTCGACACCAATTGGGCAGCTATTAAACCTATTCTTCGAGAAGGAATTGCATTATCGACATTAGGCGTTCTATTGACAGCCATTTCTCTTGGCACTTTTGTATGGTTTATTACTGACTTCACCATTTATGAAAGCCTTCTTTTAGGTTCGATTGTATCTTCAACAGATGCAGCAGCCGTATTTTCAATTCTACGGTCAAAAAGCCTTGCTTTAAAAACGAACCTCCGACCTACTTTAGAGCTGGAAAGCGGTAGTAACGATCCAATGGCGTATGTGCTGACTCTTGCATTCTTGACATTGGTAATCAATCAAGACCAAGGTTTACTATCCATCATTCCTTTATTCTTACGGCAAATGATTTTAGGTGGTATTGCAGGTTTTGTCTTTGGCATCCTCAGCAAGTTTATCATTAACAAAATCAAACTTGACTTTGAAGGGCTTTACCCTGTTTTAGTTATTGCCCTAATGTTCATTACCTTTTCTGCCACCGATTTTGTAGGCGGCAATGGTTTTTTGGCAATCTATATTTGTGCGGTTTACTTAGGCAATCAATACATTATACACAAGAAAACCATTTTAAAAATGTTTGATGGTTTGGCTTGGCTCATGCAAATTGTTCTGTTCCTCACTTTAGGTTTACTTGTTTTTCCTTCTCAAATCATTCCATATATCGGCATTGGATTGCTAATTTCCTTGTTCTTGATAGTTGTTGCCCGACCTATAGGTGTATTTCTCAGTCTGATATTTTTCAAAATGAAACTGAGAAGAAGGTTTTACATTTCATGGGTTGGTCTACGTGGTGCAGTTCCCATTGTGTTTGCGACTTACCCGCTTTTGGCAGGAATTGACAAAGCAAACATGATTTTTAATATCGTGTTTTCATTTCAGTTACATCCGTATTAATTCAAGGAACTACGCTTTCCGTTGTTGCAAAATGGCTAAATGTGGGATTGCCAGAAAAAGCAAAGAAGCTAACTGCAACTGATTTGCTTTTGACAGAAAACCCCAAAGCTGAAATGAAAGAAATTTTGATAACTTCCGAATACTTTGCCGTAGACAAGGAAATTGTGGAATTAGGCTTTCCCAAAAATGCGATAATAGCCATGATTATAAGAGGTGATAGCTATTTAACGCCAAACGGTTCCACAAAAATTGAAGCACAAGACACACTAGTTGTTCTTGCTGATAGGTCTAACGTTTTTGATGAAGTTGACAAAACACTTAAAAACCCATAATGCCTTAAGTGTAAGAATTAAACAGGTGTTTCACGGACTCCCCTTACCTGCAAACAGAAAATGAAGATATAATTGTCAAACAGGGTATGGGAAATTAGCATTAAATTTGTAAATTTTAACCAAAAGAGGTCTAATTTCTTGGAGGTTCGACACCGTAAGAAACCAATGACCCTCAAAGTATTTATTGTTTTAGCATAAAGGCTAATTCATATTTAAAAATAGTTTTTTATGAAAAAAATCAATTTGTATTTTATGTTCTTTTTTGCTATTATTATTGTCTTTAATAGTTGTGAAAAAGATGATGACACATTTACAAAATCAGACACATCTGATTATTCTTCAAGTGTTGTCTTGGATTGGATTGAACTGACCTTACAATTGACAAAAGAAACACCTGGTTATTCACCTCCTGTTGCAGCTCGTGTATATGGATATTCAGGTTTAGCACTTTATGAAGGCGTTCGGCACGGAATGTCAGGGTATAAATCACTTGAAGGACAGTTGACTGATTTTAATGTCGGTACCGTCCCTGTCGCAGATGAGAACGCAGAGTATCATTGGGGGGCAGTGGCCAATGCCACGTTAGGAGTATTTTTAAAAAATTGTTTTCAGACAACTTCAACTTCTAATTTATCCTTAATTACTGATTTAGAAGCGCAATATGAGGCTCAATTTAGAACAGAAGCTTCGGATGAAATCATAGACCGTTCTATGGCTTATGGAAAATCCGTTGGAAATGCTGTGCTTGCGTTCGCCCATAGTGACGGACAAGCGGAGTGCTATAATTTTAATTTTCCATCTTCATATATAGTCCCTATTGGTGAGGGACTTTGGGAACCCACAAGTCCTACTAACCCAATTCCTTTGCAACCCTATTGGGGAGATGTTAGGCCTTTTATGGAAACAAATATTGAGGATTTACTGCCAGTACCACCTCCCTCCTATTCGACAGCTACCAATTCTGATTTTTATTTGGAGGCAATGGAAGTGTATGAAGCAGTTAACAATTTGACTCCCGAACAAAAAACAATAGCCGAATTTTGGAGCGATGACCCTGGGAATACAGCTACTCCTCCAGGACATTCTTATTCCATCATGATGCAAATTCTTTCTGACGAGGGAGCTGACCTTGCCCGTACGGCGGAAGTATATGCCAAACTTGGAATGGGGGTTCATGATGCCTTTATATCCTGTTGGAATGTAAAATATCGTTACAATTTAGTAAGACCAATCACTTACATTCACGATAACATTGACGACACATGGTCTATTCCTCTGGCAACTCCACCTTTCCCTGAATATACTTCTGGACATTCCGTTCAATCAGGTGCTACTGCTGAGATTTTGACAGATTTATTTGGTGACAATTATTCTTTTGTTGATAGGACACACATCGACCGTACCGATATAGACGGCTCTCCAAGGTCTTTTACTTCTTTTTATGATTTCGCTGATGAAGCTGCAATCAGCCGTCTCTATGGAGGAATTCACTATCGCTCAGCAATTGATATTGGGGTAGAACAAGGAATTAAAATAGGTCAGAATATAGCGACATTACAATTTAAATAATAGGAACAATTTTTCCATTTTTCGCCATCAAATAATCCACTTCTGCATTGCTACTTTTGGCACTTCTTATTCCTCCAACAAAAAACATCGAGTTTGAGAAATACAAGGGTGTTTCTGAATTTTACTTCAATAAACGAAAATAAGTCGCTAAATATGCTTCTAAAGCCATACATTCAGCGACTTATTTTTTGGATAAGCTGCTAAATCTACCTATTTTTACATAGATTCAGCAACTTATCAAACCTATTCCATGCAAACAGCACTATTCGGTAGAGAACAAGAAAAGCGAAAACTGCAAAAAGCACTCACCTGCAATTTATGGAAGACAACCTGCAAGAAGAAACAGGTGTTTGGCAGCGATTGAGTCAAACACAGACCTACAAAACTTGGAGTGGCTACGCTTTCGAGAATCTATGCCTCAAAAACTTAGCTGCTATCAAAAAAGCCTTGGGCATTTCGGGTGTCTATTCCCAATCTTCTGCTTTCTACAAAAAGGGAACGAAAACCGAAAAAGGCACACAAATCGACCTTCTGATTGACCGAAATGACCAGGTTATCAACCTTTGTGAAATCAAGTTTTACAACACCGAATTCTCTCTCACCAAAGATTATGCGACTGCATTGCGAAACAAAATGGGCGTTTTCCAAGCCTCCACCAAAACCAACAAACAGCTTTTTTGGACTTTGATTACTACTTTTGGATTGAAGCACAATCAGCATAGCTTGGGGCTGATTCAGAATGTGTTGGTGGTGGATGATTTGTTTGGGTGAGCTTTGGAGAACAGGAACTCTTAGATATAAAAGAACTTTTCCGCACTGTATTTTGGAGTTTAGTATGATACGCCAAGTGAGCAAGTTCCTTTTCATCTTGCAGTTCCTGTTCAAAACCATTACTACTTTTGGATTGAAGCACAATCAGCATAGCTTGGGGCTGATTCAGAATGTGTTGGTGGTGGATGATTTGTTTGGGTGAAAATACAGATAGGAAAGCGAAACCTTGACAACACTCGTAGAGTTTGTCAACGGTTGAAGCAGAACGAAACCATCTACTTCAACTGTTGTCAAGGTCTGCGACCGTTGACAAAGGTTTGTTTTCAGTCAAATTCAAAACCAACAAACAGCTTTTTTGAATCTTGATTACTACTTTTGGATTGAAGCACAATCAGCATAGCTTGGGGCTGATTCAGAATGTGTTGGTGGTGGATGATTTGTTTGGGTGAAAATACAGATAGGAAAGCGAAACCTTGACAACACTCGTAGAGTTTGTCAACGGTTGAAGCAGAACGAAACCATCTACTTCAACTGTTGTCAAGGTCTGCGACCGTTGACAAAGGTTTGTTTTCAGTCAAATTCAATTCCCCAATCGTTTTTCCCCATTAAATCTCTCGTAGAATTGTGTAATTCAAAGTATTCTTCCTTCCCACCGAACCAATCCAACACCTCTTTTCGCCTCAATTTGGTATTTCTTTTTGATAAAAAAGCATGATAAGAAGAATGGGGATATTCTCGAAAATCCTCTACAAAACCATGTTTTTGAGGATTTCGATGAATATAGTAAATCACGTTGGCATAATAGGATTCAGAGACGATTCTCTTGCGTTCAAAAGGTCTTTCAAATAGACTTCCCCTTCGGGGTTTATCATCAAACCGAGTCTCAGCATTGATAGACTGTGTGTAACTATTGCATAGGTGTCCAACTTGACGACTGGGATTCAAATACTTGAAATTTGTATATTTCCTTGCACTGTAGCTCTTATTTTTCAATATATTAGATTCCGTTATTTTCAAGTAGTCCTCAAAATACTGCTCTTGTTCATCCCTTGTTTTCACTCGAACGAGGAGATGGAAATGATTCTTCAACAAACAGTAAGCATAAGTATCCATAACAGGAGGAATATACTGAGCATATTTTTTCAGAAAAAGCACATAGTGTTTCTCCTTTTTGAATAT